>JBJXFS010000308.1:0-48589 GCA_046155625.1 Verrucomicrobiales bacterium | reverse complement strand
ACCTCCCGGGCTCGTAGGCGGTGGGAGTGTTGTGAAAGAAGCCCGTTCTTCGCCTTCTCAAGCGATGCCCCAAGCCAGAGAAGGGATGAGCAATGACGCGGCAATCGGGAAGTCTCCGGGTGTAAATCACGCGACTATCACTCGAGAAGTGGAGACTGTTCCCTGATAGCACGCCTTCACCACTTACGAGCCCGGGAGGTCTCGTCCCACCTCCAGCTTCACGCTTACTTCGGGAGCTCGGGGGCGGGCGGCGATTCAGGTTCCGGCAGCTCCAGGGTGCCGTCGCGAATGGAGGCGGCGAGATCCTGCAAACTCGTGTCGCCGGGGTGCAGCGACACGGCCCGCTCGGCGATTTCCTGCGCTTTGGTTCGGTTGGATTCGGCGAATTCGATTTTGGCGAGAAAGGCGAGTTGTCTCGGGCTGTCTTTGGGCAGGCGTGCGGCGATCCGGCGGGCGAGGAATCGGTCGGGGAGTTTGAGGGCGATGTCCTGGACCAGGGCGGATTTCAGGATGGACTCGAAGACCTCCGGGGGCAGGTCGGACTCGAAGGCGTCCTGAAAGGCCGCGCCAGCCGGCTCCAGGGAAGCGGTAACGCCATGCAATCCGAAACGGCCGGCTTCCGCCGCGCCTTCCATCAACCGTGCCACGGCCGCGACATCTTTGAACAAGGCCGGGGCGGCTTGGGCATGGCGAAAAGCTTCTACGGCTTCCTTGTGCCGATGCTTTCCAAATTCGATCGATCCCAGCAAGGCCCAGAGAGTGCCTTCCCCGTTGATTTTCAATGTTTCTCTCAAGATTTGGGCCGCCTTCTCCCCCCGGTCGTTCAGGTGGTAGTTCCACAAGCCGTCGACCATGCCGCGGGCACCTTGGGTGAGGGCGGGCGCCAGCCCCGTCAAGCCGGGCAGCGAACCTCCATCGCCCGCCGCCGCGGAGAAATTTCCGATGGCGGTCGTCAACCTGATTTGACCGAGAAAATCGATCTTGGGTGGATTGCCGGACACGGCCAGCACGAAGTCCTGGCTGAACCGCGCCAACGACTCGATCAATGGCCTGAAGAGCGCCTTCGCCGGGTCGTTTGGATCGGCGATCCGCTCGAGGGCGGCCAGGCCGTCCTCGGGCCGCTGCTGAAACGCCTCGAGAAGCGCCTGCAGCACGAAAAAGTCGCGAGACTGGGGAAACAAACTCTGGCACAGCAAAAGTTGGTCACGCGCCTGATCCGTCCGGCCGGTGAGCAACAACGCCAGGACCAAGTTGCGCTGGACCATGGCCCGGCGTGGGGACAGGGAAGCGGCGTCTTGGTAATGGGTAATCGCCTCCGCGGCTGTTGGGCTCAGCAGCCCGAGGGCCAATGCCTGCTCGAGATCCGGCAAGCCCCGTGCCAAGGCGGACTCGAGAAGTTGCCGGCCTTCCTGGATCCGGCCGTCCTGGATGGCGCGATCGCCGCGCCAATAATCCAGGCGGGGCTGCTGCGCGGGTGACAGCGTCGAGCGGTCCAGGCGGTTCAGCAACTCGGGCAGCGAGGGATCGCCGAGTTCGTCCAGTGCCTCGAGTTCGAAAAAGATCAGGGCATCCTCGTCGGGATAGCCGGCGCGCCGCGCTTTCTCGATTAAGTCCAGTGTTCCACGGGGATCGCCGCCGCGCGCCGCTTCGGCCACTTCAATCCCAAGGATCGCGTGCCGCAAATTCAGCGATTCCCATTCGGCCGTTTTCGCCGCTTGCCATTGCCACAGACTCAGCGCGCCGCCTGCGATCACCGAGAAGCCGACGGCCGCCGCGGCACTGACCGGCAGCCAGTGGCGCTGGAGGAATTTTTTTGCGCGGTAGACACCACTGGGCGGCCCCGCTGACACCGGCTCGCCGTTCAGGTAGTGCCGAAGATCCTGCCCCAAGGCCGCCGCTCCGGGATATCGCCTTTCCCGGTCTTTCTCCAGCGCGCGCAGCACGATCCAATCGAGCTCACCCCGGACCGACTCGACGAGCCGCCGCCCGGTTGTCTGCCGCCGCGCGGCCAGGGTGTTGATGGCCTCCGAAACGGGCGTCAACCGGGAGCTGGGCCGCGCGACCTCGATTTCCCGAATCATCCGCAGCACTTCATCCCACGAGGCCGTCTTCAGCCGGCTCCCGTCCAGCGGTGGCGTGCCAGTGAGGAGCTCGTAAAGCACGGCGCCCAGCGCGTAGACGTCGCTGCGCGTGTCGAGGTCCGGTTGACTGGAGGCCTGCTCCGGGCTCATGTACTGGGGCGTGCCGATGACCATGCCCTTCCCAGTCAGCGTCAGGTTCCGTTCCCGCTCCCCTGCCGGATCCATCATTTTGGCGATGCCAAAGTCGATGATCCGCGTGGTGGGTTTGCCATCGAGTTCCTCGACGAGAATGTTGGAGGGTTTGAGATCCCGGTGGAGCACGCCGCGGCGGTGGGCGTGTTCGACGGCCTCGCAGACTTCGGCAAAGAGCTCCAGCCGACGGCGCACGTCGAGGCGGGCTTCATCGCAATACTTTGTGACCGGTTTGCCCCGCACCAGCGGCATGACGAAAAACGGGCAGCCGTCGTCCGTTTGTCCGGCATCCAGCAGAGCGGCAATATTCGGATGCTCCATCACGGTCAGCGCCTGCCGCTCGGCCGCGAACCGGGCCAAAATATCCCCGCTCGCCATCCCCGGTTTCACCACCTTCAGCGCGACCTCCCGGGTCACCGGATCTTCCTGCTGCGCCTTCCAGACCACACCAAATCCTCCTTCCCCAAGAATATCGATCAGTCGATATCGGGAAATCCAGCGCTCGCCTTCGCGGCCAACCTCTTTAGCCCCGCCTGACGCCGGTGCCTTCGTCCCGGCGGCGGTGGCCTCGACCCCCTCGACCAGCGTGTCCGACAGCTCGGAGGTGTGCGGGAGCAGAATTGGGCGGGGAGCGGATCCCGGTTCGGGAGGGTCGGGCATGGGAATCAGGCGGGTGGGACAGGTGCGGGACGCAGATCGATCCTGCCTGCACCGGCCGGAGACTGTCAAGCGATTGAGAGACTCCCCTGATTTCAACAACCCGGCCGGGCGCACCGGCCGGCGGGACATACGGCCGGCTGCGTGTCACGGCAGTTCCGGCAGCGGCCTGAACCGCCGCGTGGGTGAAACTCAAAACATTTTATCTGTCTCGCCTGTCACGCGCGCTGCCGGAACGCGGTGAATGCAGCGAGTGGTCGATCGACGACCGCCACCCACAACTCAATCCGACTCTGCTCACCCACAACTCAATTCGACTCTGCTCACCCTCATGAAAGCCACACTTCTGAAAACCACGATTCTCCTTCTCGTGACCGCCGGCGCGGTCACTGAGGCGGCCGCCATTTCACCCAACAGTGTCGAGGTCGAGCTCGGCCATTTGGCCCGCACGCACACCGGCCAGCAGCGCCCCGAAATGATTCATGATCCGGTGCTGAACGCGGTGGCCCGCGCGAAGGCATTCGACCTGGCGCGGCGAAACTATTTTTCGCATGTCGACCCTGATGGCTTCGGTCCGAATCGCGTGGCGCAACTGGTTGGTTATGAATTGCCGGGATGGTATGGTTCAGACAAGTCGTCGAACTACATTGAATCCATTGGTGGTGGCGCGGGATCCGCGGCCCAGCAATTCTCGAGTTGGTTGGGATCCTCCGGGCATCGGGCGCATTTGCTGGGCACGAATGAGTTTTACGCCGAGCAGACGCATTATGGAGTGGGGTATGCCGAGGTCGCGGGAAGCCGACTCCGGCGGTACTACGTTTTCATCAGCGCCCCGCCTCCCGAAGCTGGGGGTGGTGATGGACCGTATGCCGACTGGCTCCTCCAACAGTTCCTGCCCAAAAGCCTGGAAAGCACCGACGACATGACCGATCACGATGGCGACGGAATCTCGCGATTGCAGGAATTCGTGCTCGGCTTCGAGCCACGGACCCCGAACGTCCTTCCATCGCCCACACTCTCCTCGGATTCGCGGCGATTGGAGTGGCGGCTCCCGTTGCGCGAGACACTGGGTTCCATCACGGCGCGGGTCGAGCGGTCCGGTGATCTCAAGTCTTGGACGCGGGAGGACGTAAACGTGGAGCCGGGAGGCTTGTTTTCCATTCCAATCGATGAGCCCCTGGGCGCGCTGCGGCTAGCGGTCGATCGCTAAACCCAAAAAGGACATTGGAACCACGAAGGTCACGAAACACACGAAAATTCATTGGGTTAGAACAAGCGACATCCTCATCCACCAGGTGGACGGTGATAATTAGGCAACGCCTTGGTTTTTCGAGTGTTTCGTGCCTTTCGTGGTTCCCCTCGCTGTTCTTAGGATGAATTGCGCGCAAGGCCACGAATGCTCAGGAGGATACGGACAGCCGGCGCCTCACTTGGCGGGCGCATCGATCCATTCGATCGGGATGCGGGCAAAGACGATGCGCGCGTAACTGTCCGCCTCGAATAGGCAGCCGATCGTGCCGTCCGGAAGTCGGGTAAGCACGCTGTAGGCGAAAGCGCCGGGCCACAGAACTTTGCGGAGCGGCCAAGTGGCGCCATCGTCGGGGCTCAGACTGAGGGTGCCCGCGGTGCGTTTGGTCCCGTCCGGGCCGCTGAACAGGAGGCGTCCGCGGCCGCCCGATTCGTCGAACGAATACCTCAGGATGCTGGCCATGCAGCTTGGGCAGGCGAGCTCCGGGACATCCTCAACCGGCGACCACGTCCGGCCACCGTCGCGGCTGATGCTTGATTTGCGCACCTTCGCGCCGGCGAACGGCCGGCTGTTGAGGCGAACGGATCCATCGCTGAGCTCCACCATCTGGACTTCATTGATCTGGCTGCGCTCGCCCCGTTCCGCGTCGGGCAGCAAGGCGCCCGGCACATTGTCGCCGCAAGTCCAAGTCTGGCCCCGGTCATCGCTGAAGACGGCGAAATTTTGCCATTTCCAATACGGTCCTTCGTTGAAGGGAATGATGAGCCGGCCGGCATGCGGACCCCGTGTGAGTTGGATGCCAATGCCCGGACCGCTGGCGACAGTCGTTGCTCCGGTCGGCCGTTTGGTCTGACGGGTGACGTCGAGGGGCGGCGACCACGTGGCGCCGTCATCGTCGGACCAGACGAGGAGATTTCGGTAAACGTCGGGACCGTCGTGGCCGGTGGCCGTCTCTTTGCTGTGTTCGTCGAGGTGGGACGGGATGCGCTGGTACATGAGGAAGACGCGGCCGCTTTGGCGTTCCACCACGGCGGTCGGGTTGTTGAGCGAATGTGCGCCGTCCTCGGCCACGACCTCGAGTGGCCCCCAAGTTGCGCCGCCATCGGTGCTGCGCCGGAGCACGATGTCGTTTTCAGCCTGATCCCGCGGGCGCTGCCGTCCCTCGGCAAACGCGAGCAGGGCGCCCCTCGGCGCGACGATGACCGAGGGAATGCGGATCGACGAATACCCGTCCTGACCCGAACGAAAGACATCGGCAAAGACCGGCTCGGCTGCCGGGAGGGTGCGGAAGAGCGCCGCCGGGAACGCGATCCAGACTATGATACTCTGTTTCAGGCACATCCCATCACCTAATCGAACACCGGCAGGCGTCCACCGAACAATCTCACGAGGATCCGCGGAAGCATCCGGGAATGGTTGAACTGGGTCGCGGACGGGTGTAGAAGGATTCCATGCATTCGTTCCTGCTTCTTTGGTTCGTGCTGCTTGCGGCTTCGCCGGCTCTGGGTGCCATTCGAACCAAGGTGATCGAATACAAGATTGGCCCGGACGTGTTCGAGGGGTTTTTGGCGTATGACGACACGGCAGCGGGGGCGCACCCCGGCGTGCTCATCGTTCATCAGTGGAAAGGGCTCGGCGAATATGAACAAAAACGCGCCGAGATGGTGGCCAAGCTCGGTTATGTCGCCTTTTGCGCCGACATCTATGGCAAGGGCGTGCGCCCGACCGGGGTCAAGGACGCCTCGGCCATGGCCGGCAAGTACAAGGAAGACCGGACACTCTACCGCGAGCGGCTGAAGGCGGCCTTGGACGTGTTGGCGGCTCAACCGCAGGTCGAAAAAGGAATGCTGGCGGCCATGGGTTATTGTTTTGGCGGGACAGGGGCGCTCGAAGTGGCCCGGAGTGGGGCGGAAGTGCGCGGTGTCATCTCGTTTCACGGAGGTCTGGGCACGCCGACGCCGGGTGATGCCAACGCGGTCAAGGGACGTGTCCTGGTGCTGCATGGAGCCGACGATCCTTTTGTGCCGCCAGCGGAAGTCGATGGATTCAAGAAGGAAATGGACGAGGCTGGGGTGCGTTACGAATTCGTCGCCTACCCCGGCGCCGTGCATAGTTTTACCCATTGGACCGCGGGTGACGACCCTTCAAAGGGCGCCGCCTATCACAAGGAGGCCGATGAAAAATCATGGGTGGCCATGCAGAAATTTTTTAAGGCGATCTTCTCGAAGTGATCGACTGCCGTGACCGGCCTTGCGGACGCCCCCGGCGCAGGCCAGGCCGAACATGGCAAGCGACTTGCTCCAATGCGGTGGCCACCGCATCGCCGAGTCATTCCCGGGCCGGTATCACGTCATCCCCAATCCACGCCATGAAAAAAGCCGCCAGCGACGCCACCTCCCAAAAAACGCGGAAGAAGTCGACCGCCGATCCCATCACCGGCGAGGGCGCCTCAAAGCCACCGTCGCCCAAGCCCCGGAGGGCCGCCAAAAAGTCTGCTCCCGCCGCCGCCCCAGCCGCCGTCGGGGCGACGTTGCCTGAGCCGATGGTCCCCGCGTCGCACGCGGCGGCAGCGCCCGCAGTCGACACACGCACGCTCACTGTGGTCGCGGCGCGGGTCGACATCGGGTTCGGGAACCACTTGTTCCTGCGCGGCACCGGACCCGGGCTCAATTGGGATATTGGTGTTCCGATGGTCAATGTCGGCAGCGATTTGTGGACCATCGACTTGATGGGCGCCACCGCACCGATCGTCTGCAAATTCCTCATCAACGACGAGTGTTGGTCGGCGGGGCCGGACTACGTGGTCGATCCAGGGGCTCAATTGGAAGTGACCCCCTTGTTTTGAGCCGGTTGGGCCGGGCCGGAAACCGACGATCGGATTCGCTCGTGGCATTCGGGGTTCCCTCTAGCCTTCCAGGCTCAACGCAGGCGCCCGGTGCCGGTGGGTTTGGGCACGTGACCGAGGAGCCAGTCCGCGATGCCGCCGACGGCTTCCCAGCGATCATCGTCGTGCAGGATGAGGTGATAATCGTCCGGGAAAAAAAGCGGTGTCTTGTCCAGACTGTCGATGTGTTGGAACCACCGCTCGATCTGGGCGCGGCTGGCCACCGGATCGTTGGGGGTGTAGAGGACGAGGACGGGGAGGGTGAGGCGTGCCGCAGCGTACTGGCTGCGGGCCATGAGCGCATGGACTTCCCGCAGGAGCCTGAGTGAATGCGCGGACACGAGATGCGGGGTGAGCGGGGCCTGGGATGCCTGGGTGGCGTCGCGGGTGATCCGCATGTCCGGGACTTGGCCGGGGTCGAGATCGGCCAACGGGACGCGGTGGCCTGGGACAAGGCGGCTCGCCGCGCGCGCGAAATAACCTTTCCACCGCGGCAGCTCGGGTCGCAGAGCGACCGCCGGTGAAAGCAGAATGATGCCGCGCGGACGGGCGCTTTCCTCGCCCGGGCCGTCGGTCACCGTGTGGAGAACAATAAGAGCGCCCATGCTTTCGCCGAGCCAGAAAACCGGGACGCCCGGATGCTCGGAGGCAACCAGCGAGGAGAACTCACGCAAGTCGCGCATCCATTCGCGCCGGTCACGAATGTCGCCGCGCGCCGTGACATCCGGATCCAACCCCTGGCCCCGCAGCTCCATGCCGTACACAGCCAGTCCTCGATTGGGAAGTTCCTGCCCGAGTGGCCAAAAGTCGCTTGAAGCACCACTCAGTCCGTGGACGCACAACAAAACCGCCTTCGGCTGGTCCGAAGGCGAACGCGAGGATGAGGCCGCCGGCCAATGCGCATAGGGCAGCGACTTGCCGTCGCCCGCCGACCAGGTGGCGGGATGAAGTCGAGGAGCTTGGGTGCGACGGACCGGCATGACGGCACATTGAGTGAAACAAGCGGCCGCCGCGACCACGAAAACCGCGGCCCGCACCCGGACCACGAGCGATGACTGCCCCGAAGCCGGCCGGGACGGAAAGGCAAGTGCGCCAGAGGGCATGGCGGTCGCGCCGCGACTCGCCCCGGCGCGCAGGGGGCGCTCACGGCCGGGGGTTGAACTATTTGGGGTCGCCCTTCTTCTCCGCCTCTTTCTTGGGCGCGGCCTTTTCCGCTTCCTGGGCTTTGCGAATGGCTTCCGCTTCCTGTTCGGGCGTGACTTGGCGCACCACCGGTTTGCCGTCCTTCATTTCCACCGCGATCGGAGGCGTGGTCGCCACCGCGCGCTCGCCGGGAGCCGGCCGTCCCGCTTGGCCCGGAGTCGGCGCGGGTGTGGCCGTGCGCGGCGCGATGCTGACGAGTTCGACATCGAAGACCAGGGCGTGGCCGGGTTTGATCACGCCGCCAGGACGCGGGGAGGACCCATAGGCCAGGGACGCGGGAACCCAGAATCGATACTTGGATCCGACCTGCATCAGCGGGATCCCTTCCGTCCACCCCTTGATCACGCCGCGCAGACCAAACGTGCGCGGTTCGCTCTCGGGCGATTTGTCAAACTCCGTGCCGTCAAGCAAGGTGCCGCGATAGTGGCAGACGACCGAGTCGTCGGCGGTCGGGCGCGGCGCATCCGCGTCCTTGGCCGGCTGCAACACCTTGTATTGCAGACCGCTCGGCGTTACCTGGACCCCTTCAGCCGTCCGGTTTTTGTCGAGAAACACCTTCCCCTCCGCCTCGTATTTGGCCGCCTCCTTGTCCGCCAACTCCTTCTGCTTCTCCCGCAGTCGGTTTTGCAACTTTTGGATCTCGTCGTTCACCTGCTGCTGCGTCGCCAGCGGCTCTTTCCCCTCGGTCACCGCGGTGAAGGCCGCCGCAATGTCGTCGACATTCACATCAAGGGCGTCATGGACCAGTTGTCCGGCAAACTGAGCCCCCAACGCGTAGCTGCGGTCCTTGGTCTTCAACACATCGGACAAGCCCTTCTTGAAGCTCGCCACGTCGATCGGCTCGGCATTGGGCACCGATTTTTGCCGGTTGGCGAAATACGTCCCGAGCGCCTCGCTCAGTTTCTTTCGCGCTTCCTCCGGCGAAACCTCCGCCGCCGAGGGCGTCGCCGGTAGCGGCGTAGGCGGCGGCGTGGCCGGTGCCGGGTCCTTAGCGGATACAATAACGGCGGGCCAGATCAGCGCGGCACACCAGAGAGCAGACTTGGTCATGGAAATTACGGGACTGGGGTTGATAATGCGGAACCATCATCCTATCGGCTCCCTTCTCCCGGTCAAGAGGGGGGAAGCGTTCTTGGTTCTTGGTTCATCGTGCTTGGTTTTCGAGCACTTTTGGACAACCAGACCGGCGAGGGTTCCGGGAGCGCGGCGGAGAGGCACAGTTGTTTTATTGCCTATTATCAACGACTTGTAATATACGTATTCGGCCTTTCTAAATTGCCTGTCACCTTATGGCAGCGGATGGAGGGGCAATCGGAATGCGGGCTCCGGCCTGCGCGGGCAGCGGGCGACCCGCGCGCTGGCGGAGAAGAAACTGTCGGCGAGCGATGGAAGCTGGAGGCGGGACAAGACCTCGGGGCTCGCGGGTGGTGGCGATGGAATGAGGCCTCCATTTTCCGCGACGCAGCGCTCCATTTGGAAGGGGTGAACGACCGGGAGGAGAGGCGGGGGGCGGCTATGAAAAAAATGTGTGTGTCGCAATTAATTCAATGTGAATTGCTTGTATATCTTGAGACAAAACATGGCACGCATCAGGCTTAATGCTCATTCGTTCCCGCAACCGCCCACTGGGCGATGGCAGAGCATCCAAACCAAGAACCAAACTAAAAACCACATCAACCCACGACCGCCCGATTGGGCACCCACACCATGACCACCATTCCTCTGACCCGTAATGAAATTGAAGAAATCGTCGTCGGCAACGCCCTCAAGCACACGCCGTACCGCGAAGCGCTGCTCAAGAACCCGAAGAAGGTGATTGAGACCCAACTCAACAACAAACTCCCCGAAGGCCTGAACGTGAAGGTCATCGAGGAATCCGGCGACACGATCTACGTGCGGCTGCCCCACCGCGTGACCGAAGGTTCGGAACTCTCGGATGCGGACCTCGAGCAAGTGGCCGGCGGCAAGGGCTTCGGCAGCGATGACACCCAAACGACGACCTACAACTGTAACAACGCCCGCGGCGGCTTCAACACCCGCAACGAGTTCAGCAGCGAGGTCTCCCTGCTCTAATCGGAATCCGATTCCACCCCGGCAGCGTGCCGAGCGCTCCGCGCCACCCCCTCGCGAGGGGGTGGCGCTTTTTCGTTTCCTTGTGAGAATTTGGTCTCGGGCATGGCGACGCGTCTCGCCGCGTCCCTGGAGTTTGTCCAATTTTCATGGTTCTTCGGCAGAGGAATGACTCGCCAAGCGAGGAAACAACGAAGAACTCATCCCCAAGGTGATAACCGCTTGATTTTCTCGCAAGCGGCGTTTTTTCTGCGGCTCATGCCGGGAAATGGCTCCCGGCGGGTACCAAAAAATCGAGGAGGAAAGAGAAATGCCGTTTTATGATGATGACGATACGGGCGGAGGCTACCGCCAGGACAGCTACCAGGGGGGAGGCTACCGCGGGGGCGGGGGCGGGGGCGGGGGCGGTTATCGGCGGGGGGGCGGAGGTGGTGGCGGTTATCGCCGTGACCATCAACCGCCCCTGCACACGGAAAAGCTGGCGACGGACCGGAAGATATTCTTTCTGGATCTGAAAGAGAACGACCGCGGCCGGGTGATCAAGATCACCGAGGATGTGCGGGGCCGGCGGGACACGATCATGTTGCCGATCGAAATGTTGCGCGACTTCATTGATGCGCTTCACCGGATCGAGGACGCTGATGCGGGCGGCGGAGCGCCGCGAGCGCAGACGGCGGACGATGACGACCGCTATGAAGACGCGCGCGAGGCGGTCTCGGATGCCGATCCATCGGGCAACGATTGAGGCGCGGATGACGCGCATCGCGCCGGCCTCGGGGAAACCCGGGGCTGGCGAACCGGAGATATGATTAATGAATTGGGAGCGAGGACAGCCCGCGCCTATCCTAGTGTGATGCCGTGTCGTTCTTGAATCTCGCGCTTCTGGGCGGCCTGGGTGCCGTCGCGGTGCCAATCATCATCCACTTGTTGAACCGGCGTTCGGCCAAGCGGGTCGACTGGGGGGCGATGCGCTTTCTGCTCGACTCGCTGCTCTCGCGAAAGAAGCGGATCCAGCTGGAGGAGGCGCTGCTGATGGCGGCGCGGTGTCTACTGGTTGGGTTGCTGGCACTGTGCGTAGCGCGACCGCTGGCCGATGCCGGCTCGACGATTCCTTGGGTGGCGGTATTGCCGCTGTTATTGCTGGGGGTGGCGATGGCGGCGGTGACCACGGTCATGTGGCCGGAGAAGCACCTGCGGTGGAAGCTGCTGGGAGCGACCGCGTTGCTTCTCGGACTGGCCGCCGCGGCGGTCGGCGCGGAACGCTGGCTGAACCTGCAGCGATTTGGCACGGCTGGGCGCAAGGACATTGCCCTGATCATCGACGGCTCGATGTCGATGACCCTGCCGGGGGAAGGCGGGACCGCGTTCGAAGCTGCGGTGCGGGAGGCGGAAAAACTGGTTAACGATGCCGGAGGAGGGACGTCGTTTTCGCTCATCCTCGGGGCGCCGGTGCCGCAGGCGGTGGTCAGTCAGCCGATGGTCAACCGCGCCGAAGTGCGCGCCGCGCTGGCCGGCCTGCGACCGGTCAACGGCCGGATGGCCTCCTTTGACACGCTTTCACTGGCGACGATCTCGCTGGCCCAAGGATCCAATCCGCAGAAGGAGATCATCGTTTTCACCGACGCGCAGGATGTCGGCTGGGAGCTTGACCGCCCGGCTCGCTGGGAGTCGTTGCAGCAGGGGTTTGCCAATCTGAAGTCCACTCCTCGCCTGATCGTCCGGCAGTTCCCGCTCCCCGCCAGCGTGCGCAACCTGGCCGTGGCCGACTTGCGGTTTTCCCGCCAGGTCATCGGAACCGATCGGCCGGTTACCATCGAGGTGCCGGTGACCAATACCGGCGCCGAATCCGTCACCCCGGCCGCCGTGGAATTGGTAGTGGGCGAGACCACGCTCACCGACACGTCGCTCGGCCAAATCCTGCCTGGATCCACCGAAACGGTGAAGTTTTCCCACACTTTCACCCAACCCGGTGGGCACATCCTCAGAGCACGGGTCAAGGTGGAGGACGACCTCCCCGGAGACAACGAATGGACGAGCGTGGCCGAAGTGAAAGCACGGCTCCGGGTGCTCATCGTGGACGGCTCGCCCGGTGGCCCATTCCTGGAACGCGCCGGATCGTTCGCCGCATTGGCCCTGGCGCCCGGGAGCCTGCTCCAATCCGCGGTCCAGACGGGCGAGGCGTCGACCCGACCAACGCGGTTGACCGGCACCGATTTGATCGAGCCCGAGGTCAAAGCGATCACGGCCCTGGCCAGTGTGGCGAGCCTCGCGGATTTCGATGTCGTGCTGCTGTGCGACGTGGCGGCCCTGGCCCCCTCGCAGGCGCGGATGCTAGCGGGCTTTGTGGAGGCGGGCGGCGGGCTGCTTGTGGCGCCCGGTGTCCGCGCGAATCCTGTCTTCTACAACGGCTGGCAGTCCTCTTCGGGAGCGCCGGTGCTGCCGACGCGGCTGGTCCGCCAAGTCGTCGTGCCCAAGGATGGCACTGAAGTGGCGCCAGCCCTCACGACGTTCAACCACCCGGCTCTTCGCCTGGTCGCTGACGCCAAACAAAGCGATTTGGGCAGTCTGGTGTTCACTCGCTACTGGCAGTGGGCGGACAACGTGGCGCTGGAACCTGCGGTGACCATCGGTGCCCGCCTGGCCACCGGCGAACCCCTCCTCACCGCCCGTCAACTCGGCCAGGGCACGGTGATCGCCCTCGCCGCCTCCCTCGATCCCGTGGGCTCAAATCTCCCGTCACGGCAGGCATTCGTCGCCCTGCTCCACGAGCTCGTCTACCACCTCGTCGACCCCACCGGCCAAAAACTCAACCGCCCGCCGGCTTACGTCGTCAACGTCCCGCTGACCCGCACTCGCGCCACCAACGGCCTGCGCGCCGAGTACTTCGATCGCTCCAGCCCCGACATCGTCATCGTGTCGCGCATCGACCCGCAGCTCGATTTCCAATGGAATGACGAGTCGCCTGCGCCCCGCGTACCGGCCGATTACTTCGGCGTCCGCTGGTCGGGCGCGCTGCTGCCGCGGGTCACCGGAGACTATTATTTTCACATGGACGCCGATGACAATGGCGAGCTGACAGTGAACGGACAGACGCTCTCCGATGGCAACGCACGCCGTCGCCGCGAGGTCAGCCTGGTCGCCGGGCGGCCGGTCCCCATCACCGCGGCACTCCGCGAAGGAAACGGGCAGGCCCAGTTTCGCGTCTCGTGGGAGGCCGAGAACGTCCCGCGCCAGATCATTCCCTCAGACCACTTTTTGCCGTACCTGCCAGGAGAGTCGACGCAGGATTCGGAATCGAGCGTCGGCCGCTTCGCCGCGGTCGGACCCGACCTGGCGCCGCGCGATATCGAAATCGTCCAGACGCCGTCCGGGAGCCTGGCCCGCCTTCGCGACATCGTCGTCCCGGGCCTGTATGAGGTGACCATCCCGGCATCGGCGCGCGCCAGCGTCGATACTGTCCTGACACCTCACGGCACCCTCGCTTTCACGGTCATCCCTGACCCCGGCGAGGGAGTCATCCGCCCGCTCGGGGACGACGCCTTCGAATTCTTCAATCGGTATGCGCCCACCGTGCGCCCGACCAGCGTCGAACAGGTGCTGGACGTGCTCGCCGGGCGCGAGTTCGGCGAAGAACTCTGGAAATACCTCGCCGTCGGCGCCCTCTTCCTCCTGCTTGCCGAAATCGCGCTCACCCGATGGATCGCCCGCCAGCGGCAAAGCGGCGCCGAGGTCGCCATCGACCTCGAATCACGCCTCCAGCCCGGCCAGTCATTCACCCGCAACGTCGAAAAACTCCGCCAGGCCGCTTGAGCCTGCAACGAGGGCAAAGCCCCGACTGATACGAGCTTGGGCCTGCGGCCCAGTAAAGCCATAATCCCCAACGGAGGTGCGTCAGTGCCGATGTTGCGAATCGCTGGTGCGCGAGGATCGCGCGGGTGGAGTCGTGGACGAGGACGAGGACGGTCGGCAAAAGGATGGATGGTTCAACTCCGAGGGACAATGCCGCGGGCGAAGAGCCGGTTCAGGAGGCTTGGGATCGTCCTCGCCCTCGAACAATCCTCTCTGCTTCCCGACTCGCCCCTTCGCTGATGGCTCACCCTCGCTATCGCCGGTAACTCTCACTATCCATCCTGCCCCGCCCGCTTCAGTTCGAATACCGAACCTTGAATACTGAATACCACCTCCGACCACCGACGGCCGCCCTCCGAGCACCGACTTCCGACCTCCAATCACTCATCACCGGCCGCCGGCCGCAATTCCTGCACAAAAATGTCCACACGTTCCTCACCGCGCCATTCGCCGCGTTGGATGGTGACGAGGACGTCCCAGGGAGCGGGCGGCAGCGGGACGGAAGCGCTGTCGAACCACAGGGCGGTGGCGGTGGTGCCGTGCTGGTGGAGGGTGAGGCGCCGATGACGATCTTTGAGGACGCGGGGCGGTTCGGCCGGTGCCACCCCGCGGAGCAGGATGAGCGGCTCCCGATTCGCCTCTCCAAACGGTTCCAGCCGCTCGTACGCCTCGAGGAGTTCAAAGTCGATCTCACAAAGAAGTGACTCCGCGTCGACCCAGATGTGCGGTCGGACGCTGCCGTCGGATTCGGCCTGGGCCGCCACGGCCCGCGGGAAGGCATCGGCGAATGCGTCGAATCGCGCGCGCTCGATGGTCAGCCCGGCGGCCATCGGATGCCCGCCGCCCTTGACGAGCAGGGGGCGGCACGCCTCAAGCGCCGACACCAGCGAAATTCCCTCCACGCTGCGGCCGCTGCCCTTGCCTATGCCGGCCTGGTCAAACGCCACCACAATGACCGGCCGATGAAAACGCCGGGCCAGCTTTCCCGCCACGATGCCGACCACTCCCGGATGCCAGTCGTCCGAGCCCAAGACGAGAGCCGCCGGCACCCGCTCGGCCAGCATCGAACGCGCCGCGGCCAACGCCTCCGCTTCCACCCGCGCCTGCACCTGCTGCCGCTCGCGGTTCTGGCCGTCGAGTTGCTTCGCCAGCGCCAGTGCCCGCGGGTATTCCTCGGTGGTGAGCAAGTCGAGTGCCGCCTGGGCGGTGTCAAGCCGCCCCGCCGCATTCAGGCGCGGGCCGAGCCGGAACCCGAGGTGCATGGCGCGCGGTTTCCCGTTCACTCCGCACACGTCCTTGAGGGCACACAAGCCCGCATGGCGAGTGGCCGCCAATCGCTCCAATCCCTTGGCGACCAGCAGACGGTTTTCGCCCACCAACGGCACCACGTCGGCCACCGTCCCCAGGGCCACAAAGTCGAGAAGGCTTTCCAGCACGGGTCGAAGTTCGGCTGCCCCCCGCGCTTTCAGCAAAGCATGGGAGAGCTTAAACGCGAGGCCCGCGGTGCAGAGGTAATGCGCTTCGTCGCCCAGTTTCGGATTCACCACGATCGCATCCGGCAAGCCATCCGGCGACGGGTCATGGTGATCGAGAACGATCACATCGATCCCCTGATCCCGCAGCCAGGCAATTTCCCGCCGCGAGGCGGTGCCGCAGTCGACCGCCACCAGCAGGTGCGGGTGGCCGGCCGCGAGGCACCGGTTCAACCCGTCTTCGCTCAAGCCATACCCCTCATCCCCCCGATGCGGCAAAAACGCCCGCACCGACAGTCCCAAGTCCCGAAAGACCCGCGTCAGAATCGCCAGCGAAGTCACGCCATCCACATCGTAGTCGCCGTAAAGCACGATCCTCTCACCAGCATCGAGCGCGCGACTCAGCCGGGCGACTGCCGCCTCCATGTTCGGAAGCCGCTCGGGGGCGTCCAAATGAGACAGCTTCGGGTTCAAATATCGACTCAAGGCCTGGCCCTCCGCCGCGCCCCGCTGCGCCAACAGCTGCTGGACCAACGGCGGCAGTCCGCGCCCCGCCGACGACGACTCCACTGCCGCCAGCGCCTCCACCGGCACCGGCCGCAGCTTCCATTCCTTTGGCACCATGCCGTCGTCTCCCAACATCAAGCCGCCACTGTGGCGCACATTGCCCCAACGCAAAACTGTTCCGCGCCACCCGAACCGACACGGCAATGGCATCCGACCAACCCCCCGTCGTTACCGAAGCTTAATTGGAATAATTCTTGATAACCACCGCCGGCTGGGTACATGTTTTCCCACCGCATGAGCATGCCCCCATCCACCGCCGACTCCGAGCCAACCGCCCTGCACCTGGGCGGCGACCTCCGACTCACGCGCCAACGGCGCGAAGTGTATGACGTGCTCATGGAACAGCGAGACCACCCGACCGCCACGGAATTGTTCATCCGAGTCAAAGACCGCGTCCCCACCATCTCCCTCGCCACCGTTTATAATTGCCTCGAAACCCTCGCCGGCGTCGGCCTCGTCAAACAAGTCAACCTCGACCGCGCCCCGTCCCGCTACTGCCCCAACCTCCAAGACCACGGCCACTTCCACTGCACCCGCTGCGGCGCGATCACCGACATCGAATTCAAAGAAGGCGCGCCCCACAACCACCTCCGCCTCCCCCGCGGCGCCATCGCCAACCACATCGACGTCGCCATCAAAGGGCTCTGCCCAGACTGCGCCGCCCAATCCCGCAAAAAGAAATCCCCCGACCGCAAAGCAAAACCCGAGCTCAACTGAGTGTTCTTCGTTCTTGGTTCTTCGTTCTTGGTTCTTCGTTCTTGGTTCTTGGTTTTTGGTTCTCACAAGCCTCCGGCCACCCCTTCGTTCTTTCCGCCCTGTCAGCCACGGATCACTGAATACCGACCACTGAATACCGACCTCCGCCCTCTGTCCTCCGACCTCCGACCTCCGACATTCCCACCTTTCTTCGCCCTCACCGCCTACCGCCTACCATTCCATGAGCCTCGACATCCGCAACTTGCACGCCCGCATTGGCGAGCGTGCCATCCTCAAAGGTTTGACCCTCGACGTTCCGGCGGGCGAGGTGCATGCCGTCATGGGGCCGAACGGCTCTGGCAAGAGCACGTTGGCCAAGGTGCTGGCCGGGCATGAGGATTTCGAGGTCACAGAGGGCGGGGCGACCCTGGATGGCCAAGATTTGCTGGCCATGGAGGCGGATGAACGCAGTCGCGCCGGCCTTTTCCTGGCGTTTCAATACCCCATCGAAATCCCCGGGGTGAGCAATGCCAATTTCCTCCGCGCGGCGCTTCAGGCCCGGCAGCCGGAGGGCGTGGAACTGGACGCCGTGGCCTTCTACCACAAGATGTACGCCAAGATGGATCTGCTTGGGATGAACCGGCAGTTCACCAGCCGGTCGGTCAACGAAGGTTTTTCCGGCGGGGAGAAGAAACGCAATGAAATCCTCCAGCTTATGATGCTGGAGCCGCGGTTCGCCGTGCTCGACGAGACCGACTCCGGCCTCGACATTGACGCCCTCAAGGTCGTCGCCGAGGGCGTCAACGCCATGCGCTCGCCCGATCGCGGATTTCTCGTCATCACTCACTACCAGCGGTTGCTCGATTACATCCAGCCTGATGTCGTCCATGTCCTCATGGACGGCCGCATCGTCAAGTCCGGCGGCCCCGACCTCGCCCTCACACTCGAGGCCCAAGGATACGATTGGCTCAAGGAGGAAGCGCTGGTGACCGCCTGACACAGCTCCATGACCACCACTTTTTCACCCGCTGACATCGACCGCAGCAAGGGGGACTTTTATTTCCCCGAGCGCAACAAGTACGACGCCGGCTACGGTTTGACCGAGCGGACGATCGACTACATCTGCGACGTCAAGAACGACCCGGACTGGGTGCGCGACTTCAGGAAGCGCGCCCTCAAGACATTCCACGAAAAGCCGATGCCCACCCATTGGGCGACGCGGGATCTTGAGAACATCCACTTCGACGAGATCCGGTATTATTTGTCCGACGGTCAAAAGCCGAAACGGAGCTGGGAGGATGTGCCGGAGGATGTGAAAAAGACCTTCGAGCGTCTCGGCATCCCGGAACAAGAGAGAAAATTCCTGGCCGGAGTGGAGGCGCAGTACGACTCGGAGGCCGCCTATTCCAACATTCAAAAGGCGGTGGCAGACCAGGGAGTGATTTTCGTGAATTCGACCGAAGGGCTGAAGGAGCACGAGGAGATTTTTCGGCCGTGGTTCGGCAAGGTCATTCCGACGGGCGACAACAAGTTCTCCGCGCTCAACAGCGCCGCGTTCTCGGGCGGCAGCTTCATTTACGTGCCCAAGGGGGTCAAAGTGAAACACCCGCTCCAGGCGTACTTCCGCATCAACTCCGAGAACTTCGGCCAGTTCGAACGCACCCTGATCATCGTCGACGAGGGAGCGGAAGTCATGTACATGGAGGGGTGCACCGCGCCCAAATTCGAGACCAGCACGCTGCACAGCGCCGTTGTCGAACTGGTCGCCATGAAGGGGGCCAAGCTGCAATACGTGACCGTCCAGAACTGGAGCAGCAATGTGTTTAACCTGGTGACCAAGCGCGGCATCGCGCACGAGGAGGCGGAGGTGAAGTGGATCGACTGCAACATTGGCAGCCGCTTGACCATGAAATACCCCGGCGTCATCATGAAAGGCCGCAAGGCGCGCGGCGAAGTGATCTCGATCGCGCTCGCCAACACCGGCCAGCATCAGGACACCGGCGCCAAAATGATCCACGCCGCCGATGAGACGACCAGCAACATCGTCAGCAAGTCGATCAGCATCGGGGAAGGTCGGGCCACCTACCGCGGCCAAGTCCACATTCCGCGCCATCTCAAGAACTGCCGCAACAACACGGAGTGCGACGCCTTGCTCATCAGCAGCCACAGCCGCACAGATACGTACCCCGCGATCACGGTGCGCGGTAACCGCCATGCCACTCAGCATGAAGCCAGCGTCAGCCAGGTGAGCGCCGAGCAGATTTTTTACATGCAGCAGCGCGGGCTGAGCGAAGGCCAGGCGATGAGCCTCTCGGTCAACGGATTCATCAATGACCTGGTCCGCGAGTTTCCCATGGAATACTCGGTGGAACTCAAGAGGCTCATCGACCTGGAGATGGAAGGCAGCGTCGGCTAGAACCGGATGATCAGATCGGCGGTAAACCGGTCCTCAAACTGCTCTTCCGGCGAAGTTACGACCTTCTCGTAGGCCAGTCCGGGTCATGGATCCGGTGGTGCATGTAAATCGGGCGCACTTCGGATCGGATCACCGGATCCTCGAACCAGATCGGATTGGTCACGGGACTGTTGGTGTCATCCAACCAACTGACCGGAGTGATCGGAGGGGTCGGCACCGGCGTCTTTCCCTCCAGGGTCGGCGCGGTCCCGGCAAAGAGACCGGGCAGCGAGCTCAACCCGGCGGCCATGATAAGCGGTCGTAATGTCATGATGATGTGGTTTGGGTGATGCGTGGCCGGGAAACCACACTTCCAGCGAAGTCGGGCCAACCACCCGGTCAACGCTTTGACCATTAGGGTTTGCCTGATGCCGACCGCGAATTCCCGGAAATGAATTTTCGATGTCTTGATGCCGGAATGGGGCGTATAATCAGGACTTGGTTTGATTTCACTTACCGTCCGCACTCCTTATGAACGCGACCACCGATACCACCACCAGTCCTGTCGACCCAGCCACCCAGTGGGCCGAAGCGGGAACGCGCCTCATGGCGGAAGAGGCTGCCGCAGGGGTACCGGCGTGGTTTATCGAGCGGCAAGCGGCAGCCCGCGCCGAGTACGCCCGCCTGGCGGCTCCCCACCGGAAAAGCGAACACTGGCGGTTCTCAGATTTGAAGAAGCTGGACTTATCCGCGACGTGCGCGGGTCTTCCATTCGAGGGATCCGATGCCACCGCGGCGATAACGCGCTCAGTCGGCCTCCCCCACCCGGCCGCCAAGATCGTGCTGGGCAACGACCGGTTGCTGCACGCTGACACCGCCGCCGCGGACGGGATCATCGTGCTGCCCCTGATGGACGCTCTACGAGAACACGGCGACCTGATAAAGGCGCACTTCATGGCTCAGGGCGCCGGTCTGGGCGGTGAAAAATTCTACGCGCTGCATGCAGCGGCGCTGAAGGGAGGAGTCTTCGTGTACGTGCCACCGGGGCTTGAGGTCGACCGGCCGGTCGAATTGCACCAATGGATCGGCGGTGTCAACGCCAGTGCCTTTCCCCACACGCTCGTCGTGGCGGCGCGCGGCGCGAAAGTCACCGTGGTCGACTATTTCCAGTCGCTCGGGAGCGAGCCCGGGTTTGCCTGTGGCGTGACCGACTTGGCCGCCGGCGAGGGCGCCTCGATCACGTATGTCAACTGCCAGCGATGGAGCCGCAAAGTGCGCGCGCTCCATTTCGTCAGCACGGCCGCGAGCCGCGACGCCAGCGTGCGCAGCCTGTTCCTCCATTTGGGAGCGACGTGGGCGCGCACCGAAAGTTTCTGCCTGGCATCCGGCGCCGGGTCGCGCAGCGAGATGCTCTCGTTGGCCGTCGCCGAAGGCACCCAGGAGATCGATTGCCGGACGCGGCAGATCCACGGACAGCCGCACACGTTTTCGGATCTTCTGTTCAAAAACGTGTTGTTCGATCAGGCCCGCACCATCTTCTCCGGACTCATCCTCGTCGAGGAGGGAGCCCATTATACCGACGCCTACCAGACGTGCCGCAACCTGCTCCTCAGTGACGAGGCCGAGGCCAACGCCCTGCCGGGCCTCGAAATCAACGCCGATCAAGTCAAGTGCTCGCACGGCTCCACTTCCGGCCCGCTCGATGGCGAGCAAATCTATTACCTCCGCACCCGAGGCATTGCCGAATCCGAAGCGCGCCAGCTCCTGGCCCTGGGGTTCTGCCGCGAGGTCATCGAACGCCTCGGCGATCCCGACCTCGAACACGTCCTCTCCAGCATGGTTGAGGAAAAATTCCGCCGCATGCGCAAGGCGTGACCGGCCCGCCCTGAAACTGAACTCGTCGAACCTCAGGTCCTCGAATAATCGAAACGTAAATGGAACGGGCCTTCAGCCCTGGTTTGTTTAAATACCGTTTTTCCGGGCCGTTGGCCCGGGCTGGTATGGCGTCGGGCCGTTGGCCCCGTGGCCGTCGCACTTATAGGAGGGTTCAGGACGCTTGGCATTGTCCTCGTCCTCGAAAAACCCGCTGCGCCATCCGACTCGCCCCCTCGCTGGTTGCTCACCCCGTCTGTCGCTGGTTCCTCTCACTGCCCAGCGCGCCCCTCCCCTTTCCCCTGAATACTCACAACCAAACACTGGTTGCCGCCGACCGCCGACCGCCACCTTCCGCTCTCCCCGAGGCGCAAACTGGTTGCGCGTTGACCCAGTATCTCGTCCAGGGAATTCACTCCCTCCGACCGATCCCCGTTTGAACCACCGAGGTTTTGCGCTTCACTCCGACGCCCGCCCGGCTTCTCTCCTCCTCCTCCTTCCTCCTATCGACCCCAGACCGCCGACGGTCGACTTCCTATTCGCTAATGACCACAACCTCCAAAGAAACGCCGTTGATGGAAAAGATCGTGAGCCTCTGCAAGCGCCGGGGGTTCATCTTCCAGTCGTCCGAGATTTACGGCGGCTGCGGGGGCGTGTGGGACTACGGGCCGCTGGGGGCCGAGCTGAAGCGCAACCTGCGCGAGGCGTGGTGGAAAGCCATGACGCGCGAGCGCGACGACGTGCTGGGTTTGGACGCTGGGATCCTGATGAATCCGGCGATCTGGAAGGCGTCGGGGCATGTCGACACCTTTGCCGACCTGATGCGCGAGTGCACGCTGAGCAACAAACGCGTGCGGGCGGATCACGTCGAGCCGCAGAGCGGCACGGTGATGCGCTTCACTGGGGCTGAATCGCCGACGGGGTGGCGCTCGGCGCGCATCATCGAGGTCCTGCTCCGCCAGGGCGAACACATCGAGAGTTTCCGCAAGCGGGTCCGGTTGCAGGTCGCCCAGCATGCGGGCGAGACGGTGGGCGCACCCGAAGCGATCACGCTGCAGGGCGAGGAAAAGGTGGGGACAGTGGAGCAATCGGTCGATTTCCATCCCGAAACCGGCGGCCGGCTGAACGAGGCGCGGCCGTTCAACTTGATGCTGCGCACGTTTCTCGGGCCCACGGCGACCGAGGACGACGTGACCTACCTGCGTCCGGAGACGGCCCAGGCGATCTTTGCACAATTTAAGAACGTGCTCGATTCGTCGCGGGTGAAAGTGCCGTTTGGGATCTGCCAGATCGGCAAGGCGTTCCGCAACGAAGTGACCCCGAAAAACTTCACGTTCCGCTCGCGCGAATTCGAGCAAATGGAATTGGAATTCTTCATCAAGCCGGACGAGGCCATCGAGGCGCTATGCGGGAGCGTGGCCACGTGGCACGAGGGCGTTGATCTTTCCACCCCGCAGGACAACTGGGGCTGGGAATTGTGGCATCGGTATTGGGTCGACCAACGGACCCAGTTCTACCACGACATCGGGCTCGGCACCGACGCCCTCGCCTACCACTGGCAGACGAAAGAGGAACTCGCCCACTACTCGCGCGCCTGCGTCGATATCCTTTGCCGTTTTCCCTTTGGCACGGAAGAACTCGAGGGTATCGCCGCCCGGGGCGACTTCGATCTTTCCGCCCACCAAAAGGCCAGCGGGAAACCCCAGGAGTTCTTCGACGAGCCGCTCAAAGCGGCCGTCTCCACGTGGGACGAAGCGAAGCGGAGCGCGTTCATCGAGAAAAAACTCGCCGAACAGCGGGCCAAGGGAGCTCAGGGCCTGAGCGACGACGAGACGCGTCATTGGTGCGACCGGTTCTTCAAGGGGAATTACGTGCCTCATGTCATCGAGCCGTCCGCCGGCCTGGACCGCCTCGCGCTCGCCGTCATCTGCACCGCCTTCTCCGAGGAAGTGAAGACGGACGAAAAAGGCAAGAACGAGACCATCACTGTGCTGCGCTTCCATCCGCGCGTCGCGCCCATCAAGGTCGGTGTCTTCCCGTTGCTCAAGAACAAGCCCGAACTCGTCGCCAAAGCGCGCGAGGTGTACACCGGGCTCAAACCCCGCATGGTCTGCTTCTACGACGAAACCGCCAGCATCGGCCGCCGCTACGCCCGCCAGGACGAGGCGGGCACACCGTTCGGAGTGACCATCGATTTTGAAACCCTCGGAGAAAAAGGCCCTGAGCTGCAGGACACCGTGACCGTGCGCCAACGCGACACCGGGGCCCAACACCGCGTGAAGATCGCCGACCTGACCGGATGGCTGCTCCAACGGGTGGGGTGAGGGACGAGGCGGGACAAGACCTTCCTGGCTCGCAGGCGGTGGGAGTGGGGTGTACCCCGCCACCCATGGCCTTCTCAAGCGGTGCCCAAAGTGAGGAGGCGCGAACCTGGGTGGAAGCCATTATAGGCAAACGCTTCCGGACCAACTCACCCGATCATCACTTGAGAAGTGGGGACCAATCCCGCACTCCTAGTCTAATCCGCCGACACCCGCGCATCGGCGAGCCGCGGATCGTCCAAATCGAGGCGGTACATGACTTGGTTGTAGTTGTAGCGCTGGGTGGTGTCGGGGTTTCCGGAGAAGGTGTTGACGTACGTGCCTTCGAAATGGATGAGCCGACCGCCCTCGAGGTCGAAGAAATCATGGTGGCAGGGATTGTAAAAATCCATGCGGTCGTGGGTCACGATGCGGCGGGCCTTGGACCATGGGCCGGTCGGGGCGGCGGCCTCGGCGTACCAGACTTCGCCAAGATTCGATGGTTTTCCCCATGCCTGATGAGCGATCATGATCCAGCGCTGGCGATAGGCGTTCCATCGGCACGAGCCGGCATGAATGGCGATGGTGTCTTCGGTTTCCGCGTCGGTCAGGGGAGCGGGCTTCGGCGGGCCGGCGGCTTTATGCCAGTTGTGGCCGTCCCAGGATTCATAGGCGGACGTGTCGAGGACGGCCTCGAGGGTGGCACGCACTCGGGTATGGAGAAACGGGTCGCCGATGAGCAGCCAGTTGATGCCCTCGGCGTCCTTCCATCGCGTTGGATGACCGCGTGGGATCTGCCACGCACCGGCATCGCGCACCGCCGCTGACCGAAAAATCTCCGCGGCCTCGTCAAACACAGCCACCCCGTGCGCCAACTCCTCGGCCAGCCCGGCCCGGCGCGAATAATGGCAAATCAGCGTGTCGATGCCCTGGGCGTCCGGCACGACGCTCACCCCATCGATCCAGACCACACCCTCTTTTTCCGGGAGGTCGACCATGGCGCGGCTGAAGCCGTCATCCCCCACCAGGTACTCAAGGTCGATTCCATCCGCGACCGCCAGCCCGCCGGCTGAGGGTAGTTTTGACACGGCGCCCGAGGTGCGGAAGAGCCCGAGCGGGTAGCCGGCGCGATTGGTGTCGCCCCAAAACCACCGGATGGCGCCTCGATGGACGACCGCCTGAACCGAGTCCTGGCCGAGCACGCCCCCGTTGAGTAATGGCTGGGCCAGCGGGCTCGAGTGGCCCAAAAGCACGCTGTCTCGGTACAACCCTTGCCCGGTCACGCGATACAGCCGCTCCGCTATGTTGCGGCGCTTGAGTTTGACCTCAGCGCGACCCCCCGCGACCGGGCGCACCCGCGTCCCGCGGTACCCAAACCCGTCCTTAGCCGCCTCGTATCCATGGCTGCGGACGTGGAAAAATACCTCCCGATCCATCAGCCCAGGCTCGTGAAAGGCGGTACGGCCCGAATTGTCCGTCACCCACCGCACGTTGTGCACGGACTCCAGTTCGACCAAGGGCACGCCGCGGCCGGTCGAGTCATCGACCACGAGGATCTCGAAATAGGGCGATTCGGCCGCCTGAATGCCGCCCCCCCCGAGGGCCAAGGCCAGAGTGAATACGCAGAGGCGCCGCGGCCGGCTGTTCAGCGGTAATCGGGGTTTCATGGAGGGACAATGGAGAGAAGGGAGGCGGATTCGACATCCAAAAATAACCGGCAGGACGGATGTCGGCGCAGGATCGACGCGGGCACCGATGGCGTGATCGGCCCCTCAAGACTGGCCCGAACCGCCGTAGCCTTTCTCAGGTCGGGCACCGTAACCACCAGATGGCGACTCCGCAGGATCTGGCGGATGCTCATGCTGATCGCCCGGCGCGGCACGTCCTCCAACGACGGAAACCACCCTTCACCCGCCTGCTGCCACCGACACGCTTCATCCAGAGTCACCACGATATACGGATCCGTTACCTCAAAGTCCGCCGGCGGATCATTAAAGGCCAGGTGCCCGTTCTCCCCAATACCAATGAAGGCCACATCCACCGAGTCCTCGGCAATCAGAGCCCCGACGCGTCGGCACTCGGCCACCGGATCCACCGCCTCCCCGTCCAAATAATGAAAGGCCCGCGGTGGCACCGGGAGCCTGGCATGGAACCGCTCCCACAGATACCGGCGAAACGAGGCTGGATGGCTCACCGGCAGTCCGAGATATTCGTCCAGATGGAAAAACGTCACCCGATCCCAAGCCACCGAGGGCAGGGAGCCCAACGCCGCCAGCATCTCGAATTGTGACGCCCCGGTCGCCAGCACCACCGCGGCCCGACCCCGCGCCTCCAAGGCCGCCTGCACCAACCGACCACCCTGCGCCGCCGCCCGCTGGCCGCACGTCCGCCCATCCGCCAGCACCTCCAGTGAAAATGGCCCATCGCTTTCGCTCATCCTCAAGCGTCGCCCGGATGCAGGAATATTTAAAATACTCTTGCAGAAATTTTTCCCCCGCGACTTCTTTGCGGTTGCCGGATCTAGGGGATTTCTTTACGATTCGGTGTCGACCGTTCGCGGCGGGGAGCCCTCTCTCCGGTGCGGCGGGAGACATGAAAAAACACATAACATCATAAACCCATAATCATATGAAACTAAAACGACACTCCAACAGGGGGTTCACCCTGGTCGAACTGCTCGTGGTCATCTCGATCATCGCGCTGCTCGCCTCCGTGGCCCTTCCAGTCATGAATAGCGCGCGCCTTAACGCCTCCGTCACGGCTTCCAGCCTGCAGGCGGGCGGTATCCATAAGGCGCTCATGTTGTATGCAAGCGACTACGACGGCGCCTTCCCGGTGGCGGAAAACAGCTCGAACGATGCGTTCCGCAAGATGTTTCCCGACCAATTGCAGGAAGAAAAGCCGTTCTACGTGCCGAACTCCGCGTGGCACCAAAGCGCGAAGGGCGGCAAGCCGGACGACGACATCGGAACGAAGCCCGACTATGCGCAGTGTCTGGAGCGCGGTGAAAACCACTGGGCTTATCTCAGCGGCTTGAACCAGACCTCCACATCCAACCTGCCTCTCCTCGCCGACGGATTCACCGAATCCAAGGGCCAATACACCGATGTCCCGAACAAGAAGGGCGGCGTATGGAAAGGCTCCAAGGCCATCATCGTCTACGTCAGTGGTTCCGCCAAGGCCGAACCCCTGAAGGCGCAAGACAACTTCAAGCCGATGGCCACCCGTGGGGGCCAGAAGGTCGAGTTGTTTTCCAGCGCCTACAGCGAAGAGATTGACCAAAACAACCTCTTCAACCCGCAAGAGTAGTCACAACTCTCTGAGTCAATGCTGCCCGGCCTTCCTTCAGGAAGGCCGGGTTTTTTCGGTCTCACGAGCGCCATGCCCTGCTCCCTTCAACGCGAAGAAGCCCTCTGGGAGGCCGGCGTGAGCCTTGTCGCCGGGGTCGACGAAGCCGGACGCGGCGGCCTGGCCGGCCCGGTAGTGGCGGCGGCCGTCGTGGTGCGCCGCGGGTTTTCGCACCCCACCTTGGACGACTCGAAGAAGCTCCGACCGAACCGAAGGGAGGCAATCTGCCAGGAATTGCTCAGCGATGACCGCCTCGCGGTGGCAGTGGGGTCAGCGGAGGTGGCCGAAATTGACCGTCTCAATATTCTTAGGGCGTCCCACCTGGCCATGGAGCGCGCCATCCGCGCTCTGCCCGAGGTGCCTGGTGGGATCTTGATAGACGGGCTTCCCGTGCGCCCGTTCCCTTTTGACCATGAGGCGGTGGTCGACGGCGATGCGCAGTGTGTCTCGATCGCGGCAGCCAGCATCGTGGCCAAAGTGACGCGCGACCGGATAATGGTCGATCTGGACGAATGTTTCCCAGGATATGGATTCGCCCAGCACAAGGGTTACGGCACACCCGCCCACTTGGCCGCCCTGGCCCATCTCGGGCCCTGCCCGGCCCACCGCCGCACGTTTGCCCCTGTCCTTCAATTGAATTTGGGGCTCTGAGGACCGCCGGAGGCCATTGGACTGCTGGAAGAGCCGAAGCGAAGCGGAGACCGCCGAAGGCAATTCCAGCTCTTCGGGCTGGAGGCCCCATCTGCGGAAAAGCTTGGGGCTCATGGCGCGGGCGAAATGCTCCGGTTCAGAAGAGGCTTTCGCCTGCCAGAGCGGCAAAATTTGCTGCAGTCCCAGAATACCAACGGCTTCGGCGAACCATATTCCGTCGAGAGCATTCGACATCGATATAGGCAGCCTTCGCGAATCGCTTGAGTGGCAGGGCACTCTCGGGAAATGCTTGATGGCGCATGAAAACGCCCTGAGAGCGGTCCCTCAGGCGCTCGCGGACGAGCGGACTGGTCGCCGAGGCGGCACGGGCGCCACTGTGGCCACTGTGGCCACTGTGGCCAGCGAGCCGGCTTCTTTCATCAGAGCCAAGGTCACGGCATTCAAAAAGTATTCCCGAAGCAGCCGGCGGCGTTCACCGCGCGGGCGTCGGGTCCGGTTGGACAGGGAAACACGTTTCATCACGATATAAGACGCTGCGAAACGCGAAATTATTTCAAATCTTGCAAAAAATTAACGATCGGGCCTGGGGACTTCGGGATTGGGGCGTGGGCTGAGGGTGCCATTTGCCCCAACCGGCCAATGGGCGCCGTCCTCGACCCATTCGCGGAGGGTACCGATGTCCTCTTCGCTGAGGCTCAGATCGCGCTGGGGCATGAGCTTGGGGTGGGTGCCTCGCCGGGAAACGGCCGTAAGCATCAGGCTGTCATCCGGCCGCCTCGGCACAAGAAACCGGCGTCCCCCGACTCGCCCTGCCAGGGCGGTGGCTTGTGTCGTGAGGTCGAGATGCCCGGGCAGGGTGCGGCCGTTATGACAAGCGAGGCAGTTGAGCTCCAAGATCGGTCGGACTTCGCGCTGGAAGAAGGCATCGGAGGCCGGGGCGGATTCCGGGTTGGGGCCGGTGGAACGGCAACCTGAGACTGCCAAAGCTACCATTGTCATCACCCCGCCCAGGAGAAAAGCGCGTTCGTTCATCATCGAGGGCACCAGCCTGCACTCAGACAAAGCCAAGACAACCGTTTCCCTGCCTGGAAAATCGCTTGAATCCGCAGCCTGACGCCGGACACCTATAGAACGATGAGGTTTGCGGACTTGCGCGGGATTTTGCAGTATGTGCCGCAGTTTCGCGGCGCGGTCTTCGTCATTGCGGTAGACGGCGAGGTGGTGGCGAGTGACCATTTTCTTGGCCTGCTGCTGGACGTGGCGGTGCTTCACTCGCTGAGTGTCAAAGTTGTGTTGGTACATGGGGCGAGCCATCAAATTCGCACCCTTTCGGCGGCCCGCGGCGTCGCCATTACGAGCTCCGATGGGCTGGGCCTGACGGATGCGGCCACGCTGGAGATCTCGGAGGAGGCGATCAATCTTCTCGACAGCCACATTCTGCAGCAGTTGACGGCCGTCGACCTGCGCGGGGCGGTGGGCACGTGGCTGGAGGCACACCCGGCCGGAATCATCAAGGGGCGCGATCTCGGACTTACAGGGGCGGTGGAAAAAGTCGATACGCGCGGGCTTCAGGCGATTCTGGCGAACGACATGATCCCGGTGGTTTCCCCGATCGGGTACGACGGTCAAGGCGGGGTGCTGCGGCTGAACTCAGATGCCGTGGCCATGGCGGTGGCCACCGCCTTGAAGGCCCAGAAGATCATTTACGTGACCGCCAGCGGCTTGAAGAATTCCGATGGGTCTCGACTGCCGGCGCTGTCCGTGGAGGAGGCGAAAAAATTTGCGGCCGGTCTGGATCCCCTGCGCGACCTGGCCACCATTTCCGCTTTGTCGAATGCCGCGCGGGCGTGCGCTCAAGGGATTGCCAGGGTGCACATCGTTAATGGACTGGAGGGCGAGGTGTTGCTGGATGAACTTTTTAGCAACGAAGGCGTGGGCACGATGATTTATGCCGACGAGTACCAGCAAATCCGCCCCGCCGAGGTTTACGACATTCCCGCCATGATGGGAATGATCCAGCAGTCGGTGGCGGACGACGAAATCCTGCCCCGGACGCGGCGGGAAATGAAGGCGGCATTGGGCGATTATTTTCTGCTCGAGACCGACGGGAATCCGGTCGGATTGGTTGCCGTCCATCACTTTGCCGACCACCACTTGGCGGAGTTAGCGTGCTTGTACATCCGTGCGACGCACGAGAACGCCGGGCACGGTCGAAAGCTGGTGGCCTTTGCGGAAAAGAAGGCCAAGGAACGCGGGGCCAGTAACATCGTGGCACTGAGCACCCAGGCCTGGCGCTACTTCGAGCAGAAATGCGGGTTTCAGGAGGCGGCCCCATCAGTCCTCCCCCCGGCCCGACGCGCCAAATTGGCGGCCAGTGGACGAAACTCAAAGGTTATGATCAAGGCTCTCTGAGGGGGACTGGCCGGCCCCGGTGCCACTTACTTCAGCGCGTTGAGCAAATAAGCTGAGGGCTTGAAATCTTCGATGAGGATTTCGCGTTGGTCGCCGCGCTTCATCCGGACCTGCTTGAGGTTGAAGTTGGGAGTCTTGTGGGGGGCGAAGAGGATGTCGTCGTGAGTGGCGTTGCGGTGGTGCTTGAAGAGGTCAGGCGTGATGTGGCCGCCGAGGTGGTCGTCGCGCCCCGTGGCCAGGTGGCACGTGCCGAGCACTTTTTCGTCCTGGATGTCGGCGCCCGAAACGGGCAGGAATTGGGTGCCGAAGCCGAGTTCGCCGAGTACACCGGTCATCGGGTCATCGGCGAGGCGGGCGTTGTGCTCGTCGATCGTCGCCTGCTGCCCGGCGAGCAGTTCGCTCTTGACGATACAACCGTCGGTGACGGTGAGACGGCCGAGGGTGCCGTCGCTGTATTTCATGGGAAAGTGGCCTTCGGCGCCGGTGGGAACGAAATAAACTTCGCCTGCCGGCAGATTGGCAATGTCAGGATCGCGGCCGAGGCAGAGGCCGTGGGATTTCTGAGCATCCTGACGGTCAAGCTGCAGGGTGGCGGTGAGGACCTCGCCGGATTCGAGTTCGAAATCGATGACGATTTCATCGGCACGGGTCAGGGCGAGACGAAGCTTTTCGGCGTCGCGGCTGACCTGGTTATAATTGACGGCCAATCCGGTGCGGAGAATGATCGGGTTCATGCCATGCATGGTGGCTCCGCGGAATAGATATTTTTTGGCCATCGCGGTCAGTGGAGCGGTGGCGGAAAACGTGCTGATGCAAAGGATCAGGTCGTAATGAGGGTAGATGTCATGCTCCAGGCTGACTTGGGCGCCCGTCGGCGTCCAAGCGTCATCCTCCAGATCGAGGTTCGACCCGTGAGTCATTTTGTAGGCGAAGATCTCGCCGCCGCTGAGGCCGAGCTCCTGCAGGCCGCCGCGAAGCAGGCCTTGATAGAAGACGTCGTGCGCCTGCCTTTGGATGGAGTATTCGGGGCGACAGAGGAAGGCGAAATCCTTCATCTCCTCGGCGGGATTATCCAGATCGATGAGCGTGCAGACGCGGCACCCTTCAATCGGCGCAAACACAGTTCCCAATAACCGGGTCAGGCTAAAGGGAGGAAAAGTACGGTGGTCAGCGTCGAGCGGAAGGCGATGGTCAAGGGCGGCGGATGACATGGGGTGAGAAGAATATTATAGCCAATAACGCTCATTTGGCACGATTGGATGCGGGAGGGCAAGGGGCAAGGGCTGTGGTGGGAGCGAGAGGTGGTTGGAGCGAGGATTCTCTCGGGCGAGGCAATTTGCATTGGTCCCTTCCGTCCCTTTCGTCCCTTCATTCCTTTCCGTCCCTTGAGTCCCTTCCAGCTACTTCACTCGCTCCGCACCCGAATGGTCCAAGGCTCACTCAGGATCGGCCGCCACGGCCTCCACGCGAAGGCGGCCATAGCGGTTGGTCAACGGTATGGGGGCGGGACGGGACCAGGAACGAAGGATGGATCCATCCGGCTGAACCGCGTCTGAGACGGTTTGAAAATCGAGCGCCCACTCCGTTTCGGTGAGCCTTGAGGTCGATTCGGGATGCACGCGGACGCCGCGGAGGCTCGGGTACATCCGGGTGGCAAGCTCCCACTGATACCCACCGCTCTCGCTCGGGATCAGTCGCGAGGTCACGGTGGGGGTCCGATGGGGATCGAGCGGGGCGCCGACCAGGACAAACTCAAGAATATTTGACCATCCGTCGCCGTCCGCGTCGGCCTCGGGGGTGGAGAGGACCGGGTTATCCCAGAGAGCCATGGGGAACGCGCGACGCCCCCACTCGTCGTAATTAAGGGCCACTGGGTTCCCTGCGGGCTGACCGCCCCAGGTGGCTGAGGCGACCCAGTTTTCGGGGGGGGTGTGGTCGGGGTTGGATTCCGGGTGGAGCAGGATCAGCGAGGCTCCGCCGCCGTCGGTTGCCACCGGCCAGCCATCGCCGTCGCCAAATCGAAAGTCTTGAATGGTGGCTCCATCGGCCATCGATTCGAGCCGGAGCCGTTCGCCGCCATTGCTCAGACCGCCGGAGAATTCGCCGACAATCCGATCGCCGATGGCGGCGCCATACCGCTGGGTGAGCGCGGTCCGGTTGCGGGCCAGGAGAACCTGGCCGCCCGGTTGGACCACCCGAAGTCCCGCGTCGGCAAAGTCGAAGCTGATACCTTCGGAGAAGCGAAGGCCGGCCAAGTCCAAGGGCGAGGCACCGATGTTTTTGAGGGCGAGGAATTCGAAGTGGTCGGCATCGTCGAATCCAGCCGATAGCTCCTCCGGGGTTGGAGGCGGCGGGTGGTACATCAACTCCGAAACCACCAGCCATCCAGGGGCAGCCGGTAGCACGCCGACGCGATATGTCGCTTCGACAAGCGGGCTCCATTCACCCGTCATCGCATGACGCACCCGGGCTCGCACGGTCACCGAGGAGGCGGCCAGCGGGATGGGCTCGGCGTAGGCAGCGGCCCACTCGGCGATTCCCCCACCCCACTCACGCGGGTCTCCGCCATCCAGGGTATAATAAATCTGGGAACCCGACGGCACCCCAGGCGGCAATGCCAGACTCAGAGACGATCCGGGAGGCACGGCGCCTGGGGGCAGGCCGATGGCGGGAGCCAAGGTGACCGGCCACAGGGTATCGGCGAGTTGGCCATTGCCGTCTGGATCGCGAAAGTGGCCTGGACGGTAGCCGGCTTGGTCCGGCAGCGACTCGGGAAACAGGTGGCGCCGCCGGCCGAGGGTCGGACTGAGCCAGTTCATGAACCACGAATCGTCCGGGGTCAGCCCCGCATAGGCGAGAAAAGGGGCCACCTCGGCGGCGGTCTGGATTTTGCGGCTGGTGAGTCGGGCATCGGTGAGCGCGCCTCCGTTAAAGAAATGCCGCTGCAGGCGGTCGGCGAAAAGCAGTCGCCATTCCGGACTGGTCATCAGCCGGCGGAATAGATGGGAAATCCAGAAGGGTTCGGTGAGCAGGTCCTGGCTCAGGCTGTTCCAGGTGGCCGGCTTGTAGCCGTGGAGCCCGAACGACCCTTCAGCGTCCCAGACATAACACCGCCATTTGCCTCGCTCCGACCGTTCGCGGGCCATGGCCCAGTTGTTGTCGGGCCAGTCCCACATCGCGGTATAGACCATCAGGAGGTAATAGTCGGCCATGTTGGTCAGATCGAGCACCTCGGCCAATGCGTCGTAATTGGCCCTGAGAGTGAGGTCGGCATGCAATCGGCTGTCCAGGAAGTTGGCAAAATGGTCGGTATCCCCCTCCTCGAATTGGAAAATATAGTTCACATCCCACTCGCCCGATCCACCTGGATGGTGATTGCTAAGGAACGGCGTTCGGATGCGCTCGCAGAGGTTGTAGTACCCTTTGTAGGCACCGTTGATCCAGAGGCCATTGAAGCTGCCCACGGAGCCGACCTGGCCCAGATCGGTGAAGAGCCGACGCACGAATTCGTCTCGGATGAATGGGTTGCTGATGTCATTCTTGCCGGCTCGGAGACGCAGTTCCTCGAATCGCCGCACCGCGGTCTCCGGGATCAGGGGATGGGTGATGGACGAGGCGCCGTAATCGCCCCGGAAAAACAAATTGAACGATGGTTTTTGCGTGGCGTCCGCCGGCAGGGGAGAGGCGGAGGCCGCTTGATCGAGCCGAAGTCGGGGGCGCGAATACGGGCTGGAGGCGACGCGCAGGCCGGCGCCGAGGTTGAGGGAAGGGCGATCGTCCGGCGGAAGGACCTGCAGGTTGACCAGGCGTTCGTACGGCCTTTGCGGCGCCCAGGGATCGAGCATTCGTCCGTGAGCCATGGGGATGTTGTAATCCGCGAGCCCCTCTGCTGTCCAAAGTTCGTCCACATACGATCCCCCCTGGATGGCCATGACCCCGTTCGGGAGATAGAAGACATTTCCGGCATCCCCGCTTAGCACGATCGCTGGTGCCGAGCGCAGATGGGGGTGCTGGTCGATCAAGTACGTCTGCGTGGTAACCGGGGACGGCAAAGCCCCCTGAGCAAAGGCGCGGGCGCGGACGGTGTGTCCGGTTCTGTCGTTGATGGCCGAAAGCCGCAAGGGACCATCGTAATCGAAGCCGTTGCTCGGGGTGGGCTCGCTGCCGTCCAGGGTGTACCGAATGCTGGTGCCGGGCGTGACGGTGGCCAGCGTGACGGTGACTGTACCCGCGTGGAATCCTCCGGGCGGTGCCCATTCGACCGGCTCCGCACGGCGGTCGGACCATGGTCCGGCATTGGCTTGGCCGGGGGTGGCATCTCGCATGAATCCCCAAACGCCCTCGGCATTGCGGCCGAAGCTGTAGAACGGCCCTTGCGGCGCATACGCGGGGATGAATCCATCGCGCACGCGTCCGGTGGCGTCCACCAGCGCCAGATGCCCGCCCTCGGCCGACAGCGTGAAATTCGCATGCAGCCAGTCGGCGCCGGTCGGGGGCGCGGACCGCCCGCTGGCCAGCACGACCAACCGCCCGCCGGCCGCCACCCGCGTGCCCGGCGGGAATATCCACTGCTGCGGAACGTCCGCTCGGTTGGTGAGCGCCCAACCCGTCAAGTCCGCTTCCTCGCTCCCGGTGTTTTCCAGCTCGATCCAATCCGCAAAATCAGGATCGGCCGTTGGGTCGCTGAAGTCAGCCGTTTCCACAAGGCCGCCCGATGGTTCGGCCAGCCCCGGCCAATAAGCCCAATCCGAAGCCCCCCAAGGAACCAAAACCTGAGGAGTTCCCGCATCGGGCAATGTCAGCTGCAACGCAAAATCGTCGATCACCAACTCCTGGGGCGCGGACGAAGGTCCGCTGACGGTGGTTGTCCAGGCCGGATAAAACCGAGGCGGGGTCAGCGCATTGACCGCCTCGAGGAAAGCGGTGGCATTCGAGCCGGCGGCGAGGGTGGCGGTGTAGGTGCGCCACGGCACGAATCCGATCGAATCGATCTGCCAGGCGGTGCCGACGGGCAATGGCTGCTCCGAACGGAACGCCACGCGCACCAAAGTGGTGCGTTTGGCGTTCATTTCCGTCAGGAAGGCCGCCTGATTAATCCCGGTCGCGGGATCGAGTTCGTGCCGTTGCCAATGACCGGTGCCCGTCACCTCGCCGAGGTCCAAGCGATGGGCGGCGCCGGATCTCGCGGTGGCGGGTTCAAGCCAAAGCCGCAGTGGGGTGTCCGCGGGCAGACGAGCGTCGAGGATCAGTTTTACCGCGGCGAGCTGATCGGGGGTGATCGATCCGGCGGTCCACGAGCGCAGTTGAAATGTTTGCAGGGTGAAACCGAAAAAATCCGGGGCCGCCGCCGCGCGCGTCACTTCGCAGCGCAGATGTCCTGGCGTTGATCCGGCTCCGGCGGCGGGGTCCTCGGTGACGCGGAAGTCGAAATCCCGCATGGCCGGCCCCACGCCCAGGGTGAACGAGTTTCTAATCGTGCCGAGCGTGCCGCCACTGACTGTCCCCATTTCATCGACGCTCAACGTGCGCAGGCCACCGACGGCATCGCTGAATTCATCGGGCGGGGTTTCGATGGCGGCGACGCCGGAGGTGCTTGTCACCGGCAGCAGCCCGGTCAGTGCTCGTGTGGAATCGCCGGGTGTGGGTTCCAGGCGAAAAGCGTGCGCCGAATCCGGGGTTGTCCGAAATCGGAACTTCACGGTCGCGTTCGGCAGAGTCGACTCGCTGAGAATTCCCCCAGGCAAGGAGGCCGGCACAACAGCCGGTGGCCCAAACCATGTGGCGGTCGATCCAAGGCCCCCCGGCTCAAATTGGACTTTAAGCGCACCCGTGCCGCCCACGCCGACCCACTCGCTCAACGAGGAGATGAGCGAAAAATCCGGGGAGGCGGGAGGCGCCAACGGGGTCGGGGACCTGGCCATCCACGATCCCGGCGGAGGCTCGCCATCCGCCTCGAATTCGGCCACGCCGCCGCGCCAGCGGACCCGAGCCGTGGCCCCGTTCGCGTCGTCAAAAGAATCGCTGAGCATCGGGAGACTCGCGTCTCCCGGCACCACCTCGAGCTGGGCATCGAGGCGGATCGAGACGTCCGGTTCCCGATTCAACACATGCACGGCGAGCACATTTTCCCCCGCATGCAGCCAGTTGACCGCTGGTCCCAGATCCAGGGTCATCGGCTGCGCGCCGGCGGTACCCTGTTGCTGGCGCGGGTCGTAGCGCGAATCGTTGGTCGCCGAGGCGAAGTTGTACGCGGGTTGGTCGTGGGCCACGAAATGGCCTGGCGGTCCGGCATTCGCCCGACCGGCCTCGCGGCCATTGAGGTAGACGATAAATCCATCGTCGAAAACGAGGCGGAGCGTGAGCCGGCCCGGGTTCTCGGCTTCGGCCGGAGTCAGGTTGAATATCCGGCGCAGGTACAGGCCTGGCGTTCGGTGGCGCAGGAGAGTTGCCACGTTGGTGCGCAGGCCGGCACTGCCGCCAAATCCCAGCGGCGCCGCACCCCGCCGCCAGCCGCTTTCGGCGAACCCGGCATCCGGCCAGTGGGGCCCAGTGCCCGGCCGGAAACGGCCTTGGTCGTCGCGCTCGAGCAACCGCTGGCTCGTCGACGCCACCCATTCGCTCAACCGCACCTCGGCCCGCGCCAAGGGCATGGTCGAGAGCAGCGAAGCCATGAGCCGCCCGACGACCGCGCATCCGGCTCGCCGCATACCCGGGCGGGCCGGGACAACCCAGTGCTGCGACGCGTTTCGCCCCATTCAGGCCAGAGCGTACGCACGGAGGAGCAACGAATGCACCTCATAATTCTTGACGTACGCCGGAAACAGATGGCTGCCCGGCCCCAGGGCGCAGAACTCGACCAGATCGCCCGTGTGGCTGCCGCTCGTCCACGAAACACCATGGTGTTTGGCAAAGAGTCGTGCCAGTTCGTGGCTCTTCAGCCCCTGCGCTGCTTTGAGATCATCGTCACCCAATTCCAGATCGGTCTGCGCTTTGATGAAATCGCGCAGCGGCGGTCCGCTCAACCCGCCCGCCTTGTTGTTCATCGCCTCGAGCGACATCCGGAACTTCTGGAGGCGGTCAAATGATCCGTTGGTGCCGTGATAGGTCGGCTGGCCTGACCCGCCGCTCACCCCGTTCAACTGCAGTCCACCGCAGCCGTGGTCGGTCGTGATCACCAGCAGCGTGTCGTTGCGCCCGGAAACATATTCGACCATCGCGCCGACCGCCTCGTCGAAGGCGAGCTGCTCGTGGATGCTGCCGGCCGCGTCGTTGGCGTGACCGCAATGGTCGATGCGGGCGCCCTCCACCATCAGGAACCACCCGTCGTTTGGCAAGGCCGAGAGCCGGTTGGTCGCGAAGCGCGCCATCTCGGCCAGCGGCGGCACCTTCCGCTGGTGCGCCTCATCTGCCATCCAATCGATGGTGTACGGCAGGTACCCGCCGTCGAAAACCCCGAGGACAGGACGCGCCGAGCTGGCGGCGGATGCCTGCAACTCACCGCGCGAGACCATGACGTCATAGCCTTTGGCCTTGAATTCCCCGACGAGCGGGTCGCTGAAGAATTTTCGCCCGCCGCCCAGGAGCACCGGCACCTCGCGGTCCGCGTACTGTTTCGCGATCTCCTCTTCTTTGCCCCGTGAATCGACATTCACCGCAAAGCCGGCCGGCGTGGCATGCGTGATCGACGCCGTGGTGACTAACCCGGTCAAAATCTTCGCTTGTTTCAACTTGGTCTGCAGCGGTGTCGCCGGCCGTCCGTTGGCCGCGATGTTGAGCCTTCCGTTGTCGACCCGTTGGCCGCCGCCCCAGGCGCTCGAGGCGGCCGCCGAGTCGGTGACCAGACTGTTGCCCGAATACGTCTCGGCCAGGCAGCGGACGACCGGCCGCTCTTTGTACAGGCGGGTCCAGTGCGTGTCGCGCTGGCCATGCCGGGTCAAATAGTGTTGGGCGAGCGAGAGCGCGCCGTGATTCATCCCGTCACTCACCATGAAGATGATGTTGCGGGGCCGGCCAAGGTTTTCGCCCGCGCCGCGCGTCTCGGCGGCGGTCAATTGGGCCACGGGCGCTCCAAAGACAGCCGATGTAATCGAGGCGGATTTGAGAAAATCCCGGCGTGTGGTTTTCGGGGTAGTGTTCATAAGCACGGTGATGCTAATTGATCAATATACACCTATCATGGTGGTCTGGCGAATGACAGTCCTGTCATGACAGGGGATGTCTTCTTTCTGGACTGGCGGCGCGGCGGATCGACCGCGTCATCAGAGCCGCCACGTCCACCGAATCGTGTGCCGCGTTTCGACAACGTCGCGCTTCTGGCCAACGGGGCCGCCGCATCCAGGGTACTTGGACTGAAGATCATCCGTGTCATCGATGACCAGCCCGCCATCCGCGAAAAACAGCGCCAGCATCCTCGAAAGCGAGTTCCGACTTTACATCGGGATGGCCATCCAGTATGCCAGGGGCGAATACCCACTCTCGACCCCATGAATGTTTCTCTTAGCTCCTGTGGACGCTTATTGATCGGAATCGCATTGTTCACGGGAGGGGTGAGAGAATTGCCAGGGCAGAAGTTTTTCGCGGGCACCGACCCTGTAATTGACGAAGGCGGTCCTGACTCCTGGACAAACATCCTGTATATCAACGAGAGCCATCCGTTCGACTTTTCCGCAGCCGGCCAATCGAAGGGTGTGGCTCTGGAGTTTCAGTTTTGGGCGGACCGCGAGATCGGCACGCTGACTCCTGTGGTGGCCGAGGTGGTGGCGCCCAACGAGTTTATCGTTCGGGCCATTGGGACGACGCGGCGCGGCGGTGTAGACTGGGTCGAGCCCGGGCTGCAGGTATTCGCGTTCCAGGACGGCGGAACACCCGAAGTGCGCCAAGGCTGGGTGGCCGGGTTTCTGTCGGCGACCGCGGAGGGCGAGGAAGGAGGATCCCCCATTCCCTTCGCATCCTCCAACATCGAGGGGTGGCTGACCGGCACTGCGTCCGGGTCCGGCACGCCTCGCCTCGAGGTTGATCAATCGCCCACGCTCGGGGAGAGCGGCACGAACCCGGACGCCTATGGCTTCCGGCGGTACGCCTTTCAAATCACGGCCACGCTGGCCGAACCGCGCCCGCCCACGGACATCATCGCCACCCCCTCCGTGATCCGGGCGGGATTGGCCATCGGCGCCACCGTGGCGACGCTGAGCGCCATCGACCCGAATGCCGGGGACACGCACACGTTCACTTTAGTGGCTGGCGCGGGTGCCACGGATAATGCCCAATTCGCTATCCAAGGCGCCTTGCTGAAGGCGGCGGCGCCCGTGGGGGGCGACGGCACGCGATACAGCATCCGCGTGAGAGCCGCGGACGGTGGCGGCCTGTCGTACGAGCGATCCTTGGAATTGGTAGCGCTGGCGGATCGTCCGCCCGAGTCGGTGCGTCTCGATCCCGGTTCGATAATCTCGCTGCAGCCGGCGGGGTCCTCGGTGGCTCAGCTTGTGGCGGTGGACGCGAATATTGTGCAAGGCGACACGCACACGTACCAATTGGTTCAGGGCGAGGGAGGTGAGGACAACACGTTTTTTGCCATCGAGGAAGACAAACTGATTCTTTTGACGGACCCGGAACCGGGACGGGTCTACCGGGTGCGCGTGCGGGCGACGGATTCGACCGGTCTTTTCCGTGAGGAACGGTTTTCCGTGCCGGTGCTCTGGACGATCGGAAACGCGCTCACCCCGCGCACGGACGCCTCCAGCGACACTGCCACCGTGCCCATCCTGTATACCAACGGCCTGGGGATGCCCGGCCCAGGAACGGTGGGGGCGGTGAGCCTGCCCCTGCAGGCGGCCTACCAGCGCAATCTCGTCTTTCATATGCTGCAGCTGCGCCCCACCGGCGTCAGCGAGGAATTCGACGTAGTCGCCGACAGCGGTCCCATGACCGTGACGGGTGACGTGGGCGGGTTGGTCACGTTAAGCTTTCCCAACGGTCCCATGGTCGTCCAACAGGGTGACTTGTTTTTCCACTACGGCCGCGGCATCCCGTTTGACGCCAATGTCGGAAACGCGCTGCCCATTTGGTACCCGTGCCCGGTCCTGCCCGAGGCGGGGACTCCCCTCAACCTCGCCTTCGGCAACCCGGATTTCCCGCTTCGCGACGACCTGCAACGCGACTACGCCTGGGCCGTCCATTTCTCGCCCGGTGCCGCCACCGAATTGCGCATCGTCGCTCAATCGCTCGACCTCCAGACACGTCTCATGACCCTGACCTGGACATCCCGCCAGGGTGTGAAATATCGAATTCGCGGCTCATCAGACCTGAAAACATGGGGCGAAAATGTCGAAACCGACATTCCCGCCGGTGCAGGCGCTCAAACGTCACGGACGTTTGGCCCCGTGCCGCTGCCCGGACCCACCTACTACCGCGTTGAAGAAAGCCCTTAGCCGCCGGGCATTTCCACCAGGGCGCGAAACCCTGACGTCACACCCGTCGGTTTGAAACACGTCCCAAGGCGGTTTGGTGATTGGCACTCTTGCCCCAATCAGACTCAAGGGTGGATTGGCTGGATGACACCGGCAGAGCCGGCGGGAGGGGGCGGCTGTGGACCGGGGTGCCAAACCGTGACGGTGGCGGTCGTGTGATCGGGCCACTGGCGGAATGCGCGCACGGCCCACCGGCTTTCATAAAGCGAGATTTGCTCGATTATCGCGGGGACCCCAGGGCCTCGTCACTACTATGGCTGCTGCCGACTTCTGCCACGCTTTCCCTTCGGAGATCTCCCAGCGTAAGGGCCTGAATTTTCCCCGCGTGCTATCCGCGTCTACAGACTGCGTCTTGATGAGGGTTGGGCTTGGCGTTGACTCGTGCGCTTACGACCCACAGCCTGCCTCGCTGAAGGCCCGTGTCTGGCACGACAAACTCCGCCAGAACCGTAGCCCCGTCGTCACTGATCGCCCCAATCGAGGAAATCCACCACCTTTGACCGTCAAAGCGATCGGCCTCCGCAGGGAAAAAGGGCTCGAACGAAAAGCCGTCCGGAGTGCGTGTGATTCGCAAAAGGTGACTATAGAATCGGTCGCGCGAAACTCCGATGACAGCACAGCGGCCGGCCGGGCTGATGGCATGCCCGTGGATGGTTCGGGAGACGGTTTCGCCCTTTCCCAAGGTTACGAAATCGCCATTCATTCGCTTCCAAGCACCGGCCGCGCGGGCCGGATTCGACGGCCGAAGCGCGAAGCGTTGGGGCGCATGATGACACGCCCACCGCTTCGCCGGGGCCGCCGATTCCGCCTTTGCTTGCGGGACTCCAACTCACGGCAGGGTGGATTCGGAGCGAGCGAGGAGCCAGAGGAAATCGGAGAGCCGGTTCAGGTAACGGCGGAGGTCGGGGTTTGCTTCACCGGCGGCGAGCACGGCGCGTTCGGCGCGGCGGCAGATGGTGCGGGCCAGGTCCAGGGCAGCGCCGCAGGGGGTGGTGTCGGCGCCTGGCGTGGCCCATCCCTGAAATTTTTTTGGCAGCGAGAGTTCGAGCGCCTTGGTTTGGGCGGTCAGGGTGTCGGCGGTGGTGGCGGTGAGGCGCGCGTAACCGGCGGCGGCGTAGCGCTCGCGATCTTCCGGAGCGGTGGCGAGCTCACCCATGACGGCGATCAATTCCGCCTGTCGATCGGCGATGGCGGCGATCGATTCAGGCCGGCCGCCCAGGGCTCGGGCGAGCCCGAGCGCGGCGTTCAGTTCATCGATTTCGCCGTAGGCGGTGACGCTCGGGTGCGTCTTGGGCACGCGCCGGCCGAACATCAGTTCCGTCTCGCCACCGTCGCCGCGCTGGGTTGTAATGGACATCACTATTTGGTCCAGAAGTCGATCACGAACGGTTTTTCGAGGATGGGCTTAAGGATCTCGACGAACTTCTTGTGTTCCGGATGGGGCAGGTAGGCATCGCGGTCGGCTTCCGACTTGAAGGTGACAATGAAGCAGTGGGTGAATCCATTGGCGAGCTTTTCCGGGCTGTTGTCCGTGCCCCATTCGAGCGCCGCGATCTCGGTGATCTTGCCTTTGAGCGCGACGAATTCGGTCTCCACCTTTTTGATCTGCTCGGCCGTCGCCCCCGGCTTGAACTTAAAACAGACGACGTGACGAAGCACGGGATCGGCGGCGGCGGCGGTCGACAGGGTCATGGCAAGGGCAAGCAGGATGGTGACAATGGCGGATTTCATGGTGCGGAATGCTGGCGCCACGGCGCCAAATTGTCATGACTTTTCAACAGAATGCCTGAGTCGGCATGGAGGCCTTGGCCCGCCACTCCCAGCCGTCACCCGATCTCTTCATGCTTTTCTCGCCGGTGAAAAAACCCTCCGCGCCAGAAGGACATTCTCCGATCGCGTGCTTGCCGCTTGATGGGAATGTCGCCACCATGCCACCTTATGATTCGATTCCATCGCCCACCCCCCGCACTGGCCACGGTCATTCTGTTTTCGCTCACGGCCGCCAACGGCCACGCCGAATCACCCGCCGCTCTGGCCATCAGCCACGACCCCACGGCCAAAACGGTCACCGTCACCGCGACCGGCGCGCCATTTACCATGCTCCATTACAACACTTTCGCCAAACCCATCCTCTGGCCAGTCCACGGGCCCGGCGGGCAGCCGCTCACCCGCGATTGGCCCATGAAACCGGACACGCCCGGCGAGGACAAAGACCACCCGCACCACAAGTCGATCTGGTACACGCATGGCGACGTCAGCGGGATCGACTTTTGGAGCGAGTCCGACAAGGCGGGGAAAATCGTGACGACCGCCGTGACGCGCGCCGAGATCGAGTCCGATGGCCGGGCGGTAATGGAATTGCACAACGAATGGCGCGCCCCCGACGGCCGCGTCGTCTGCACCGACACGACGACCATCCGCTGCGGCACCGCCGGTGGGGCTCGCCTCATCGATTACTCGATCACCCTCGCCGCCACCCAGGGCGACGTCGTCTTCGGTGACACCAAGGAGGGGACCATGGGCGTCCGCACGCGGCCGGAACTCAATGTCGATCGCAAAAATCCACTGGCCAAAGGATCGGCCCGCAATCGCGAAGGGGTCACGGGCAAGGCGGTCTGGGGAGCGAAATCGGCGTGGGTCGACTACTCGGCTCCCATCGGCGATACGGTCATGGGCCTGTCGGTCTTCGATCACCCGTCAAACCTGCGCCATCCCACCACCTGGCACGCGCGCGATTACGGCTTGGTGGCCGCCAATCCGTTTGGGCTCCACGATTTCTCCAAAGACCAACCGAGAGGCGCCGGAAACCACACGATTCCATCCGGCAAAACCCACACGTGGCGCTACGGCTTCCATCTCTACCAGGGAGCGCTTGGCCCCGAGGCCATTGAGGCCGCCTGGAAATCGTGGGCCGCGAAGTGACACCGGACGATCGGGCCGCCGCCGTGACGCCATCCTCACTGGCGCGACTGAAGCTGCTAGCCGACTCGGTGCCCACGGCGAAACTGGCCTTGGCCGAGGCGGCGATGCTGCGCGCCAAGTGCACGCTGCCGAAGGGCGTGACGCACGTGATCAGCGACGTGCACGGCGAGGACGGAAAACTGCGCCACGTCATCAACAACGCCTCCGGCAGCCTGCGCCCGCTCGTCGAGCAGATCTTCGCCGATCGCCTGACGACCCGCGAACAGCGGCAGCTGCTCGCTCTCATCTACTACCCGCGCGAGGCCATGCGCACCCGCCCTGAGCTGGCGGATTTGGCCGTGCGTGCCCCCTGGGTCCGCCTCACCCTGCGCCAGCTCTTCGAAATTATCCGCCATCTCTCCGGTGCCTACCCGCGCGAGGAAATCCGAGCCCGCATCCCGGAAGAATACCGCCACCTCTATCGCGAGCTGCTCGTCGAACCATTCAGCGGCCGTCCGCCCCGCTACGTCGATGAAATGCTCGCCGTGCTCAGCGCCCACGAGGCCGACCTGGATGCCGTCCACAACGCATGCCGTCTCGTGCGCAACCTGGCCGTCAGCGAAATCATCGTGGCCGGTGACCTCGGTGACCGCGGCCCCCGCATGGACCGCGTCATCGAATTCCTCAAACAGCAGCCCAAGGTCGCCCTCGTCTGGGGAAACCACGACGTCACGTGGCTCGGCGCCTGTCTCGGACACGAAGCCTTGATCGCCACCGTGCTGCGCATGTCGCTGCGCTATCAGCGGCTCTGGCAGCTCGAGGAAGGCTACGGCATTATCCTCAGTCCGTTGGAAAAGCTTGCCCGCGACGTCTACGGCGACGATCCCGCCCGGCGCTTCCTCCCTCATGGCGCGGGCGGCCTGCGATCGCCGGAACAAGTGGCGCGCATGCACAAGGCAGCCGCCATCCTCGAATTCAAGTTGACGGAAAGCATGATTCGTCGGCACCCGGAATGGGGAATGGACGACCGTTTGGTCCTCGATGCCATCGACCCGCGCGCCGGCACCGTAACGCTCAACGGATCGGTTCATCCTCTGCTCGATGCGAACCTGCCAACGCTCGACCCGAATCACGTGACCGAGTTGAGCCCGGATGAAAAACGCTGCATCGATCGGCTGCGGGAGTCGTTCGTCGGCAGCGCGCGTCTCTGGGATCACATGAGCTGGGTGGTCCGCCACGGGTCCATGGCCACCGTCCGGGATCACGTCGCCATTTTCCACGCGTGCGTCCCGGTCGACGCGTCGGGCGAGCCGCTGGCTGTCGAAATCGACGGCCGGACACGCGCCGGCAAGGCGCTCTTCGATGCACTCGACGGCCTCGTCCGTCGCGCCTACCGCAAGACCGCTTCGCATCTCGACGTCGATGCCGATTGGTTCTGGTGGATGTGGGCGGGTCCGCGTTCGCCGCTCTTCGGCAAGGACAAGATGACGACGTTCGAGCGCTATTTCGTCGGCGATGCCTCCACCCACAAGGAAGCGAAGAATCCGTATTTCCGCATGATCAATGATGCCGACTTTACGCGCCGCATCGCGGCCGAGATGGGAGTGGACGCCGCCGAGGCCCTGGTCGTCAACGGCCATGTCCCGGTCCAGCCGGAGAAAGGCGAGCTCCCGATCAAGCAGGGCGGCAACGCGGTCACCATCGACGGCGCGTTTTCCGAAGTGTACGGCGATCGCGGCTACACCCTCGTCCTTTCGCCCGACCGCGTCTCGCTCGCCGAACACCATCACTTCGAATCCGTCGAGGAAGTCATCCAAAATGACGCGGACATCGTGCCGCGCATCGCCACCGTCTGCGAATACTCGCGCCCGCGCCTCGTCGCCGACACCGAGGAAGGCGCGGAATTGGTCGAACGCGCCCTCGCCCTCGAAGAACTCGCCACCGCCTACCGCCATGGCCTGCTCCGCGAACGGGCATAACGCCCTGGGGCGCCAGGGCGCAGGGACCATGCTTTCTTGCCTTTCCGGGTATTCGCGCCATAGTGATCGGTTCCCGTGCATCCGTCGCGCGGATTCATTGTTATGATTCAGTGGGTATTTCGCAAGATCATCGGCACGCGCAATCAGCGCGAGCTCAAGCGCATTTGGCCGTTGGTCAGGAGAATAAACGCGATCGAGGAGACGCTGCATTCGCTCCCCGACGAGGCGCTGGCGCAGAAGACGCTGGCCTGGAAGGCGGAGCTTTCCCAGATCGAGGACTTTGACCGGTTGCAGGAGCGGCTGGAGGAACTTTTGCCTGAGGCGTTTGCGGTTGTGAAGAACGCGGCGCGGCGGCTGTGCGGGAAGACGATCATGGTGTGCGATCAGCCGATCGTCTGGGAGATGGTGCATTTCGACGTCCAATTGATTGGCGGGATCGCGTTGCATCGCGGGCGCATCGCGGAGATGGCCACGGGCGAGGGCAAGACACTGGTCGCCACGCTGCCGATTTACCTGAATGCCCTGACCGGCCGCGGCGTGCATCTGGTCACGGTGAACGACTACCTCGCTCGGCGCGACTCGGAATGGATGGGCGCCCTGTACAGTTTCCTTGGGCTCACCGTCGGCTGCATCCAGCACGACCAGCCGCCGCCGCTCCGTCGCCAAATCTACACCGCCGACATCACGTACGGGACGAACGCTGAATTCGGATTCGACTACCTGCGGGACAACGGCATGGCCGGCAGCAAGCCCGACCAAGTGCAGCGCGGGCATTATTTTGCCATCGTCGACGAAGTGGACTCGGTCCTGATCGACGAGGCGCGCACGCCGTTGATCATTTCCGGGCCAGTCACCCACGACTCACACCAGTACGATGTCTGGAAACCGCACATCGAGCGGCTGGTCAAGGCGCAGACGACACTGCTCAACGAAACGGCGGCCGAAGCCTGGCGGCTTCAGGAACTGAAGCGATTGGAGGAGGCGGGCCGATCGTTTTACAAAATCAAGCTCGGGCAGCCGCGGCACAAGCAGGTCATGCGCGCCATGGAGGAGCCCGAACTCCGTCGCGCGATCGAGAAGGCCGAGCTTTCGTTTTACCAGGACACGCAGAAAAAGGAGCTGTTCGAGTTCAAAGAGACACTGTACTTCGCGGTCGATGAGAAGGCGCACGAGGCCGATCTGACCGAAAAGGGACGGACGTTTCTGGACCCCAAAAACCCGGATGCTTTCGTCTTGCCCGACTTGGCCACCGGCCTCTCGGAAATCGAGGGCGATGTGAACCTGACGCGCGAGCAGAAGAACGAGCGGCGCGAGGCGCTGCAGCGGTCGATGGACCAGCAGGCGCAGCGGATGCACAACATCGCGCAATTGCTCAAGGCGTACTGCCTGTACGAGCGCGACGTGAATTACATGGTGGGCGTCATCCAGCGCGATGGCGAGCCCGCGACCGGCGATCCCAAAGTCATCATTCTCGACGAGAACACCGGCCGCGCCATGCCGGGCCGGCGGTGGTCGGACGGATTGCACCAGGCGGTCGAGGCCAAGGAAGGCGTCAAGATCGACAAGGAGACGCAGACGCTGGCCACCATCACGATTCAAAATTATTTCCGCCTGTACGCCAAACTGGCCGGCATGACCGGCACGGCGGAGACGGACGCCTCGGAGTTTCACGACATTTACAAGCTCGACCTGCTGGTCATCCCGCAGAACCGGCCGGTCCAGCGCATCGATCACAACGACAAGATCTACAAGACGCAGCGCGAGAAATACAACGCCGTGATCGGATTTGTGAAGGAGCGGCACGAGAAGGGGCAGCCCATTCTGCTGGGCACGGCCAGTGTCGAGGCGTCGGAAGTGGTTTCGCGCATGCTCAAGCGGGAGAAGATCCCGCACACCGTGCTCAACGCCAAATTTCACCAGCAGGAGGCGCAGATTGTCGCCGGCGCGGGCCAGCGCGGAGCCGTCACGGTTTCCACGAACATGGCCGGGCGAGGCACCGACATCAAGCTCGGCCCGGGCGTGGCGGATCTCGGCGGATTGCTGGTGGTCGGCACCGAACGCCATGAATCGCGCCGTACCGACCGTCAGTTGCGCGGCCGCTGCGCGCGCCAGGGCGATCCCGGGGAGGGCATTTTTTTCATCAGCTTTGAGGATAAGTTGATGCTGAACTTTGGGGCGGCCGAGCGCATGACAAAGATGATGGAGCGGTTCGGCTTGGAGGATGGTCAGGAACTTGAACACCCGTGGCTCAATCGGTCCATCGAGTCGGCCCAGAAGAAGGTTGAAACTCGGAATTACACGTGGCGGAAGCGCGTGCTCGACTACGACGACGTGATGAACCAGCAGCGCGAAGTGGTGTACGGCTACCGCAACGAAGTGCTGGAGTCCGACAACCCGCGAGCGTTGGTCATGGAGGCGCTGGAACAAGCGGTGCCGGACAAAGTGGCCGAACTCACGGCTCCCAATGAATCCGGGGTGGTCGACTACGACGCCCTGCTCAATTGGATCAACGTCACATTCCCAATTCGGCTCAGCAAGGACGAGGCGGCCTTCGATTCTCGCGACACCGCGGGCAACGCGGCCTTTGTCGTCGAGCGGGTACGATCGCTTTACGAAGAGAAAATGAAAGGCGAGCACGAGGAGGGCGCAAAGGAACTCGAGCGCTACATCGTGCTCAACGCCATCGACCGGCAGTGGCAGGACCACCTGTACACGATGGACGGCCTCCGGGAGGGAGCGCACTGGATGGCCATCGGCCAGAAGGATCCGTTGATCGAGTACAAGAAGGAGGCGTTCGCATTGTTTGAAGGCCTGATGACCCAGATCAAGCAGGAGGTGCTCAACAACATGTTCCGCTCGACCACCAATCTCCAGGCATTCGAGCAGTTCCTCATGAAAATCATGGGAGGCGCCGCGCCGGCCCAGCCACCCCCGGCCGGCCGTCGAGCCGCCGGTCCCGCTCCCAGCCAGGCCTTGGGCACGGGCAGCGCCTCAGGTGGAAGTTATGGAACCACCATGACCGGCGCCAGTACCGGCGGCGGCGTCTCGTTCGTCTCCATGGGCGAGGAATCCGAGCCGCCGCTCGAAGCCGCCGACGAAAAACGCACGGACAGCGCCCCGCCCAAGAAAAAACCGCTCTCACTCGTCGAGCAAGCGTTGCTCGCCAGCAAGAACAAGAAAAAGTGAGCGGGCTTCCGGCAGGCCCACGGCGGATTTTTGGGTCTTCTGCAAACGGCGTGGTTTTTCTTGCGGCCGGCGGCGGATTCGATGTGCTGAGGGATGAACGACAAGGAGTTTTTCTATCGGGTGCTGGGGCTTTCGGAGCCTTGGCAGGTTGAGGACGTA
>JBJXFS010000300.1:0-65937 GCA_046155625.1 Verrucomicrobiales bacterium | reverse complement strand
TGTTGAAGCAATACTTTAATTATAAACGACAAATCAAGATTGCGTAAAGCGGAGGAAGCCGAAGGCTTTCGGACTGCTGGGAGCATCCCAGCTCTTCGGGGCGGAACGCCCTCTGTGCGAAGGGGCTTTCGCCCGAAAGAGCGGCAATTGCCTTCGGCGGTCTCCGCTGCGCTCCGGCTCTTGCCGCAGTCCCAGATTACCAACGACTTTTGAATACGACGGCTCGCGGAGAATCTTTCACGCCGATACAGTGATCTCCGAGAAGGGCGTGAGCCTCACGCTCCGTCTGTACGAATCGCTTGCTCGAGAATGAAAACGCCCTGGCGTCACTCGCCGCGGATGACATTTTGATCGACAGGAGGGGGGAGGTGTACTTCTCTAAAAAAGTGGACGCTATCTTTCCTTTCCAAGGGTCGGTCGATCCAGCCTGACACGCGACGTTCCCCCTTATGAAAACCCGATTTCCTTCGTCACGATTAGCATTGGCGATGGCTCAATTCACTGCGCTGTTCATCGCTGCTTCGGCCTGGGGAGCCGACTACCAGACAACGGTTTTGCAGGATAATCCGGTCGGTTATTGGCGTCTGGGTAGCGAACCCGTCGGTGGTATCGTCCCTAACTTGGGAGGTGTGGGTTCCGGCGGAGACGGGACCGCGAGCGACACGACGGTTTTCGGTCATCCTGGCGCTCTTGCGGCGGATGCGGATGGCTCGGCTCAATTCGATGGCGGCAGTTCGAAGACTCAGGTCGATCAACTCCCTCAGTGGCAAAAGGTACCGGGATCGGTCTCTCCCGCCACGATCACCCCCTCGGGTCTCAAGTTCTACCGGGTCCAACAACCTTAATTAAAAAATGGGGCTCTGCCCTCCCGCGCCTCCACCGCCACCATCATGGCCACCATTCTGCATCCGGGTCGGAGGCTGACCAGCCTGCAACCGTTGATCCCAAAAAGGGACATTGGAACCACGAAAGTCACGAAACACACGAAAATTCATTGGGTTAGGACAAGCGACCTCCTCATCCATCAGGTGGACGGTGAGTATTGGGCAACGCCTTGGTTTTTCGTGTGTTTCGTGTGTTTCGTGGTTCCCATCCGGGTTTTTAGGTTGATCCTAAAGCGGTCGCCCGTGTGGTGCTCCTCCCGAAGGGGGGCTGCACTTCGGCTCGGGAATGGCGATCGAATCGCACTTTCCCGGATACCGATGAAGTTCGGCTCGAGGTCAGTCCCGGCGAGAGCCTGTTCGTCGGGTTCCACACCCCCAGATGAGAAAAACCGATAATCGCCAGCAGACATGAAGAGACGGAATTTCATCAGCAAGACGGGCGCCGCTGCCAGCGGCGCCATGGCGTTTCCCACCATCATTCCATCATCCGCCCTGGGCCTGGATGGCGCCGTCGCCCCCGGTAACAGGATCACGGTCGGCTTCATCGGGGTCGGCGACCGGGGCATGCACGTTCTGAGGGAAGGCTTTCTTCCCTGCCCGGAGGCACAGGTCACGGCGGTGTGCGATGCAGCCAATTGGAGAACCAGAGGCGCCATTGAAATTGTTGACGAAGCCTACGGCACCAAGGGCTGTGCGGGATTTGCGGATTTCCGCGACCTGTTGGCGGACCGCGCCATCGATGCCGTTTACATCGGAACGCCCGACCACTGGCATACTCCCGCCGCCATCTATTCGGCCAAGGCAGGGAAGGATGTGTACAGCGAGAAACCAGTGACCCTGACCGTAGCTGAAGGGCAGCAGCTTTGCGCGACGATGAAGCGCCATGGCACCATCTATCAGAGCGGCACGCAGGTGCGATCAAGCCACAATCTGCGCCATGCCTGCGAACTGGTCCGCAACGGGAGGATCGGAGAAACCATCCGGCTGGAAATTGTGTTGCCCAGCAGCCGCGGCATCGAGGAACGCAACCTGAAAGCGGGCCAGCCTCCCATCGAACCGGTCCCGGATGGGTTTGACTATGACATGTGGCTGGGGCCGGCGCCCTGGGTTCCTTACCGGGGGGGATGCTTCTGGGATTTCCGTTGGCGGTCGGATTACGGAGGAGGCTATATTTCCGATTGGGGCACGCACTTGCTGGATTTTGCGCAGTGGATGCTGGGGGCCGACGGCAGCGGCCCGATTCGCGTGGAGGGAAAAGGCGAAAGGATGACCGGCGGTTTTTGGGATGTGCACTCGAAATATAATGTGGATTACACCTATGCCAATGGAGTCAAGGTGACGGTGAATGAGGGCAAGGAAGGTGAAGGCGCCCTGAGGGTCACGGGCTCGGAAGGATGGTTCGCCTACAGTTGGAATTCGCAGAGCATCGCGGCGGGTTCAGCGGATTATCAGAGGGTCGAAATCAAGCCGGACGAAATTCATCTGTATCAATCGGACAATCACGTTGTGAACTTCCTGCGCTGCGTCCGCCACCGCCAGCAGCCAATTTCTCCCGCCGAAGTCGGTCACCGCTCGGCATCCATGTGTCATCTCGCAGTGATCGCGATGGATGTCGGGAAGCCGCTCAACTGGGATCCGGTGGCGGAACGGTTTACCAACAGCGACGACGCGAACAGGATGCTGTCCCGCTCCATGCGCAGCCCATGGCATCTCTAACCATAACACCCCCCCTTGGCATCTCATGAAGCGATCTCTGAAGTCATTCCGCGCCATGAGTCTGGCCATCATTTTTCCGGGTCTGGCAATCGCGGAACGGGCGGTCTATTCGATGGAGGAATTCAATGAGTCCCTGAAAAAGATTCACTTTTACAAAGCCACCCAGAGCCCGGATCCGCTGAATGCGGTCGCGGCGATGGCAAAAGCTGTCGCCGACGATCCGCCCCGCAGAAGAAGCTTCGCTGCCAGCATGGCGGCGGAGTTGGGAACTGGAGCCAGCCTCGACTGCAAGGTGTTTCTTTGCCGGCAACTGGCTCTCTTCGGCAGCGATGACGAGGTGGCCATGATTGGTCCCCTCCTGCGGCAGGCGGACTTGTCGGATATGGCACGCTATGCGCTGGAGGGAATCCGAGGGCCCAAAGCGAAGGAGGCCCTGCGCACCGCGTTGGGCAGTGCCTCAGGGAATACGACGATCGGACTCATCAATTCCCTGGCGGTGCTGGCGGACCGGGAAGCGGTGCCGGTGCTGTCTGATCTGGCGAACGGACCGGATGCGCCTGTCGCTTCGGCCGCCGTCGCCGCCTTGGGAAGGATCGCAGGGGCGGACGCGGAAAAGGTTTTGGAGGCACTCCAGCTCACCGCCACGGGAAGACTCCTCGATGACGTGTATGATGCCTACCTCCTGTGTGCCGACCGGCTGGCTTCTGGAAATGAGAGGACCCATTCCCTCGAGATGTGCCGGAAAGTATATGCCAACGCGACCTCGCCAGCCATACGCGGCCTCGCGCTCCGCGGGATGACGAACGCCTCCGGAGCGGAGGCCGTGACGCTGTTGCTGAAAGTTCTCCAGAGTGGTGACGCCGCCATGCAGGAAGTGGCATTGTCATTGATCGGCGGGATTCAGGGAGAGTCGGCGACACTGTCGATGACACGTCTGCTGCCGGATCTCCCGCCCGGGTTACAGGTTGGAGTGCTGATCATGCTTGGCAGGCGTGAAGACAGGGCCGCGTTGTCAGGAGTATTACAGGCGGCCTCCTCGGCCGATGAGTCGGTGCAAGTGGCCGCACTGAATACGTTAGGAGACATCGGCGATGCGACGATTGTCCGCTTCCTGGCGCAAACCGCGGCCCGAAGCGCAAGCGCGGCGAATCGTGCGGCGAATCGTGCGGCGCGGGAGAGTCTCTATCGGATAAAGGGAGACGGGGTCGACGCGCAAATCGTGGCGGCACTGCCGGAAAGCGAGCCCCAAATCAAAGTGGAGTTGCTCCAGGCAGTGGCTCGGCGCACACTGGTGATGGCCGTTCCCACTTTACTGAAATCAGCGACCGACGCCGACCCCGACGTTCGGTTGTCGTCCCTGAAGGCTCTGCGCGCCGTCGCCAGGGGTGCGAGCACGCCAGCTCTGGTGGATTTGCTGATCCATGCGAAGACCGATGCGGAAAGATCGGAAGCCGTGACGGCCCTCATTGCGGCGGCCCGCCGAATCAGCAACCCGGCCGATCAACCCAACGCTATCCATGCCATTTATCCTTCGGTTGGGGATTCCGCCGCCAAAGTCGCGCTGATCACTGTGCTCGGCGGGCTGGGAAACGACCGCAGTCTGCCCCTTCTCGAAGCGGCCTTGGCCTCGCCGGATCAGGACGTGGCACGCGCCACAGTCAAGGCGCTGGCGCAGTGGCCGAATCCCTCTCCACTGCCGCTCCTGCGGGACCGGGCGCGGACCAGTGATGACGATGTGATGCGGTGGCTGGCGCTTTCCGGATTCATCCGGCTGTGCGGTCTGGATGAAGGCCGCGACGGGGGAGAAACGCTGATGCATTATCGGGAGGCACTGAAGCTGAGCACTCGGCCGGCGGAAAGGATAGCAGTGCTTTCCGGGCTGGCCCGGGTCAGAACGCTTGAATCCTTGAAATTGGCGGCGGCCTGTCTGCAGGAGGAGCCGATCAGAAACGAGGCCGCCATCGCCGTCGCGAAGATCGCCTGTCCGCAAGACGGAATGGATGACGGGCTTCGTGGCGAGGAGGTGCTGGCGGCGCTAATATTAGCTGTTGGTGTGATCAGACATCCGGGTGAGCGGGAAAAAATGCAGGATTATCTTTCGTCCATGCTGGAGGATGAGTCCGGCTTTGTTTCGCTCTTCAATGGCCGGGATCTCACCGGATGGGATGGGTCCGGATGGACCGTGGAGGACGGAATCATGGTCTGCCATGGCGGCGTCCTGACCTACACGAAACAGCCGTTCTCCAACTTCATTCTGCGCTTTGAAGTGAAACTTTCACCGGGTGCCAACAACGGTTTGAACTTCCGATCCCGAAACTCGCACTGGAACGAAATCCAGATCCTCGACGAGACACATCCGCGGTACGCGACGATTCACGACTATCAGGCCCCTGGTTCACTCTACGGCGTGGTGGCCGCCCGGCGGGGTGTCTCCAAACCCGTTGGGGAATGGAACTCGCAGGAGGTGATGGCAGATGGCACGCACATCAAAGTCACCCTGAATGGAATCGTTGTGGCCGATGCGGATCTGAGCCAACTGAACCTGGACAATTGCCTCGACGGGAGCGCTCACCCGGGGCTCCGCGACCCGTCCGGGGACCTCGGCTGGCTGGGTCACGCCAACGCCGAGGAAAAGGATAGCCCCGTGTATATACGGAACGTCCGGATCAAGACGCTTCCCTGAGCGGAGTTCCCCGCAGGGTTTCACCGCCGAATGCCGGGTGGAGCGCCCCGCGAGTGGGGGGTCACGCACGGCCCACCAAGAATCCGGTGGACCGACTCGCCCTGGCTTGATATGTCAGCCGCGGCTGAGCGAATTGCGCCCGGAAGCGTGCCAGCTTTTCAGCCCCATCATGCCCGAGTGCCGATGACCCCGCCATCCGCCACGCACCAAAGATTCCATGACCTTGATGCGCTGCGGGCCGCGGCCATGCTGATTGGAATCATTTATCACGTATCACTTTCCTTTGCGCTGGGCTTTCCCTGGATGGTTCAGGATGTCGTGCAGGCGAAGTGGCCCTTTATTTTCCAGGCGTGGGTTCATGGTTTTCGCATGCAGCTGTTCATGCTGGTGAGCGGCTTTTTCACCGCGATGCTCTGGCGCAGAAAAGGGCTGAAGGCACTCCTCCGGCAGCGGAGCATCCGGGTGCTCGTGCCCTGCCTGTTGGGTCTGATCACGGTGGTGCCGGCCATGAACTGGTCGGTAAATTTTGCGTTCCGCCACAGTGGAGCGCATCGGTCCGCCACCGCGGAGCCGGCGTCCTCCAGTCTATGGGCGGCGATCCGCCAAGGGGACAATCCGGCACTGGTGAATCACATCGACGGGGGAGCGAGCGTGACCGATCTTCATCCGGCCTATGCCGTCACGCCTCTCCAATGGGCCGCGCTGCTGGGTCGAAGGGAAACGGCCGCACTGCTGCTGGAGCGAGGTTCGCCCGTGGATGGGCGCAGTCGCGACGGCCACACGGCACTGCATAGCGCGGCCTTCATGGGGTATCCGGAGGTCGTGGCCCTGCTACTGGAGCGCGGAGCGGACGTCAACGCCCAAAGTGTTTCGGGGGAGGTGCCCTGGCAAAGCGCGAGCCAGGAGTTCGGTGTCGTCCGCTACATTGCCGGACTGCTCAATCTCCCGGTGGACGAGGCACGTTGGGTGACCGGTCGCAAAGCCGTGCTGTCACATCTCGAAGCGGCCGGTGCCAAGACGACGTCCACCGCAGCTTCCGGCGGCGCCTTGCCTCGGAGCGCACGGGAAATCTGGAACGGGCTCGTACACACGCCCGTGTTTGTCCTGGTCTGGTTCCTCTGGTTTCTCGTCTGGCTGGTCGCGCTGTTCAGCCTCTACGCTGTAATTGTCGACAAGCTGGGCCGGCCGGGCCGTCGGCCGGTCTGGCTGCTGTCGCGCTGGAACCTGGTCTGGCTGGTGCCCCTCACCGCCATCCCCACGGCCATGATGGACTACGACCTGGGCCTCGGGCCGGACACATCGATGGGCCTCATTCCAATGCCTCATGTCCTTGTGTACTACGCTATCTTCTTCTTCTTTGGAGTGCTTTATTTCGATTGCGACGACCGCGAGCACCGGCTGGGCGGGGATTGGCGATGGATGCTGCCCTCGACCCTGCTGATTATCTTCCCTGTGGCGATGGAGTTTACCACAGGGATCTTCCAATTCCGCGATGCGCTGCTGCCGGCACGTTTTCACCGAGCGGCGTCGGTGGTTCTTCAGTCACTCTTTGCCTGGGGCATGTGTTCTGGAAGCATCGGCCTGTTCCGGGCCCTGCTGACACGCGAAAACCGTTTCATACGCTACCTGTCCGACTCCTCCTATTGGCTCTACCTCGCCCACCTGCCGCTGTGCATCGCAGGGCAGGCGATCATCAGCCAGTGGCGCGGTCCGGTCTGGCTGAAGCTATCGCTGTTCTCGCTGAGCCTGACCGCGTTTCTCTTGCTGACTTATCACTTCCTTGTGCGGTACACCTGGGTGGGCAGGCTTTTGAACGGACCAAGAATCAAACCGATGAAATCCCTCCCATCGACGGCCGCTCCCTGAACCCAGGGATGCCTGCTGCCGACGTTCGCCCACTCGTTCCCAGCAGCCTGGCGTTCAAAGCGAAACCCTTTCGGCGATGCCCAGCGACGACGCCCGGGCCGTGTAGGAACAGCCAGCAGCCCAATTGAGCGGAGCGGCTGGCGGTTGCGGGCTTGGTGTGTTTGGGGTTAGGTTGCAAGCATGCGCTTTTGTCTGGCCATTGACCTGAAGGACGACCCGGAAGGGATTGCCGCCTATGAGCGGCACCATCGGGATGTGTGGCCGGAGGTGGTCCGGAGCCTGGAGGAGGCGGAGGTCACGGCGCTGGAACTTTACCGGACAGGCAGTCGGCTTTTCATGATCCTGGAGACGGGGAAGGGATTCAGCTTTGAGAAGAAAGCGGCAATCGATGAGGCGAGCGCGAAGGTTCGGGAATGGGAAGGGTTAATGTCGACCTTCCAGCAAGCGCTGCCCTGGGCGCGGCCGGGTCAAAAATGGACGCTGATGGAGCGGATCTGCGCCCTCCCATGACGATCGACGGCCATGGGCACTTCAGGAAGTACGTCCGTGCCCGCGACGGCTGGATCTCGGATTCGATGGCGGTGTGGCTGAGAGGAATCGGCTTCCGGGGGCCGGCGCTGGGAATCGAGGGGTGGGTCATGGGAGAGGGGGTGGAAAGGGGAGGCAGACCGGGGTTTGAGCGGGATTTTTCTGGACCTTTGGCGTGGGTTGAGCCGAGGAAAGGGCGCTTGGGAGTGGATTTTTCTGTCGCAGGAAGAATACGGTCTGGCCCCGCGGGGCCAAGAATTTTCTGGCAGCGGGGAACCGGCCTGATCCAAGTTGATTCCGCCCTCGTCCCCCCATCTCCCCGTTGCCAGAAAATCCTAGGCATCTCCGGACCGATCGCTATCGTTCAAGATTAGGAAGTTCCGCCCAACACCCGCTCATCCCCCTCTCAGGCACCTCACCCCCTCGCTCCCAAATCCCGCCCCTCCCTCTACCGGGCCCGCTTCCACCACCCCCTTACAGAACCCGCGAACCCGCTCCCAATGCCCGTCCCTTAGAGCCAATTCTTATTACAACAGTCCATACCAACACCATGAAACCACTCACACGAACCTGGCTCATTCTATTCGTCACCCTCCTGGCCGTGACGGCCGCCTCCGCCCAGGACAAAAAGCCCAACATCCTCGTCATCTGGGGCGACGACATTGGCACCGAAAACATCAGCTACTACAACCGCGGCATGATGGGCTACCAGACGCCCAACATCGACCGCGTGGGTAAGGAAGGGGTGTTCTTCACCGACTACTACGGCCAGCAAAGCTGCACCGCCGGACGCGCCGCCTTCATCAACGGCGCCTGCCCGGTCCGCACCGGCATGACCAAGGTCGGCATCCCCAGCGCCCCGGAAGGCTGGCAGAAAACCGACGTCACCATGGCCACCGTCATGAAGAGCCTCGGCTACATGACCGGACAATTCGGCAAAAACCACCAGGGCGATCGCGACGAACATCTCCCGACCATGCACGGTTTCGACGAGTTCCTCGGCAACCTCTACCACCTCAATGCCGAGGAAGAGCCAGAAAACGAGGACTATCCCGGCGACATGGTGTTGCCCGGCGGCAGGAAATTCAGGGAGGTCTTCGGCCCGCGCGGCGTGATCCGGAGCAAGGCCGACGGCAAGGGCGGCCAGACCATCGAAGACACCGGCCCGCTTACCAAGAAGCGGATGGAAACCATCGACGAGGAAACCTTGGCCGCCGCCAAGGATTTCATCAAGCGCCAGAACGCCGCCGGCAAGCCCTTCTTCTGCTGGTGGAACGGCACCCGCATGCACTTCCGCACCCACGTCAAGGCCGAAAACCGCCACAAGGGCAACGATGAATACACCGACGGCATGATCGAACATGACGGCCACGTCGGCGAACTCCTCAAGCTGCTCGATGAACTCGGCATCGCAGACAACACCATCGTGCAATACTCCACGGACAACGGCCCGCACTACAACACCTGGCCGGACGCCGGCACAACGCCCTTCCGCAGCGAGAAGAACTCGAACTGGGAGGGCGCCTACCGCGTGCCCTGCTTCATCAAGTGGCCCGGCAAGTTCCCGGTTGGAGAGGTCCGCAACGGCATCGTCTCCCATGAGGACTGGCTGCCCACCTTCGCCGCCGCCGGTGGCAATCCGGACATCGTGGAGCAACTCAAGAAGGGCGTCGATCTCAACGGCCGTTCCTACAAGAACTTCATCGATGGTGCCAACCAGCTCGATTATATCAGCGGCAAGGCCAAGGAGTCGCCACGCCCCAGTTTCATCTACGTGAACGACGACGGCCAGATCGTCGCCATGCGCTACAATGCTTGGAAAGCGGTCTTCATGGAAAACCGCGGCCAGGCCTTTGAAGTCTGGCGCGAGCCCTTCACCGAACTCCGCGTGCCGCTGCTCTTCAACCTGCGCCGCGACCCGTTCGAAAAAGCCCAGCACAACTCCAACACCTACAACGACTGGTTCCTCGACCGCGTTTTTGTCCTCGCCCCCATGCAACGGGTCGCGGGCGAGTTCCTCATGACCATGAAGGAATATCCTCCCAGCCAGAAGCCCGGCTCATTCAATCTGGAAGGAATCCAGAAGAAGCTCGAGGCCACCCTGGGCGGCAAATAACGCCCACAAGCGATGCACGAGCCGGTGTCGGTTCCGACCGCGGCCAACGGATCAAAAACTCTCAGATCAATCCGCAACTCACTATGAAAATGTCCAACGTCATGCTCGTTTCGGTTTTCGCAGTCGCACAGGCGGTCTCCGCCTTTGCCGCGGACAAGAAACCCAACATCCTCGTCATCTGGGGCGACGATATCGGCCAGTTCAACGTCAGCGCCTACAACATGGGCATGATGGGCTACAAGACGCCGAACATCGACCGCATCGCCCGGGAAGGGGCCATCTTCACCGACTGGTATGGCCAGCAAAGCTGCACCGCCGGGCGCGCCGCGTTTATCACCGGTCAATCGCCCATCCGCAGCGGCCTCACCAAGGTCGGGCTGCCGGGCGCACCCGAAGGCATGAAGAAGGAGGATCCGACCCTCGCCACGTTGCTGAAGGCGCAGGGCTACATGACCGGCCAGTTCGGTAAAAACCACCTCGGCGACCGCGACGAGATGCTCCCGACAGCTCACGGATTCGATGAGTTCTTTGGGAACCTCTATCACCTCAATGCCGAGGAGGAACCGGAGAACCCCGATTATCCGAAGGATGCCGAGTTCAAGAAAAGATTCGGCCCGCGCGGTGTGATTCACAGCTTTGCGGATGGCAAAATCGAAGACACCGGCCCGCTCACCCGGAAACGCATGGAAACCATCGACGAAGAAGTCAACACCAAGGCCCTCGATTTCATGGAGCGCGCCAAGAAGGCCGACAAGCCGTTCTTCCTCTGGTGGAACTCCACCCGCATGCATATCTTCACCCACCTGAAAAAGGAATCCGATGGCAAGACGGGCCTCGGCATCTACGCCGACGGCATGACCGAGCACGACGGCCACGTCGGTCAGGTGCTCGACAAGCTCAAGGAACTCGGCCTCGATGAAAACACCATCGTCATGTATTCCTTCGACAACGGCGCCGAAACCTTCACCTGGCCCGACGGCGGCACCACGATGTTTCGCGGCGAGAAAAACACCCAGTGGGAAGGCGGCTACCGCGTGCCTTGCCTCATCAAGTGGCCCGGCACCATCAAGCCAGGCACCATTGTCAACGACGTCGGCGCCCACGAGGACATGCTTGCCACCCTGGCCGCCGCCGCCGGCGACACCACCGCGAAGGAAGACCTGCTCAAGGGCCGCAAGATCGGCGGCATGACCTACAAGGTCCACCTCGATGGCTACGACCTCGGTCCCGCCCTCCGAGGCGAAAGCAAATGGCCGCGCAAAGAGTTCATCTACTGGACCGACGACGGCAGCGTCGCCGCCCTGCGCTACGACGCGTGGAAGATCACCTTCCTCGAACAAGAGGAAGAAGGCCTCAAGGTCTGGCAGAATCCCTTCACGCCGCTCCGCGCCCCGAAGCTCTGCAACCTGCGCATGGACCCCTTCGAGCGGGCCGAACAAGAGCACGCCATGGGCTACCAGCGATGGTACATGGACCACATGTTCCTGATCGCCCCAGCCGGCGCCTACGTCGGGAAGTGGCTGCAGAGCTTCAAGGAATTCCCGCCGCGTCAAAAGCCTGGCAGCTTCAATCTCGATCGCGTGATGGAAGCGGTCATGTCCGGCTCCAAGCAGTAACTCCCGGCATTCCCCAGGCCGCATCCGTCGCAAGCGGATGCGGCCTTCATATTTCACCAAACACATTCGATTTTCAGCAGAGCCCGATTTTTGGAAACCTCGTGCTCGCCGATGAGATCAATCGCGCACCGGCGAAAGTGCAGGCGGCACTCCTCGAAATGCAGCGCTCCATTTTTGGTGCGTCGACCAACACAGAGTAGCGCGGCGACTCGCTCGCGCGCATTTTCCGCGATCAGCTCGCCGCGGAGAAATGCCGGACGCGCACGCCACCCGCGTCCGACCTGCCTTTGCTCAACTCGTGACCTTGCCATCCACCACTCAATGAAAAAACACGGCTAAAAAACTGACTGCGTTCGCCCTTGGCAGCACCGACTTCCTAACATCCCACCTCGCCGCGGCGGCTGATCCACTCCCCTCATGGAACAACACCGCTTCAAAAAGAGTCGATCACCGCCTTCGTCGCGATGGTCACCAAGGACGGCTCGCCCGATTTTCTCCTACCCGCCGAACGCATCGCCACGTTCGACAACCACGGATGCCGGTCGTCCGAGCAACCGATGTAATTTCAAGCGTTCTTCGCCTGCCAGACGGGGTGCGTGTTACGGATGGCGTAGGCGACGTCGCACGGCCAAGATCTGTCGAAAGCCGCATCCATTTCGACGATGCGCCGGATCCAGATGTGGCAGGCGCTCCGCCATCGTCCGGCCAATGCCGACGACCGCCAGCGGCTTGCAGCCGGCGGTCCAGGAACCATGCCGCGCAGATCTACGGGCGGCTGGCGAGGCGGGCGCCGGCACTTCCCCAGCTTTCGTCAGTACTGTCAGTGGGGGTGGCTACTTGAGAATTGATTTCTCGCCTGCGGGTTTACGATGAACGTGCAGGACGGACCGCCTCCATTACCGCAGCCCGGTTCCAACCCCCTCACCAGATCCCCGCGAACTCGTTCCCAACGCGGGCCTCTTGTAAAAGCAGAGGCACTCTTACAAAACAAGTACCGCAACCGAGGGTGTCACCGTAGAATGAATCTGCGTCGTTACTCGTTCGTATCGGTCATCCTCTCGTATTTGCATGAAGAAACGGTTCTTCCTCTTCCTCATTCTCCTTTCGACTTGGTCGACTATGGCCCAGGGGGCGAACATCGGGCGCGTGTTGATCCTCAACCCTTATAGCCGCGATGTGGAGCCGTTCTGCTCGGCCATATCCGGATTTCGGTCCACGTTGGCGCTAAACTACGGCCAGCCGCTGGATATTCAGGACATCCCACTAGATCTCGCCCGGACGGGCGGCACCCAGAAGGAAGCGCCGCTGGTGGCGTTCATCGAGGACCGGGTCTTCCAGGAGCCGGTTCATTTGGTGGTCCCGATCGGCCCTGCGGGTGTGCAATTTGTGGAACGGCACGGAGAGCGCCTGAGGCAAAACACCAGCATGGCGGTCAGCGGAGCAATGATGGCGATCGAAATCCTTGATGGCCAGGCGGCCGGGGAAATCCGCCCCTTGCGCCCGGAAGCGCCAACCCCGACCTACGACGGGCGCGGCCTTCGCCGCTGGATCATTCCCGAGTTCCGTCTCTTCCGAGACAGCGTCGTGTTGTTTCTGGAACCCCGTTTCTGGGATCGCTACCGCTGGCCGCTTATTGGCATCGTCTGTTTCGCGCTGCTCGAGTCTGTCCTGATCATGGGACTGTTGGCGAACCGACGGCGGCGCATCCGCGGGGAGCTGGAGGCCACCTTGGTCGCCGATATATCCTCGAAGTTCATCAACCTCCCCGCTCACGATATTGACCGGGAAATCATCGACGCCCAGGGCCGACTGTGTCGCTTCCTTGATGTCGACGCGATCGTGCTTTGGCAGACTTCGGGCGAGCGTTCGGAAGACTATCTGGCTACGCACGCCTGCCAGTTGCAGGGCGGACCGATGCCTTCGCTTCCATTTCGTCAGGAAGATTTCCCCTGGGTGCGAGGTGAAATGAACGCCGGACGGATCGTTCTGCTCGCCAACCTGGATGACATGCCGAACGAAGCGGCGAAAGACAAGGAGTCCGCCCGCCGTTTTGGCATCCGGTCCAGCCTTACCATCCCGCTGTACGTCGGCGGCGGACTGCCGGTCGGAGTTCTTGCCTTCAATGCGATGCGGAGTGAGCGCGCTTGGCCCCAGGCGCTCGTCAAACGCCTGCAACTTGTGGCGCAGATTTTCGCCAACGCACTTGCGCGCAAACGAGCAGAGCTCGCTTTGCGCGAAAGCGAGTTGCGCCTGAGTTTGGCGACCGATTCGGCCGGGGCCGGGCTTTGGGTGCTGGAGTTGAATTCCGGAGAGTTTTGGGCCAATGAAAAAGCCCGCAGGTTGTTTGGATACGCCGACCATGAATTCGCCGACATGGCGCGCTTCCAGGCTTCTGTGGTGCCGGAAGACTGGCCGAAAGTGGCAGAAAGCATTCAGAACTCGATCAAGACCGGAGCACCGGTGGATGTGGAATACCGGATCAAACTCCCCGATGCCGCCGAGAAGTGGATCGTTTCGCGGGGACGACCGTCCTTCCATGACGATGGAGCGCCGCAGCGGCTCATCGGCCTCTCTATGGACATTTCAGAACGAAAACGGTCGGAGAACAGGGCGCATCAACTTTCCCTTGCCGTGGAGCAGAGTCCGGTCCTGGTGATCATTACCGATCTCGACGGAAAGATTGTCTACGTGAACCGCAGGTTCTCAGAAGTCACAGGTTACTCTTTGGACGAGAGCATCGGGCGGAGCCCCCGCATTCTGAAATCGGGCAAAAATCCCGCCTCAACCTATCGGGAAATGTGGGCCTGCATCACCCATGGTAAAACCTGGCAGGGCGAACTCCACAACCGAAAGAAGAACGGCGAACTCTATTGGGAGCAAGCGGTGATTTCACCGCTGCTTGATGAGAAGGGCCAGGTGACTCATTTTGTAGGGGTAAAGGAGGACATTACCGAGCAGAAACGGGCCGAAGAGGCGGTCCGCGCCGCAGAAAAACAGGCTGAAGAATTGCGCCGTGACCTGACGCATCTCTCGCGAGTCAATACGCTGGGAGCGCTTTCCGGCTCACTGGCCCATGAGTTGAACCAACCGCTGGGGATCATCCTCAGCAATGCCGAGGCCGCGCAGGAACTGCTGCTGCAGGATCCCCCAGATGTGGAGGAGGTGCAGGCAATCCTTGCTGACATCATTGCCGCCGACCGTCGCGCGGGAGAGGTTATCGTGCGCCTCCGCGCCCTGCTCAAGCGCGGCGATATTGCGCTGAGACCGCTCTCGCTCAATCAGGTCATCGAGGAAGTCCTGCATCTTCTTCGCGCCGACCTGATCGCGCGCGGAATCTCCATCGAGTGCGACTTGGCCCCATGCCTGCCGCAGGCTGTCGGCGACCGCATCCAACTCCAGCAACTCGTGCTCAATCTGATTCTCAACGCCGCCGAGGCCATGGAAACCAACCCACCAGGCGAACGGCGGATCCACCTGCGAACCGTGCTGCAGGAGCCACGGATCCGCGCCTCAGTGCGGGACGAAGGCGCCGGTTTGACGACAGATGCGGAGCGGCTCTTCCAACCATTCTACACCACCAAAACAGAAGGCCTCGGCCTGGGGCTGTCGATCTGCTGGTCGATCGTCGCCGCTCACCACGGCCAACTCTGGGCGGAACCGCACCCGGAGCGCGGTGCCGTCTTCCTCTTCGAACTGCCTGTCGAGGGCTCATTGGACGTACCATGACCGGTCAAAGCGGCATTGTGTATGTGCTCGACGACGAGCCGGAACTCGTAAAGGCGCTCGTCCGCCTGCTCCGGGCCAAGCACTACGATGCACGTGGCTTCACTTCCGTGCGCGATTTCCTCCACGCCTGCCGCCCCGAAGAAATTGCGTGCCTTGTGCTCGATGTTGCGATGCCGGAGCTGGATGGACTCGCCTTGCAGCGTCGCCTCACCCATCATGGCATTCTCATTCCCATCGTCTTTCTCACCGGCCATGGCGACATCCCGATGAGCGTTCGCGCCATCAAGGCGGGCGCGATCGATTTTCTCACCAAACCGGTGAACGCCACCGCACTGATCGGCGCCGTAAAGACCGCCCTGCACCAAGCCGTGGCGCGAAGGCACGAGATCGCCGAAACCGCAATGTTCGCATCTCGCCTGGCCACACTGACCCCCCGGGAACGCCAAGTCATGGAACACGTCGTCGCCGGCAAGCTCAATAAGCAGATTGCCGATGATCTCGGCACCGGGGAGCAGAACATCAAACTGCATCGTATGCGAGTCATGAAGAAAATGAGGGTCGCATCCCTCGCGGAACTCGTTCGCGCCGCGGAACGCCTCGGGATTCGCCCTTAGATCCGTTCGTCCGCCCGACGCGAGGCGCATGGCCTCCTACTAGCTGTTCAAACGAGCGCGCCGGACTCTAAACGAAGGTTCAGTAGAGCGCCAGGACGGACAGTCCCAGCCTGTTTTTGCGTGACGACCGCGGAGCCAGTGATAGCCATACTCGACGACGAGCCGCAAATGCGGACGGCGTTTCGTCGGCTGCTCAGCTGCCGCGGCTTTCGTGTTGAGGAGTATAGTGGCGCGCAGGAGTTCCTCGCCGTCTGGGAAACTCACCGGCCGAATTGCCTGCTGTTGGATCTGCACATGCCGGGCCTCAATGGCTTCGACGTGCTCGAGACACTACACGCCAGCGAGCACCCGATACCTGTCATTGTGATTACCGCTCACGACGAGCCCGGCACCGCAGAACGTTCCTGCGCTTTAGGGGCATCCGATTATTTGCGAAAACCCGTGGAACGGGCAGCCCTCCTTGCCGCCATCGAGCGCGCTTGTCCGTCGATCTTTCCAAACCACGAACCGAATCAATGAAATCTGTCCTCGTTGGTCTTGCCCTGATCCTCTGCCAGTGCGGCCTTGCCACCGCCGGTAAAAGCGGCAAAGCCACTCTCGAGGTGGGCTTTCGGTACATGGACGTCGACTATGAAGATAATTGTCTTTTTTCGATGCCCGCATGATCGGAGCAATGGTCAGCTTGGGATGCTCTTTCTAATCAATAATTTGCGTCTCCTCCACGGAGACCATTCCACAACTCACTTGAAATCCCATGGCAGACAACTACACGGACTTATCCAAAGAAAAGCAGACTGTTCTCGGACTCTACCTCACGGCAAAAGAGTCCTAAGAAAAGTGTAAGGCGGACCCCGACAACGTGAAACTTGTCGATGTTCGTACTCCTGAAGAGTACCTCTTTGTCGGTCATCCGCCGATGGCCTGGTTGATCCCACTCGTCGCTCAGAGCTACGTCTAGGATAGCGCGAAGGGACAGTACCCGATGACGCCCTTGCCCGACTTCATTTCAAGGGTGCGGCAAATCGCCAATCCCGACGATACACTTCTGGTCACCTGCCGTTCGGGCGGCCGCCGCGCCATGGCAGTCAACGCGCTCGCCCAGGCGGGTTTCAAGAACGTCTATAACTTCATTGACGGGATTGAAGGAGACGGAAACGGGGACACCGACAGCGCTCCAGAGGGCAGCTGGAAAAACTCGGGATGCCCCTGGACGAAAAACTCACGCCCGAGCGGATGATCCTCCCAATGCCGAATAACTCCGAAAAGTCACTCTAAAACCACCAAACCATAGAAAGAAAACAAGCATGAAACTGAAAACAGCTATGGAATCCCTGAGCTGGATGAACTTCACCAACACCCGCGCCCTCCCCTTCCACGGGATGGGGGCCTTTATCGGCACCGGAAAATCACAGCGAGCCCACGTCTATACGGCGGCATCGATTCCCGTCGACCCCGAAGCCTACTAGAAGATCGATCCCAAGAAACTGGCAGGCGAACTCGAAGTGGATATGTGTGCGGTCAACAACGGACGCTTCTGGCTGATGGACGAAATCAAGTTCCTCCTCGGCGAAACGCAGAATTTCCACGGCGTCGAGTTGCGCTGGGGCGCGGATATGACCGGGGCGGAAATGATCTCGCAGTTCCGGGATGCCTACGCGCCCTCGCTGATCCGGCGCAGCACGATCTGGACCTTCAAGGCAGGGAAATCCGTGTGCTTGCTGCGCGAGCGCATCGATGAAAGGAAACTCGAACCCGGCAGGTGGGGCTTTGGGTGGGGCTAAGACGACACCGGAGTCGAAGAGCAGCGACACCCGACCCGGGAAGATCTCGATGCCGTGTCCACGGAGCACACCATCGTCCTAATGCATATCAGCAGTCACTTGATGACGAGCAACAGCAAGGCGCTTGAGATTGCTCAAGTCACTCGTGAGACAGTGGACCCGGACGGGGGGAGAGAGATTCAGCGGCAGGGGGGAAGCAAGAAGCCCAACGGAGTGATGGAGGAGAAGGCGATGGGCTGGCTCCTGGCCAAGGTCCCCGGGATGGCACCGGACCAGGCTGTGGAGAGGCTGGAGAACGAGCTGAAGAAGTATGCCGAAGCCAGAATTACCATGGCCCAGGAAGAGGCCGCATTACCACCCATGATCAAGCTGCTGGAGGCTGGGGACAAGGCGAGAATTCTCCCGATCGACGTCGTTTGCAGGGATCCCGGTGATCGCCCACTGCAACGGCGATGCCGCAGTCGACGACCATATTGACGCAGTGCGCAAGGTCCGAGGCGATCGTCCGCGACCGGACCTCCGCACGGTGATCATTCACGCCCAGACCATTCGGGAGGACCAACTGAACTTCGCGGCAAACAACGGGCTCGTTCCGTCGTTTTTTCCGATCCGTGTCACCTTCTGGGGAGACCGGCACTGCGACATCTTTCTCGGGCCAGAACGGGCAGCCCGCATCAGTCCCTCCCGTTCGGCGCTCGATCGTGGCATGAAGATCACCCTTCACCACGATGCTCCAGTGGCGGGTTGCGACATGCTGGGTGTTGTTTCCGCCGCTGTGAACCGGCTTACCACTTCCGGCAAGAAACTTGGTGCCGAACAGGCGATTACCCCCCTACGAAGCGTTCCGCGCGATCACCAAGGCTGCCGCGTGGCAATATTTTGAAGAACATCGAGAGGGAACCCTTGAGCAGGGCAAGCTGGCAGACTTCGTGATTCTGGCGGAAGATACTTTCGCGATTGATCCCGTAAAGATCGGCGATATCAAGGTCCTCGAAACGATCAAGGAGGGGGAGACGGTCTTCGCCCAAGATTAGCCGAAGCGTACAAGGCGTCGCTAAAGCCTTACCAGCCGAGAATTCCACACGGGAATCTGCCGGATTACCAGTTCTTCTGGTCCATCACCATGGATGGCCTGCCCGCACCCGACTCCCCGTTTTCCGCAGTTTGCGGGTCTATGGCCCGGTAAAAACCCTGAACGACAAGATCTTCAAGATGCGGGACTTTGCAGTGATACACTGATCCATTCCGTTGCCGACGCAGACCCAACGAATCACATCCAAGCCATGCAAATCATCATGCTCTCCATCCTCTTCGCCGCCGGCCTGTTCGGCGGGGTGCTCGTGGGCTTGCGCATTGGCTGGCGGATCGGGCGCACGCGCCTGCAATCCCTCGGCGCAGATGGGCAGACTGGGTTGGGCGCTCTCGATGGCGCGGTCTTCGGCCTCATGGGCCTGCTCATCGCCTTCACTTTCACCGGCGCGGCCACGCGCTTCGACGCGCGCCGCACCTTCGTCACCCAACATGTGAACGCCATTGGGACGGCATGGCTCCGACTGGATCTGCTCGCCGAACCGGAGCGCGAAAAGGCACGCGACGGCTTCCGGCGCTATGTGGACACGCAGTTGGAGATTGTCAGAAACACCGGCAATAGAGATGCCGTGCTCGCCGAAATGGCCCGGCTTTCCTCGATCCAACAGGAAATCTGGACCAACTTGATCCATGTGGTCAGGAGCGACAAAACGCTTCCCTTGACTCAGGCGGTCCTGCCACCGGCGAATGAGATGTTCGATCTTTCCACCACGCGATTCATGGCGGCCCAGCAGCATCCTCCCGTGGCGGTCTTCCTGATGCTCGGCCTCCTCCTGCTCGTGAGCGGCTTGTTCGCGGGCTACGACATGGCCAAAGCGGAGCGCTAGAGCACCCTCAACCTGTTCGGCTTCGCCACCATCATGGCCATCTCCGTTTATCTCACTCTCGACATCGAATACCCGCGCCTCGGCCTTGTGAGAATCGATTCCTTCGACCGGGCAATCATCGAGATGCGCGCCAGCATGAACTGAAATCAACACTCATCATGCCCCTCGCGCCCGTCCGTCTTCCCCTGGCCGAACAATCAACCAACGCCCTCTCTGATTGATGGACAATACCGACGCTCATCTGACGCTGCTGACACATTTCGCCCTCGTGATGGGGCTGGTGTTGCTGCTGCCGAAGTTGATGGAACGGCTGCGTCTGCCGGGCGTGCTTGGTTTCATCCTCGCGGGGATTCTTCTCAAGCCGAATCTACTCGGCATATCTCCACCAAGCCAAGCCGAACCAGAAGGAACAACCTACATCTCGCCGCTCTCGTATAATCCTTGATTTTGTGCTGAACGCGCTTCATCACCGTATCGTCATGAAAAAAGGATCCCTACTCCCCATCGTTCCCGTGGCGCTGCTTGTCGGCGGTCTGTACGCACCCGCACAAGACGCCGGCGACCCATCCAAAGAAGTCCTCTCGAAGGCCTATCCGGGCAAGGCCTACTCGCCCTATGTGCAGCGCGCCTTTCCTTCTCGAGTGTTTTGGGGTGACACCCACCTGCACACGCGCCTCTCGGCGGATGCCGGACTGTTCGGCAACGTGCTGGGCCTCGACGAGGCCTATCGTTTTGCAAAAGGCGAGGAAGTCGTCGCATCGACTGGCCAGCCCGCGAAGCTCGCGCGTCCGCTCGACTGGCTCGTCATCGCTGACCACTCGGATGCGATGGGATTCTCCGAGGACATCGCCAAGGGTTCGCCGAACATCCTGAAATACGACAAGGGCAAGGAATGGTATGCCGGGATGAACAAAGGTGGCGAGGATGCCGCCACGGCCGCGAAGGACCTCATCACCAACTTCGCCCAAGGCACACTGCCGAAAGGCATGCTCGATGAATATTCGCCCGGCGCGAAGACCTATGGCTCCGTCTGGAAACGCTGCATCGAGGCGGCGGAAAAACACAACGATCCCGGCACCTTTTCCACCATCATCGGCTTCGAATGGACCTCCCTGGTGAAGGGCAACAACCTGCACCGCAACGTTCTGTTCCGCGACGATGCCAGCAGGGTCAGCCAAATTGAACCGATGGTCACCCAGCCTCCGATGGGAAGCACCGATCCGCTCGATCTCTACAAATACCTTGAGGACTATGAGAAAATGACCGGCGGCTCCGCCTTCGCCATCGCCCACAACGGGAACCTGTCGAATGGTCTGATGTTCCCGATCGACGAGCAGTACACCGGCAAGCCGATCGATGAGAACTACGCCCAGGCCCGCGCCAAGTGGGAACTGCTCTACGAGTGGACCCAGATAAAGGGCGACGGCGAGGCTCATCCGTTCCTGTCCCCCAACGACGAGTTCGCCGACTACGAGACCTGGGACGCCGGAAACCTCGACCTCTCCCAGGCCAAAACCAAGGACATGCTCAAGACCGAGTATGCCCGCGAGGCCCTCAAGAACGGACTGATGTTGCAGAAAAAGCTCGGCGTGAACCCCTACAAGTTCGGCTCCGTCGGCTCCACCGACAACCACACTTCGCTCTCGTCCGCCGAGGAGGACAATTTCTTTGGGAAATCGACCAGTGCCGAACCATCACCCAAGCGCATCCACCATCCCTTCACGAAGACCGACAAGGGCGTCTTCGAAGGCTATCAGCTCTCTGCCTCCGGCTGGACCGGCGTCTGGGCCACGGAAAACACCCGTGAAGCGATCTTCGACGCGCTCGCACGCAAGGAATGCTACGCCACCACCGGTCCGCGCATGACCGTCCGCTTTTTCGGCGGCTGGGATTTCACCAAGGACGACATCAACACCCGTCAACCCGCCTTCCGTGGCTACGAAAAAGGCATCCCGATGGGCGGCGACCTCAGCAAGCCGGAGGGCGACAAGGCTCCCTCCTTCATGGTCTATGCACTGAAGGACACCCTCAGTGGCAACCTCGACCGCATCCAGATCATCAAGGGCTGGCTCGATGCCAACGGCAAAACCCACGAACGCATCTACGACGTCGCCGTTTCCGGAAACCGGACCATCGACGAGGACGGACGATGCAAGGCAGCGGTCGGCAACACGGTGGATGTCAAGAATGCCACTTGGACGAACACCATCGGCGCCTCCGAACTCGGTGCGGTCTGGACCGACCCCGACTTCGATCCATCGCTCTCCGCATTTTACTACGCCCGGGTCATCGAAATCCCAACCCCACGCTGGATTGTCTACGACGCCTTCCGCTTCGGCATCGAGCTTCCCAAGGAAGCCGAAGCCACCGCTCAGGAACGCGCCTACACTTCGCCGATCTGGTATACGCCGTAGTCTTCGCAATCGAATAGTTTTTGGGTCACCTTTACTTACACTACGCTCTTTCCCACTTTTTGAGACACATGCCGTTCAAAACTTCCCACTCTCGTAAAGAAATCATCTCATGACATCCAAGACGCTCGCTCTACTCGCTGTCACATCCCTTCTCGCGCACGCCGAAGAGGGTGGCTCCGGCCACTATCAACCCGGTTCAATGGCCTCATTCGCCGATGGCGTGCCACTCGAAGAAACCTTCATCGTCCGCTACAACTTTCTCATGTGGGATGCCTCGGCGGAAGCCACCCGAACCATCCCCATCGCCAATCTGCTCACTCTAGGCGCAGACATCGAAAGCTACGCCAACGGCATCACCCTGCTCTGGCGTCCGCCTTTTGGCGAGATCAATCACCACTGGTCATATGCCATGAGCGCCACCATTCCCTACGTCGACCTCGACATCACGGCGGATATCATCACCCCGCTCGGCACAGTGAAACGCGGGGACAGCATTTCAGGCCTCGGCGACATCGTCCTGATGCCGGTGATGCTCAATCAGAACTTCAATGACGATTTCAATATCAACTACCGCCTCGGCATCTACGCCCCCACCGGCCGCTACGATGTCGGCCGCCTTGCCAATACGGGGAAAAACTACTGGACTCTGGAGCCCGCCGTCGCCTTCATGTATCTCGGCAAGAAGAACGGCCGCGAAGCCTCGCTCTTCCTCGGCGGCGACTACAACTTTGAAAACCCGGATACCGACTATCAGACCGGCGTCCAAATCCATGCCGACGGAACCCTCGCCCAGCACTTCCCGCTTTGGGGAGGCCTCGCCGGGGCCGGCGTCAACGGTTACTGGCACGAACAGGTCGAAGCCGACAGCGGCTCCGGCGCAACCCTGGGCGACTTCAAGGCCCGCACCGCCGGCCTCGGCCCGGTCCTCTCGTATGCCTCTAAGCTCGGCAACGTCGATCTGATAGCCGAACTGAAGTGGCTCCACGAGTTTGAAACCAGAAACCGCCCCGAGGGCGACTACGTCTGGTTCAAGTTCCTCATGAAATTCTGACTACCACTATCTTGAAACTCAACTTCCTTCCATGTCTTGGCCTGTTGCTCGGATCGATCTTTGCGACAATCGTTCCCGCCCAGGATGTACTACCCTTCCCCCCCGCGCCCTCCGGGTCACAGGCAGGGGTCACCATCGAGAGCTCGAACTACAAGAAACGCCTTGAGCCGAAGCACTTGGCTGAAGATGCACCGAACATCCTCATCATCCTCATCGACGATGTCGGCGCAGCCACGCCATCGACTTATGGCGGTGAGATCCAAACAGCCACTCTCGACCGTGTGGCCGGCAGCGGCATTTCCTACAACCGCTTCCACTCCACCGCGATGTGTTCGCCCACGCGGGCCGCTCTTCTCACAGGGCGTAATCACACCCGTGTCGGCAACGGCCAGATCGCCGCCATTGCCAACGACTTCGACGGCTTCAGCGGCGTGATTCCCAAAACCTCCGCCACCATGGCCGAGGTTCTCAAAGCCTACGGCTACAATACCGGTGCCTGGGGAAAATGGCACAACACTCCCGAGGAACAGATCACCTCGATGGGCCCCTTCGACTACTGGCCGACCGGTTACGGCTTCGAATACTTCTACGGCTTTCTCGCCGGTGAAGCCTCGCAGTATGAGCCGACCATGGTCCGCAACACCAGCTACGTTGAACGCCCGAAAACCTCCGGCGGCAATGACCACTATCATCTCTCTGAAGACATCGCCGACGACGCCATCGAGTGGCTCCGCGAACAAAAAGCGTACGCGCCCGACAAGCCATGGTTCATCTACTGGGCGCCCGGCGCGTCTCATGGACCGCACCAGGTCATGAAAGAATGGGCCGACAAATACAAAGGCAAGTTCGACGACGGCTGGGACAAGTATCGCGAGCGGACATTCGTCCGGGCCAAGGAAAAGGGATGGATTCCACAGCATGCGCAACTGACTCCGCGCCCCGAAAGCATGGCTTCATGGGATTCCATCCCCGAAAACGAAAAACCCTTCCAACGTCGCCTGATGGAAGTCTTCGCAGGCTTCACCGAACACGCCGATGTGCAGGCCGGCCGCGTCATCGATGAGATCCAGAGCCTTGGAGAACTCGACAACACCCTCATCTTCTATATCTGGGGCGACAACGGCTCTTCCGCCGAAGGCCTCTACGGCACCATCAGCGAACAACTCGCCCAGAACGGCATACCGACTAAAATCTCCGAACACCTCACGGCGCTCGAAGAGCTCGGCGGTCTGGACGCCATCGGCACCGACAAGACAGACAACATGTATCACGCCGGTTGGGCCTGGGCCGGCAGCACGCCTTACCAAGGAACCAAACTCCAAGGTGCCTACTTCGGTGGTATCCGCCAGCCGATGGCGATGGCCTGGCCCAAGAAAATCAAGGCCGACACAACGCCGCGTCCTCAGTTCCACCATGTCAACGACGTCGTCCCCACCGTTTACGACATTCTCGACATCGCTGCCCCCCAGGTCGTCAACGGCTTCACTCAGGACGAATTCGATGGCACCAGTTTCACCTATACCTTTGACAATCCAAACGCCGAGGGGACCAAGAAGACCCAGTTCTTTGACATCATGGCCAGCCGTGGCATTTATCACGACGGCTGGTTCGCCAGCGCCCGCGGCCCGCGCGAACCTTGGGTCGGAGGGGTTCCAAAAGGCATCCGCGAATGGTCCCCACTCACCGACACCTGGCAGCTCTATCACCTCGATGAAGACTGGTCGCAAGCCAACGACCTCGCTGCAAAAAACCCCGCAAAGCTTGAGGAGATGAAAGCGCTCTTCCTCACCGAGTCCGCCAAAAACAAGAACCTTCCGATCGGCGGCGGTCTCTGGTCCACCGTTCTCTATCACCCCGAGGACGCACCCGCATCGCCGCTCACCGAGTGGACCTTCACCCATCCGCTCACCGGTATGCCCGAGTCCGCCGCGCCGAAGCTCGGCAAGGTCAGCAGCCTCGTGACCATGGACGTCGATGTCCCCGAGAAAGCCAACGGCGTGCTCTACGCCCTCGCCGGTTTCTCCGGCGGCCTCGCATGCTACATCAAGGACAACGTCCTCTGCTACGAGTTCAACCTCTTCGAAGTCCGCCGAACCAAGATCCGCTCGGACAAGCCGCTTGCCGCCGGCAAGGCGACCATCGAAGTGGAATCCCAACTCGTTGACAAGATCGGTGGACCCATCGACGTCGTGCTCAAAGTGAATGGCGAGGAAGCCGGCAAAGGCCGCGTGCCCAACGGAATGTCCCTCCACTTCACCAGTAACGCCACCTTCGACATCGGCACCGACCTGGATTCGCCCGTGTCGCTCGACTACTTCGAACAGGCGCCGTTCAAGTTCAACGGCACAATCGGTAAGACAGCGATCAAGTATGTGAAGAAATGAAATCTTAACTCACACTCCCCGCCGCCCTGTGCGGCATCACCGTCATGGTGACCTCTGCCATTGCCGACCCCGTGCCCGTCACCGCGCTCAACTTCGCCCGTGCCGAGACGGACATGTATTTCTCCCGATTCGTCGCGAGAGGCGGGCTTGGGAAATTCGATCACAACCGCACACCCACTCCCATCGACAAACAGGATGTCATCCGCATGAACCGGGACACGCTCTACAGCGCCGTCGTGTTCGACCTCGATGCCGCGCCGGTCACCATCACCCTGCCGGACGCGGGGAAACGTTTCATGTCATTGGTGCTCATCAATGAGGACCACTATGTGATCAATACGGTCTATGCCCCCTCATCCATGACCGGCACCCGCGAGCAGGCGGGTACAGGTTACGTCGTGGCGCTCGTCCGCACTTTCGTGAATGCCGACGATCCCGCTGATGTCCAGGCCGCCAACGCGGCGCAAGATGCCGTCACCATCGAGCAGGCGAAGACCGGAATGTTCGAGGTGCCCCAATGGGATCCGGTGACCCACGAGAAGGCCCGCGAGGCGCTCCTGTCGCTCGCTGCCCTTGGCGGAATCCAGGAACCCCGCTTCGGACGCAAGGACGAGGTCGAGCCCATCAGCTGGCTTCTCAGCACTGCCTCCGGCTGGGGCGGCAATCCGCAGCGCGATGCACTGTATTTGCCGATGTTTCCAAGAATAAGCGACGGGAGAGCGGCATACGCACTGAAGGTGAAAGACGTGCCGGTGGACGGCTTCTGGTCCATCACGATGTATGACGCCAAGGGTTTCATGTTCGAGAACGGGCAGGAGGCATACTCGCTCAACAACGTCACCGCCAAAGCAGATGCCGACGGCACCGTCAGCATCCAGTTCGGCGGCGCCCCGAAAGCCGCATCGAACTTCCTGCCCATCACACCCGGCTGGAACTATCTGGTCCGCCTCTACCGCCCGCGCAGGGAGATCCTCGACGGCTCATGGAAATTCCTGGAAGCGCAGCCGGTGAAGTGACGCTGGATGTCCTCGCCTATTCCCGAATATTCAAGTCCGTAAGAAGCAAAAACGTCAGGTCCATGAAAAAGACATACACACTCCTCGCCGCCTTGTGCGGCTTCACGGCGGCAGCCTTCGCTGCCACTCCCGAAGACGGCTCCGTGCTGCCCTTCCCGCCCACGCCGTTGAGCGACAGCGTCGCCACGCCGCGCTTGCAGGATGCCAGGATGAAGTGGCCCGCGCAGCCGCAGCGGCTGCCGAAGGACGCGCCCAACATTCTCATCATCCTGCTGGATGACATCGGATTCGGCATCGCGGAAACTTTCGGCGGCGAGGTTCACACGCCGACCTTGACGAAGCTCGCCAGCGAGGGGCTGCGCTACAACGCGTTTCACACAACGTCCATCTGCTCGCCGACCCGCGCGGCGCTGCTCACCGGGCGCAACCATACCCGCGTCGGCTCCGGCACCATCGCCGAGCGGGCCATCGCGTTTGACGGCTACACCGGCATCATTCCCAAGGAGGCGGCGACCGTTGCTGAAGTGCTGCGACACTACGGCTATATCACCTCCGCTTTCGGCAAATGGCACAACACGCCCGCCACAGAGACGACTGCCATCGGTCCGAAGGACCGCTGGCCGAACGGGTATGGCTTCGACTATTTCTACGGCTTCCTTGCCGGTGAAACCTCGCAATGGGAGCCACGCCTCGTGGAAAACTACAACACCGTCGAACCGCCGCACGACGATCCCAAGTATCACCTGACCGAGGACATGGTGCACAAGGCGCTGGCCTGGCTGGACGAACGACAGTCCTACGCGCCGGACAAGCCTTTCCTCATGTATTGGGCGCCAGGCGCCGTCCATGGCCCGCACCACATCTGGCCGGAGTGGGCGGATAAATACAAAGGCAAGTTCGACGATGGCTGGGACGCCTACCGCGATCGCGTCCACAAACGGCAACTCGAAATGGGCATCATCCCGCCCGGAACCAAGCTCACCCCGCGCGACAAAACGATGACGGCCTGGGCCGACATCCCGGAGGACCAGCGGGAATTCCAACGCCGGGGCATGGAGCTTTTCGCCGGCTTTGCCGAGCACACTGACGTGCAGGTCGGCCGTATCGTGGAAGGGCTCGAACAGCGCGGCCTGCGCGAGAACACGCTCATCCTCTACATCGTCGGCGACAACGGCTCCAGTTCCGAAGGCCAGCAAGGCTCCATCAGCGAACTGCTCGCACAGAACAACATTCCCAATACCGTGGACCAACAGCTCGCCGCTCTGGTGAAACTCGGCGGCCTGCCCGTGCTCGGTTCACCCAAGACCGACAACATGTATCACGCCGGGTGGGCATGGGCGGGATCCACTCCGTTCCGCAGTACCAAGCTCGTCGCCGCACACTTGGGCGGCACCCGCAATCCGCTCGTCATTTCTTGGCCCAAGGGCATCAAGCCGGACAAGGCCGTGCGCTCGCAGTTCACTCACGTTGTGGACATCGCGCCCACGATTTACGACCTGCTGCAAATCACGCCGCCCAAAACCGTGAACGGCCATGAGCAGATGAAGGTCGATGGCCACAGCTTCGCCGCCACGTTTGACACTGCCGATGCGCCAGCGACCAATACGGAGCAATTCTTCGACAACAACGGAAGCCGGGCCATTTACCAGGACGGCTGGATGGCCTGCGCGTTCGGCACCTTCTATCCGTGGAATCAAAAGGCCTCCGCAGAACTGATGAGAACTTGGGACTCAGCCACTGACGAGTGGGAACTCTACAACCTCAAGGACGACTTCTCGCAGGCGAACAATCTGGCCACGCAGAATCCCGAGAAGCTTGCCGAGCTGAAAAAGGAGTTCCTCAAACTCGCCGAGGATAACAAGGCCTTCCCCATCGGGGCTGGCAACTGGCTGCGCCTGCACCCGAAGGACCGCGTCTCCACACCCTATCGAAATTGGACATTCAATGCCAACACCCGGCGCATGCCCGAGTTTACAGCACCGGGACTCGGTCGGGAGAGCAATGTCGTGGAAATCGAGATGGAATGTGACGACGGTGCCAGTGGCGTCCTCTACGCCCTCGGCGGCTCAGGCGGCGGCCTCGCGCTCTACATGGACAAGGGCCGCCTCGTCTACCTCTACAACATGATGATCATCGAGCAGTATGAAGCTCGCAGCCCGGAACCGCTCGCCGCCGGGAAACACAAGATCGTCGTGGCAACCACCATCGCCGGCCCGGGGAAACCCGGAACGGTCGCGGTAAAGGTTGACGGTTCGGAAGTCGCAAAGGTTGAGCTCGCCCGCACCGTTCCCGCCGCCTTTTCTGCCAGCGAGAGTTTCGATGTCGGTCTGGATCTCGGCTCGCCGGTCTCGCTCGATTACATGGAGCGCAGGCCATTCGAATTCAGCGGTAGAATCGGACAACTGAGAGTGAGACTCCTGGACTAGTTGCACGCTCCGGAGATTTGCACCTCGAGTGGCAGTCAGCACATCGGCCCTAAAATGTGAAGGCGAATTTCGACCAAAGTTCCCTTCCTTAAGCCCCCAGCACTCGATAGCTCCCGCCGCCTATACTTCCAACCAAAAACTTGAAACCAATTCTTCCTGCCATGACGGCTCTCCTGTTCAATATGGTTGCCGTTCAGGCTGCCGCAACCGCCCTAACCGACGAGAATTTCTCTTCGGCAATGGCCGAAAACTACTTTCAGGAGGTTATCGACCGCGGAGGCGTCAACAAATTCGCTCACCTTTGCCAAGTGAGCAGCGTCGAGGCCCAGAACATCCTTCTACTACGTCCGCCTGTTGGAAATCCCCACCCCGAGCTGGCTCGCCTAGGACAAGAAAGCCTTCGGTGAAATCGAGGTTCCCAAATCAGCCGTGATGAAGCAGCAGGAACGCGCCTACACCTCGCCGATCTGGCATACTCCCTACATCAAGGCTTTTCACAGGAGGGAACAGAGATAATTGATTTCCGATGCCAAGACCCTCATTAATCCAGTAACCCACCTCCGTTTCCTCCGCGTCCTCCCTTTCCTCCTGTTCAAATTCAACCACCCCAAATCCCGTTCCCCCTGTTGCCACCTGTTCCAACAACCACCCTGCCCAATCCGCGCCGCCGTCGCGTGGGCCTTGGGAGATTTTTGCCGCTGATGATCGGCCTTGCCGTTTCGGCAGAGGCCTGCCAGATCTGCCTGCCGTTTCCCAACGAGTCGCTGGCCGATCATATCCTCTCGTCCACTCAGCTTGTGCTCGCCCGCGAGAATCCGGACAAGCCCTTCACTCTCCGCCCTACGCGCACTCTCGCGAAAAACGAAACGACCCCACCTGCGCTCGAACTGTTTCTCGATACCTCTGCCCGGCGGCAACTCGCGTTCAACGAAGACCTCTCCCTCCTCTGCGGCTGGTCCGATGAAAGTGGTGAATGGCGGCGTCTGGCACTTTACGATCAAGCGCTCGCGCCAGTCGTCTCGGACATCCTCGAAAAGCGGCAGAACTGGAAATCCGACCCCGAGTCCCGCGTTCGTTACTTCGCCGGCCTTCTCGGCCATGAGGAAACCGTGCTTTCCGATCTCGCCCATCTCGAAGTCGCCCGGGCTCCCTACAAGCAAGTGATCCAGTTCGCCGACCGACTGCCGCGTGAGGAACTGCACAGGCGGCTCGCCGATCTTCGCCGCATCGAGTGGCACGCGCTTTACATCCTCCTTCTCGCTCAGAGCGAGGATCTCGCTGACCGGCAATTCATTCGCGATCAGGTTGAAAGCAACGCCCGCTATTCCACGACCCTCCAAACCGCCGCATGGGCGACGGCACTGGTCGAAATTGACGGAGAGAAGGGTGTCCGGAGACTTACCGAACTCTACCTGGATCACTCCAACCGCACACCCGAGGAATTCGCCGCAATCCATGCCGCCCTGCGGGTCCACGGCGACCAAGGCAATACTGAACTCCGAAATCTCATTGTATCCACCTATCGCAAGTTGTTGGGAACCCATCCCGCACTCGCGCCCGCCCTGGCGGAAGACCTCACCCGATGGCAGCGCTTCGACCATGCCGGGCAGTTCGCTGACTTGCTCGGCGGTGACACGTTTGACCTTGTCGCCGGTTTACGCCTACGCAGCCATCTCCAGGCCGCGGCATCGGCCCGAGGTGAGTCCCCATCCAAACCTTCTGCGGATCATCGACAGCTTAACAGAGACGCTTATGCGTTCGTTGGCGGCTTGGTTCTGATCCCCTTGGCGCTCACCGTTCTGGTGCGGCGAAAATCCGCAGCGAGTTCCTGAGCCTGCACCTGCCTCGTATGAGACTCATCAAAGAACCCCTGCTCCATTTCCTGCTCATCGGTGCCGTCCTGTTCGTCGCCTACGGCTTCGTGAACCGCGAGGAAGAGGCCGACCCGCAAGGCATCACCGTCAGCGCGGGCCATGTCGAACACCTCGCGTCCACCTTCGCCAAGACCTGGCAGCGGTCGCCGACACAAGACGAGATCAAGGGGTTGATCGACCAGTTCGTGAAAGAAGAAATCCTCAGCCGCGAGGCGTTGAAACTCGGGCTCGACCAGAACGACGCCGTGATCCGCCGCCGCCTGCAGCAGAAAATGGAATTCGTCACCGAGGATCTGCTCGCCACGGCGGAACCGACCGATGCCGATCTATCGGATTTCCTTGGCAAACATCCCGACGCCTTCCGGGAGGACCCGATTTTCACCTTCCAGCAGGTGTTCCTGAATCCCGAGCGTCGCGGCAAATCCATCGAAAGCGATGCGGCGAAACTGCTGGCAGAAATGAAAGCCGGAGCGGATGCCGCCGAGTCAGGCGATGCCACCCTGCTCCCCTCCTCCATGGAAAAGGCACGGCACTCGCAAGTCGCCGGCAGTTTCGGCAGGGAGTTCGCCGACGCGCTCGGCCGCAGCGCCATCGGTGAATGGACCGGACCAGTCGCATCGGGCTTCGGCCTTCATCTGGTGCACATCGAAGACAAGACGGTCGGCCGCCTGCCCGAGCTTGCCGAGATCCGCGGCACGGTCCGGCGCGAGTGGGAAAACGACCGCCGCAATGCAGCCACCCGCCGATTCATGGACGGCCTGTTGAAACAATACAACGTCACCATCGAGTGGCCGGACGCGAAACCCGAAACCGCCGCCCGATGATTCGCCCGCTTATAGCGATTCTGTTGAGCATTCTCACGCTGCTCGGCACGGCGGCAGCCCATGAAGTCCGGCCGGCCTACCTCGAACTCCGCGAAACCGAGCCGGGCAGCTTCGACGTGCTGTGGAAAGTCCCCGCCCGCGGCGAAAACCTGCGACTCGGCGTCTATGTGCGCTTGCCGGATGACGCCCGCCCGCTCGGCGAACCCCGCGCCCTCTTCGCCGACAACGCGTATCTGGAGCGTTGGAAATTCCAGCGCGAAGGTGGCATGTCAGGCCAGACCATCGGCATCGATGGCCTCAGCTCCACCCGCATCGACACACTCGTCCGTTTCACCACCCACGACGGCCACACCCAGACGCTGCGCGCCACACCGGATCAACCGTCCGTGACCATTCCCGCCAAAGCCACGGCATGGAATGTCGCGCGCACCTACACCATCATCGGCATCGAGCACATCCTGTTAGGAATCGATCACCTGCTCTTCGTGCTCGCACTCGTGCTCTTGGTGAAGGGCTGGAAACGCCGGCTCGGCACCATCACCGCCTTTACCATCGCCCACAGTATCACCCTCGCCCTGGCGACGCTCGGATTCGTGATCCTGCCCGGTCCGCCGGTCGAGGCATGCATCGCCCTGAGCATCGTTTTCCTCGCAACGGAAATCATCCACAGCCGGCAGGGTAAACCCGGCCTCACCGAGCGCGCGCCGTGGGTCGTCGCCTTCATCTTCGGCCTGCTCCACGGCCTCGGCTTCGCCGGCGCGCTGAGCGAAGTGGGGCTTCCACCACAGGCGATTCCGCTCGCCCTGCTGTTCTTCAACGTCGGGGTGGAGCTCGGCCAGCTCGCCTTCGTTCTGGTTGTGCTCGGCTTGATCGCTCTGCTGAACCGCATCCCGCTGAAACACCCCGCCTGGAGCTGGCGCCTCGCCCCCTACGCCATCGGCTCCATCGCCGCGTTCTGGGTCATCGAGCGTGTCACGGGGTTTTGAAAAATTCTTGGGTTAGGACAAGCGACCTCCTCATCCATCAGGTGGACGGTGATGATTGGGCAACGCCTCGCTTTTTCGTGTGTTTCGCGGTGTTCGTGGTTGTTCCAAGGCCCTTTCTTGGGATGAGTCACACCCTGGATCAACCACGGGAGTCCCACCCACGGCCCAGGAGAGCACCCTGTTCATAGAGACGATTCAGGCGAAAATATCAAGTTATGCTTAGCAATTTTACTCAATATTGAGATTATTATATTGAATTATTACAATATTTGCCATATTGTTGGTATTTTTAGGGCTAGCCTTGATGTCCATCGATGCTCTTGAGCGCGAATGAGGCGCCACTCTCACAAATGAAAATCCTTGGTATCTCGGCATTTTATCACGATTCCGCGGCTGCCTTGTTGGTGGACGGGCGGGTGGTGGCGGCGGCGCAGGAGGAGCGGTTTACGCGGATCAAGCATGATGCCGCGTTCCCGAGCCGGGCGGTTGAGTATTGTTTGGCGGAGGGTGGGCTGACGCCGGAGGGGTTGGATTTTGTGGCATTTTATGAGAAGCCGTTGCTGAAGTTTGATCGGTTATTGGAGACGTATCTATCGTATGCGCCGGCGGGTCTGCGGAGTTTCCGGATGGCGTTGCCGATGTGGCTGAAGAAGAAGTTGTATTTAAAGCGCGAGATGGGACGTGGGATGGGCGGGCGGTATGGCGGTCGTTATGTGTTTACCGAGCATCACGAGGCGCACGCGGCGAGCGCGTTTTTTCCGAGTCCGTATGATGAGGCGGCGATTCTGACGGTGGACGGGGTGGGCGAATGGGCGACGACGACGTGGGGGGTAGGGCGCGGCCACCGGATTGATTTGCGGCAGGAGATTCGGTTTCCGCATTCGCTCGGGCTGTTGTACTCGGCGTTCACCTACTATTGCGGCTTCAAGGTGAACAGCGGCGAGTACAAGCTGATGGGGTTGGCTCCGTACGGCGAGCCCAAGTATGTCGACCGCATTCTGGGAAAGATGATCGATGTGCGGGAAGACGGGTCGTTTCGTCTCGACATGCGGTATTTCAACTACTGCCAGGGGCTGACGATGACGAACCGCCGGTTCGAGGAGGCGCTGGGTCAGCCATGCCGGAAGTCGGAAGCGGCGCTTGATCAGTTCCACATGGATGTGGCGGCGAGCATCCAGGCGGTGACGGAGGAGGTGATGCTGCGGCTGGGGCGCCACATTCATCGCGAGACCGGCCTGAAGCATCTCTGTCTGGCCGGGGGTGTGGCGCTTAACTGCGTGGCCAACGGGCGCCTGCTCCGCGAAGGGCCGTTCGAGGATATCTGGATCCAGCCGGCCGCGGGCGATGCCGGAGGTGCTTTGGGGGCGGCCTGCTTCGTCTGGCACCAACTGCTCGGCAACCCACGCACCAAGAAATCCGAGATGGGTTCCAGCTACCTCGGTCCCGCCTTCGGCCAGGATGAGATCAACGCGTTTCTGGACGCGCGGGGCGCGGTGTACGATGTCGCCAAGGACGACGATGACCTGTGCCAGCGCGTGGCCGACCTGATTGCCGCCGAGAATGTGGTGGGGTGGTTCCAAGGGCGCATGGAATTCGGCCCGCGCGCGCTGGGTGCCCGGAGCATTCTCGGGGACGCGCGGTCGTCCGACATGCAAAAGACAATGAACGTCAAGATCAAGTTCCGCGAGTCGTTCCGTCCGTTTGCACCCGCCATCCTGCGCGAGCGGGTGCACGAGTTCTTCGAAATGCGCCCGCGGCAGGACAGCCCGTACATGCTGCTCGTCGCCCCGGTGCGCGCCAGCAAACGACTCGATCTCAACGGCGGGGCCGAGGCCGCGCAGGGGTTGGACAAGCTCAAGCTCAAGCGCTCCGTCGTTCCCGCCATCACGCATGTCGACTATTCGGCCCGCGTCCAGACTACCGATCCGGAACGCCACGGCCTTTACCACCGGCTGCTCCAGACGTTCGAGGCGCGCACCGGCTCGCCTGTTCTGATCAATACCAGCTTCAACGTCCGCGGCGAACCCATCGTGTGCCGGCCCGAGGAAGCCTATCATTGCTTCATGGGGACCGACATGGATGTACTCGTCCTCGGCCGCGCCATTCTGAGAAAACAAAACCAGCCCGCCGCCAACCGCATCCAGCGCGACGACTACCTCGCGCGCTTCTCGCTGGATTAAGGAGAAATTCCATTCCTCCACCAGGCCCGATCCGACCCACTCCCGAGACCACCGCCATTGCTCAAAGCCACTTTTGCTCAAAGCCACTTGTTTCACCCTCACAACCTGCCATGATTGAAATCGATTGGAACCCTGGCCCGCGCCAACTGCGGCAGTTTGCTGCCGCCGCCCTGATCGGCTTTCCGCTCATCGGCTATCTCCTCACCAGGATCCTGCCAGCCGGTGTGCCCGCGTCGCCGGCCGTTGTCATGGGGAGCGCCGCGGCACTTGGAGCAATCGTCTGCCTCGCCGGCCTGTGGCGTCCACGCTGGGTGCGACCGGTTTACCTCGCGTTGACTCTCATTGCCCTGCCCATCGGACTGGCCCTCGGATTCCTGCTCATCCCGCTTATTTATTACGCCGTCTTTACGCCGGTCGCGCTGGCACTCAGACTGTTCGGGATCGACCCAATGCAGCGGAGGCTGGGGACAGGCGGCACCTACTGGATTCCGCGCAAGCCGACGCCTGCTCCCGCCAGCTACTTCCGCCAGTATTAAATCCCCACCGCCCATGAACGACCAGCCCGACCCATCGAAAGAAGAATTTCTCGCCGCCGGCAAAGCGAAGGACACGAACCTGGTGAGCGAATTCATCGGCTTTATGCGCGAGAACAAGAAGTGGTGGCTTTCGCCCATCATCATCGTGCTGTTGCTGCTCGGCCTGCTCATCCTGCTGGGAGGCAGCGGATTGGCGCCGTTTATCTACACTCTCTTCTGATACCACCGCCCATCGCCCCGGCGGATGACACCTCCGCTCAACCCCCACTGGCTTGGCATGAATGATCGACCCGACCGACGCCGCGTGCGCAGCCTCTGGGCCAAACTCGCCCTGGTCATCATCCCGACCGGGCTTGTCCTCGGCGGCCTGGAAGCGGCGGCCCGGCTGTACGTGTGGAAGCGCTATGGGCATCAAAACCACGGGATGAACTGGCGGTTTCACTACGAGCCGTACATCCTCACCCGAACCGACGATCGCCTGGCCGATCCCGTACCTCCCGACGACGGGTCGTTTCGAGTCTTGGTCATCGGCGGTTCGACGGCCGCCCTGCTGCCGTCGGGCGCATTGGAAGAGGCCCTGTCCCCCGTCGTGGGGCGCCGGGTCGTGGTCATCAATCGCGCCCAGGGTGGCTACATCCTCAATCAAGAGCGGTTGACTCTTCTGCTCCACGGCCTGAGAACACGCCCCGACCTCCTCCTCACTCTCGACGGTGCCAACGACATCGTCACCGCCTCCAAAACACAGCGCCCTGGCATCGCCTACGCCAACGACTTCGTGGCCCTGGGAGTCGAACGCCCGGTGCTCAATGGGGCGCTCGGTCTCATCCGCGACTCCCAGTTCATCAATTGCCTCAATAAACTCCGCGAACGAGGCATCGAGGGAACCGCCCAGACCGACGAGGCCCTGCTCACTCGCACTATGGACCATTGCGAGGAAGCGCTCCACAGCATGGCCATCATCGCCAAGGGACTCGACATCCCGCACTACATGGTCCTGCAACCGTACCTCCATCTCAAAGCCAACCTCAGCCCCGATGAGCGCGCCGTGGCCGATGCTTACGCCTACCGGGGCGACTACATGAGCAAAGGGTTTCGCGCGCTGCGCGAACGCCTTGCCCAGTCTCCCCTCCCCCCTAACGCCCGCTTCGTCGACGCGACCCGTGCCTTTGACTCCACTCCCGACGTCTGCTTCATCGATGAAGTCCATCTCACCGAGGCCGGCAACCGCGCGCTGGTGAGTTTCATCGCCCAGGCCGTGGCCGCGGGCCAGTCGGGCGAGGCTCTGTGACCGGCGAGCGGACACTCAGCCTCTCACTCGTTTGCGAGCCGTCTGAGCCGCGGCATCGATCGCCCGCCGCCAAACTATTGCCGATGCGTTCATCGGAATTGTCGGCAATAGTTATTCTCCGGCTCAGGGATTCCTCCGCATCGCCCGCCAGTCGCTCTCCCGCTGACCTGTTTATGCCTGCTTACCTGAACCACATCGCCTGCTCGGTCCCGCCGCTGGAGGGGCAAGCCGGATTCCTCGACTCGTTGCCCGACTGGGCCGGCCCGCCGGAGGTCGTCGAGAAACTCCGGAAAATTGCCCTCGGCAGCCGCATCGATGCGCGGCATACCGTCCTTCGCCGGCCGTTTGGCCCTGGCGGATTTTATCAACCCGGCGCTTTTCCCAGCACCGGTGAGCGCATGCGCGTCTATCAGCAGGAGGCGCCCAAACTCGCGCTCGAAGCCGTCGAGTCACTTCGGGCCCAGGGGGCGGAATTCGAATCCGTCACACACCTTATCGTCACGAGTTGCACCGGCTTCTACGCTCCGGGCCTGGACATCGACATTCTGCGCGAGGCCGGCTTGGCGACGGGCGTGCAGCGCACGCTCATCGGGTTCATGGGGTGCCACGCCGGCCTGATTGGCCTGCGCAACGCCAAGCACATCGTCGAGTCCGATCCGAAGGCTGTCGTGCTCATGGTCAACCTTGAGCTCTGCAGCCTGCATCTGCAGCAGACCGAACGCCTCGACCGCCTCGTCTCGTTCCTGCTCTTCGCCGACGGCGCCGCCGCCTCCCTCGTTTCATCCACCCCCACCGGACTCAGTCTCGGTGAATGCGCCAGTCACTTGAGCCTGGCCGATGCCGAACGCATGGCCTGGCACATCGAGGACCAGGGCTTTGCCATGACGCTGGACGCCCGGCTGCCCGCACGCATCCGCCAATGGTTCCGCGACAGCGAGGAGCTCAGCCCGCTGCGTGACGCCGGCCTCGACACACTCTGGGCCGTCCACCCAGGCGGGCGGCTCATTCTGGACAGCGTTCAGGAGGCCTGTGGTCTGAGCGATTCCCAGATGGAGCCGTCGCGCGAGTCGCTTCGGCGGTTTGGCAACCTCTCGTCGGCCAGCATCCTATTCATCCTCCGTGAGCTGCTGGCCGCGGCGCCACTCTCCGGCTCGCCTCGCCCGGGTCGAGCCGTCGCCTTCGGTCCCGGATTGACGGTGGAAACGATGGCGTTTTCGTTGGTGCCCACGCGCTCCCCCAAGCCCGCGCTACCCGCTCTCGCCGCTTTGGCCAACTGAGGCGGGCGGGGCGGGCGGCGATGCGGGATCGCCATCTGCGGCGGGCGGGACGCGCCGCCCTACCCGAGAACCATGGCTTCGCTCAACCAACTCCGTGCAGGCGCCATTCCCAGCCATCTCAATGATCGCTCACTCTTTGCTTTGCTTCCGTGGCGCTGAGTTTCCGCGCGACCGTCGGTCGGGCTTCGCTTTCGCTTTGGCTTTGGCGGCGGCGGTGGCGCTGGACTTGGCGGCGCGGCGGGCGGCGGGGCCGGGTTTTTCCTCCCGGCGGCGCTCGCGGACTTCGAAACGCAGGGGCAGTCCCTCGAATGGAAAGGCCTCGCGGATCTGACCTTCGAGGTAACGCTGGTAACTCTCGCTCATGAGGTTCGCGTAATTGACGAAGGTGACGATGGTCGGAGCGACGACGGCACAATGTTTTTCCGGGCGCTGAAGGGTCGAGTAAAGCAGCTTGAGGCGTTTACCTTTGATCGCCGGGGGCAGCGTGCGTTCGATCGCGTCGTGGATGAGCCGGTTGAGCACGCCGGTGCCCGGGGTGGTTTCGGACGCGGCGCGGATTTTTTCGACGGTCGTAAAAAGGCGCCCGAGGTGCTCGCGATCTTTGGCCGACACCGCGATGATCGGGGCGTAGGGCATGAAGAAAAACTCGCGACGCAGGGTTTCCTCGAGTTCCTCGAGTCGGTCGCGAAATTTGGCCGACGGATGATACAGGTCGAATTTGTTGGCCACGACCACGCACGGCTTGTGGGCCTCGAGCATGAATTGGGCGATCTTGCGTTCCTGCATCGTGACCCCCTCGCCGGCATCGATCACCAAGGCGCACACGTCCGCCCGGCGCACCGAGTCCTTGGCCCGCTGGACACTGAATATTTCCACCAGCGAATCGACCTTCGTCCGGCGGCGCAATCCCGCCGTGTCGATCAACAGATACGGCTGGCCATTCTTTTCAAAAGGCACGTCGATGGCGTCGCGCGTGGTGCCCGCCACCCTGCTGACGATGGTGCGTTGGTCATTCAGGACCGCGTTGATCAGGGAGGATTTGCCGACGTTGGGCCGGCCGATGATGGCGATTTTCAGCGGTTCGTCGGCCGATTTTTCTTGTTCCCCATTCGGCGGCGCTTCGGGAAACCTCCGCTCCAGGTAGTCGCGCAGCGGACCGAATCCGCGACCGGTCAGCGCGCTCAGAGTGAATACCGGCTCGAATCCCAGCTTGGCGAAATCCGCCGCGACGGTCTCGTGCTCGCGACCGTCCACCTTGTTGACGCCCAGCATCACGGGCGCCCGCTTTTTGCGAAGCCGGTCCGCGAGAAACTCGTCGACCGAAGTCAACCCGGTCGTCGCGTCGACCACGAACAAGATGAGATCGGCCTCCTCCATGGCCACGTCCGCCTCCACTTCCACCTGCGCGCTGAACCCGTCATCCAGTGCCTCCCCAATCCCACCCGTGTCCATGAGGGTGAGCGGGACTTTCAGCGACCCAGCCGGCGCCGCCAACCGGTCGCGCGTCACTCCCGGCATGTCATGCACGATCGACACGCGCTGGCCCGCCAGCCGATTGAAGACCGACGATTTTCCGACGTTCGGGCGACCGACGATGGCGAGGACAGGGATGCGGGGCATGAGATATTGGAATGTTAGGATAGCGGACTCGCGGCCTCACGCCGCATGGGTGCGCGCCAGCCGCCGCAGGGCTTCAAATACCAGGGCGGCCTTGGGAATGAACGATCCGGATTCCACGTACTCCGGGGTTTTCGAGCCATCGGCCGAGCGCTCCGAACAGTGAGCACAACCACCCGACGGGCCAAGCCCATCCAGCGTCGGGCCCACCCCCGCCAGATAATTGGCGTCGCTCAATCCGCCGCGCCGCTCGGGGACCACGCTCGCACACTGCGCCGCGGCTGCTTCCCGAAACACGTCGAGCAGCCGCAGCGTGCCACTGTCTCCCGGCCAGGCCGGCGAGGCGCCCGTCTGTTCGACTTTCAGCACGGCCCCGGGCACCGCGGGGGCCGGTCCGCTCAACCCCGCGATGGCGGAGCGGGTCGCAGCAAACACCTTTTCGTCAAACGCGCGCATCTCGAGGTCGCAGGCGGCCTCGTGCGGCACGCGATTCACCACGGTGCCACCTCGAATGGCGCCCACATTGACCGTCACTTCGCGCGCGGGATCGGTCAGCGCGGCCAACCGCATCACCGCCTCGCTCAAGGCAACGATGGCATTCCTGCCTTCCGCGAGCTGGCTGCCCGCATGAGCGCCGCGCCCACTCGCCGTCACCCGAAAATCCGCCTTGCCCTTTCGACCGGTCACCAGCGTGAACTCGCGACTCCGCAGCAACCCGCTTTCGAAGACCAGAACCGCCGCCGCCCGCGTCGGCCCATTCTCCGAGACCAGGCAGCGCTCGGCCGTTCGCTGCCCGAAATCGGCACTCAACGCCTCCTCGCTCGCATTCGCCGCGATCAACCAGTCGTGCAATTCAAAAACGTCGGGCGCCAACTCCGCCAGCGCCCGCAGGACGAGCCAGATGACGAGCGTCCCGCCTTTGATGTCTACCGTGCCCGGCCCATAAATCCGTCCCTCGCCTGGCTCCGGGCGCCAGAAAAATGCGTTCGCCTTCTCCTCCGCTTCCGGAAATACCGTGTCCAAATGCGTCACCAGCACGATCGGAGCCCGGCCACGCCCACCGCGTCTCAAGAACAAATGTGATCCGTAGTTCGCGTGCTCCGAGGCAACACATTCGCGCTCGAATCCCAGCGGCGCAAAGGCGTCAGCCGTGACCTGACCCAGCGCGTTCACTCCGGAGGCGTTGGCGGTAAAACTGTTCTGAGCAACCCACGACTCCAGATGCGCCATTCCCGCCGGGAGACACGACTCCAGGAAGGGCAAAATTTTTGGATGCGGGGCATCGGGCATGCTTGCCCATACCCCCGCCCAGCCCACCTGCAATCGCAATGCCCAGCCGTCACGCCGTCGCTCCCGCGCCGCGCCTGGCTCCAGCCGCTCGCCAAACGCTTAATATTTCCTAAATACCGTCACTTGCCCACTGCCGATCCCCATGGATGATGCGCCGCATGAGACTGGTAGTTTTGCTGGCCCTGGTCCCCTTTTTGATGGTGGCCTCGTGTACCACACTTTCGAAGTCCGCAGGTTCGAAGGACGGCCCAAAGGAGATGCCCTCGACCGCGCGTCCGGAGGACGTGGCGCAGGTGGACGCCTTTTTCGCCAACGGCGGCAAGCATGGATTTCACCCGCCCGCCGAAAAAACGCCGGACCTCAATGCCACCGACACCCAGTTCGTCGTCGAGCTCGATCAACAACGGGTTTATCTCTATCACCAGGGAGAACTCATCGCAGCGAGCCGCATCTCGAGCGGTCGGCGCGGCTACCGCACCGAAACCGGCAAATACACGATCGGACAAAAAAACCTCAATCATCGATCCAATCTCTACGGGAGCTACGTGACTACGGGCGGCCGCACCGTCGCTGGCGATGTCAAAGCCGGGTATGACCCGCAGCCTGCAGGCGCCCGCTTTGTCGGGTCGCTCATGAAGTACTTTCAACGGTTTGAGCGAAACGGGAGCCCCACCGCCATGGGATTTCACCAGGGCGTAGTGCCGAACTACCCGGCTTCCCACGGCTGCATCCGGCTGCCCGCGAGCATGGCCGCCTGGTTCTACGCGAATGTCGATAAGGGGACGCCCATTCAAATCAACGGCGCCAAAAACGGCGTCAAACCAGGCACCCGCCAATCCGGCGGCCGTCGGCCACCCCGCAAATTCATCCCGGCGGCCAAACCCGGCGACTCCGCCCCCGCCGCAGGCACCACCGCGGCCGAGGCCGAAGGCGCGACAGCCACGCCCCCCGCCGAACCGACCACTCCGGCGCCCACCGAAGAAACCACCACGCCAGACGCACCCGAGCCCGCCTCTCCCAGCGCCCCAACCCCGGCCCCTGCCGAGCCAGCCGCCCCGCCAGCCGCCCCGCCAGTCGGCGACGCCGCCCCGCCACCCGCCGGAGGCTAACCTGCGTCCGCCGAGTGTCGGCAAGGCGGGCAATCAGACAGCCACCAGCAGTTCATCGTCTTTCATTGCTGAAGCTCTGGCGATCGACTCAAATCTGGCAACGGCTCGGAATGATTTCAGCCGGACATGAACGAATCCTGAGCAACCACCCTTTCGCAATCCGCGCAGCCGCTGGAGTTGGTGTGCCGGGTTTACCCGGGGCGCGAAGCGACTCAGCACCATCGTCCAGCCCTATGTCCCTTCGCCCATGCTCCTGCCCACGTGGGGCCGGGCGTGAATCGGTTTTCAACCAGGCGTTTTGCGTCGTCACCGTGGCAGCCACTTCTTCATTCATTGGCAGTTCGCCAAAGCCGCCGAAGCCGAAAGAGGCGCGGCAGGCGAAGCAGGGCACCCACGACCAACCGGGCGTGCATCCAGGCGAGCACGGTGTTGGTGCGCAGGTAATGAAAATGCGAAACTCCTCCCTCGGCGGGCGAGAAATACCGGCAGGGCGCCGGGAGGCAAAGGGGACGGTGGCCGGCCCAGACCAGACGGACGGCCGCTTCGGGGTCGAAATCGAAATGGCGCATGAATCGGGTGTGTTTCATGATCTGGACCAGCGGCTCAATGGGGTAGACACGAAAACCGAAGAGCGAATCTTCTATCCCGAGCCAGAGGGTTTCGAGGTTGGCCCAAAAATTGGAAATGCGGCGCCCGAATAATCGTTCCGCGGGCACGCTGACATCGAAGACCGGACGCCCCAGGATGACCGCATCGGGGTGGTCGCAAGAAAGGGCCATGAAGTCGAGAATGGATTCGGCCGGGTGCTGTCCATCGGCGTCCATAGCCAGGGCATGGGTGAATCCCAGGCGCCGGGCTTCCTGCAACCCATGGAGCAGGGCCGCGCCTTTGCCCGAATTACGCGGCAGCACGAACACGTGGAGATGCGGCTCGCGCGCCGCCTCGGCTTGCAGAAGCTCAGTCGTGCCATCCGTGCTTCCATCCACCACGACCCAAACCGGCTCCCACCGGGTCAGGGCTCGCCGCACCGTTTCGAGCACACGCGGTCCGGTGTTGTAGCTCGGAATGAGGACAAGGCGGTGCGGGTCGGGGGATGCCACGCGCCAGTGTGCCCAGTAGCCGGCAACTTGTCCAATGCCCGCCTCCCCGCCGCAGGCTGCGTTTACCCTAAAAAATGGACTTGGGAACCACGAAAGGCACGAAAAATGATGGGGCTACAATAAGTTATCCCCTCATCCGTTGGGTGGACGGTGCTTGCGGAGCAATGCCTTGGCTAATCGTGTTTTTCGTGTTCTTCGTGGTTCCCAATCCGCTCTTTACCGGAGCATCGCGTTAAGCTGATCGATCCGTGCATTCAAACGCTCGCGCTCGCGTCGAACAGCCGCCAATTTATCGACAAGCTGGGCTCGCTGGGCTTGGTCCTGTTCGGGCGTCACCGCTTCGGGAATCTGCACTTCGGCAGTGCGGCCACGGCGGTACAACTCGGCCGCCTCACGCAAGCCCGCTAAACGCGATTCGCGCTCATGCGCGGCCGCCTCGAGTCGGTCGAGCGCTCCACGGGGGGCGCTGGCCGTTTCCGATTGGGCGTCCATCACGCGGCGCTCGAGGATTTTGACCAGAATCTCCCGTTCCACGGTGAAGTAACCTTCGTCGCAGAAATGCGTCAACGCCACCACCTCGTCCGGTCCCAGTGACCACGGGTCGAAATCAAGAAATTCATCGAGCGCATACTCGCGATAAAACTCCTGCGCTGTGGCAAACTCGGCCTCGAGCTGGCTGGTCACGACTTGGGTTTCGCGCAGGCGGTTAAGCCAATCGAATGTCTCGGGCCTGAGCGGCGGGCGCTTTTTGGGGGCGGGCCGGGCCACGGGTGGCGGATCGACTGGGGCGGCGACCGCCGGCTCACGGTGGTCGAGCCACCACATGCCGGCCGCGAGCACGGCGGCAAAAAGGAATAACTGCGTCGGAAACGGCCATTGAGCAAACCAGTCCCATCCCGTCGGAGCGTGCGAGGCAGTTGGCGAGACTTCGACAGGGGTGGCGGCTGGCGCTGGTAAAACCGAGGTCGGTGGCTCCTCCCGGGCTGAGCCCGGATCAGCCGGCGGCAACGGCGCGACGATTGGAGGCGGCTCGTTTATGGAATCCTGGAGGTCGACCTCTGCAGCCTCCGGGTCGCGGCCAGCCTCGGAAGAATTGGCTAATCCCGAGTAAGCCCCTGTAAGAAAGCGATCCGATCCCTCTCGCAAGAGGAATGGCGACCGACGTGATCGTTGGAGGGACTTGAGGCGACGGGCCATGCGGGATCGGAAAACTCGAGGTCAACGGGTGGGTGCCGGTTCAACCCATCGGCCATGTTCCTTGATGAGGTCGACCAGCCGTGAGACGGCTTCAGCTTCAGGAATGTTGAATTTGACCGCCTGTTTGCCGACGTAGAGGTTGATTTTGCCCGGAGCGCCCCCGACGTAGCCGAAGTCGGCATCGGCCATCTCCCCAGGCCCGTTGACGATGCACCCCATGATGGCGATTTTGACGCCCTTCAGATGCACGGTGGCCGCCTTGATGCGAGCGGTCGTCTCTTGAAGATTGAACAGCGTGCGCCCGCAACTCGGGCAGGCCACATAATCCGTCTTGAATATCCTCGCCCCGGCCGCCTGCAGGATGTTGAACGCGAGCCGCAGCGATTGTCCGGGCGCCTCCTCGCCTTGCACGAGAATGGCGTCGCCCAATCCATCGCAAATCAGAGACCCCAGGGCGGCGCTGGAGGACAAGAGCGTGTCGGTGAACGATGGAACCTCACCGGCGAGAGAGCCCCCACCCGCCACCGGATGCAAGGTGTCCTTGAGCAGCAACGGCGACACCAATCCGGACTCGCTCAGCCGCGACGCCAGCAGTCGAAACGCCGTGACCACCGGGAGATCGAGCCCGTCGCTCACGGTCACCAACGCGTCATCGGGCAGTCCGGCCGGCAGCGGGCGCCGCGGATCGACGGCCACCAGCGGGCTGTCCTCGATGATAAAGTCGGGCTTGAAGTCCCCCAGTCGGTCCACCTTGTGGGCGATCCGGTCAAAGTTCGCCCGCGTGATCCCCACCTTCATCACCTCCTCCCCCCCCAGCACCACCGGCCGACCGTCGACCCCGGTCACGTCCACGCGCGCCGACGCCCGCCGCGCGTACGCAAATGCGTCGAACGGCAGGCAGGTAGGCGTCGGGAAATCGGTGGCCAGGGCGGACATCGAGCGCCACCATACGGCATTTCAAGCTTTTGCCACCCACCGCTTGCGACTCGGTTCGGCCATCGCGGCAGGATCATCAAAAAGCCGCTCACCTACCCCGTTCCGGATCCTTGATCGGCGAGACGCCATGCCGGGGGAGGAACGCCAGCAGCCCTGGGACGCGGCAAGCATTCCCGCTCTGGCGGGCGAAAGCCCCTTCTAAACCAGGGCGTTCCGCCCGCGCGTTGAGGGCGATGGCTTTTCGCAGACGGGGCGTTCCGCCCGAAGAGCTGGAATTCTTCCGGCAGTCCCAAGGCCGCTGGCAGTCGTCAAAATAGAGACTCTATACAGACCTTAGGCTGCGGCCGCGAGCACACGCCGGATGAGCGCTTTGGCGACGGGGATTTCGTGGACGCTGTCCTCAGTGAGGGAAACCCGGATGGTGTCTCCAATGCCATCGGCCAGCAACGACCCGATACCAATGGCCGATTTGATGCGCCCGTCTTCGCCGTCTCCCGCCTCCGTGACCCCGAGATGGATCGGGTAGTTCCAGTCGGGTCCGAGTTGGTCGAGCCGGGCAACCAGCAAGCGGTAAGCGGCAATCATGACCTTCGGATTGCTCGCCTTCATGGAGAAGACAAACTGGTGGAAGTCGTGATCGCGCGCGATGCGGGCAAATTCCAGCGCGCTTTCCACCATGCCGAGCGGCGTGTCGCCGTACCGGTTCATGATCCGATCGCTCAGCGATCCGTGATTGGTCCCGATCCGCAGGGCGACACCTCGCTCCTGGCAGACGCGCACGAGCGGTGAAAACCGCTCGCGAATCCTATCGAGTTCCGCCGCATACTGCTCATCGGTGTACTCGAGGACTTTGAATTTCTTCGAATCGGCGTAGTTCCCTGGATTGACACGGACCTTCTCGACCCACCGGGCGGCTTCCAGGGCGGCCTCGGGTTTAAAGTGAATGTCCGCCACGATGGGCACCGCACACCCACGCTCGCGCAGACCGCCGACGATGGAGCACAGATTGGCCGCATCTTTCACCGTGGGCGCCGTAATCCGGACGATTTCGCATCCTGCGGCAACGAGATCGAGCGACTGGCGGATCGACGCCTCGGTGTCCATGGTGTCGCAGGTGATCATCGACTGCACACGGATCGGATTGTCCCCGCCGATGCCGACTGTCCCCACTCTGACTTCACGCGTCGGCCGCCGGCGGTAGTGCCAGGGGTCGGGACAATGGGCAAGTGGCGCGGTCATGAAGCGAGCTGGATTCTATTGACCGGCGGCATTCCCTGTACGCGGGAGAAACTCGATGCGATCGCTGCGGCTGCCGGCCACATCGCCAACGTCCTTGAGCGTGATCATGACGAAAAACCCAAGCACGAGCAGCACGCAGGCGCTTTGGACGTATTCCAAGACCTTCACGTTGATCGGCTGGCGCCGGATCCACTCGATGATGGCCATGGTGATGTGTCCGCCATCAAGCACCGGGAAGGGCAGCATGTTCATGACCGCGAGATTGACGTTCAGGAAAACCGAGAACCAGAGCACCCAGCGCCAGGCGTCCGGGCTTTCCAGAATGGCCATGTAGCTGCGCACGATCGTCACGGGCCCACCCATGTGCGTCACGCTGATGTCGCTCTTTCGCGAAAAGATGCTCCGAAAGAGATTGCTCATCGCCCGCAAACTTTCCCCAATCTGCTCGCCTGGGGGCTGGTGCAGCCGCGCAACCCGCAGCGCCGGATCGTCAAACATCGCAATCCCCAACTCCGGTTGGTCGGCTTCCTTCGGCTTGTCCGGCCGCCGGGGCGTCACCGTCAGATCAACCGGCTGCCCGTCCCGCAGCACCGTCAGCGTGAATGGCGCCGTGCCATGCTTTTTGACCTGGTCGAACAACGGATTGAAATGCCCCAGCGCTTCACCATTGAGCGCGCTCAGCACATCGCCGCGCTGCAATCCCGACTCGGCCACCGGGCTATTGGGAAGGATTTTCTCGACCCTCAGGGTGGCGGCGCGGCCCGCCATCCCCACTTTGCGCAGCGGCGGCCGCTTGAAAATGAAATCGAAGACGCGTCCTAGCGGGCCGGCCGCAGCCTCCCGCTTCCCGTCCAGCGGGGCCAGTTCCGGAACCACCGGGATGTCGAGCGTCTTCCCGTCCCGATCGACCGTGAAGACAACCTGCTCGTTCTCGCTCGACACAATGCCCCAAATCACGCTGTGCACCTGCCCGTTCCATCGGTCCACCGGCTTGCCATCGATCGCCCGAATGATGTCCCTCACCTTGAGGTCGGACTTCCCCGCCGGCATCTCGGCATCAATATACCCGATCTGCGTCGGATTCTCCGGCTCGACGATCGGACGCCCAACCTTCCAGACGATGACCGCAAAAAACAACGCAAGCAAAATGCTGAAAAGCGGCCCGGCGAAAGCGACGATGATTTTATCAAGCGGCGAAATCGGCGGCAGCGCCTCGCGCGGTTGATCACCCGACCCCTCGATCGCCTCCATCGGTGCCATCTGCGGCAACGCGACAAACCCCCCAGCCGGAATCGACCCCAAACCGTATTGCACCCCGTTCCACGTCCGCTTCCAAATCGGCTTCCCAAACCAAATTTGAAATTTTTCAACCTTCAACCCACGCCACCGCGCCGCCAGAAAATGCCCCCACTCGTGAACCAAAATCATCACATTCAAAATCATCAACGCCAGGAAGATGATCCAGACGGTCTGCAAGAGCGAAAGAAATAGGGACATGAGAATTCAGGAGATCGAAATCAAACCAAATTATAACTTTATCCACTTCACCCCGTCTCGCAAATAAGGATGGTCAGGGAATTCTAAAAATTTTTGATTCCTTGGGAAATGGTTGGATTGCGTGGGAAATGTTGGTAGAAATTTGATGGTTGTTAATTAAATCAGCCGCTTCACAGGGCCTCAACCTCATCCCAGATCCCACATCCCATGAAATCAATCATCCAGCCACCAGATTCCATTATTCAACCGCCGGACCGCCAGCCCCAGTGAATTCCTAGACTTCGGCGAATCGAGCCCTTTAGGGTAGCGCGTGGCCCATTCACGCGACACCGCAGCACAGTCAAAAGCCGAAATAGGAATCGGGCAAGCGCCGCCTCGGGCAGTGAACGGGGATAATCGTTTCGCCCTGTCCGTCACTCTGCCGGACAGGGTTTATATTATTGGCATTTGCGGGCGAGCCACAGCGCCGTTGGCTGACGGGCTACGGCGGGCCGGAGTGGTCGTCACTGGCTCGGACACAGGCTCCTTCCCTCCGATGGACGCTTACTTGCGCGACTGTGGGCTGACGTGGAATGCCCAGCCCACGGCGGACTCACTCCCAGCCGAGGCCGAGGTGATTGTGTGCGGCGGCGGCATCACGCCGGCACATCCCGAACTGGCTGCCGCCATCGATCAAGGGCGCGAGTGGATGTCGTTTCCCTCATTTCTCGATCGGACATTCCTTCGTCAAAGCCGGAATTTGGTGGTCGCGGGCACGAACGGCAAGACGACGACAACCGCCCTGGTGGCGTGGATCCTGGAATCGGCAGGCCTCGCGCCTGACTATTTGATCGGCGGTCTGGCGCGAAATTTTTCCCAGGCCGCTCGCTTTCACGGCGCGCCCATCACCGTGCTGGAGGGCGATGAATACTGGTCAGGCCCCGGCGACGTGCGCCCAAAATTCCTGCATTACCGAGCCCACGTGGCGCTGGTCACAGGGCTTCAGCCTGACCACCCGGAGGTCTATCCCGACTTGCGAAGCTATCAGTTTCCATTCAAGCACCTGGTCGATCTGCTGCCGTCCACCGGGCGCCTCCTCCTCAACGCCGACGACCCGGGAGTCGACATCCTGATGTCGCGCAGTCGCGCGCCTGTGGGTACGATCGGTTTCTCGGCGAGGGCTACCCACCGGATTACCAGCTGGCGACGGCTCGCGGCCGGCAGTGAATTCTCGCTCGACGGCCACCCGTACCAAGTGCCGCTGTGGGGCCGGATGAATGCGCGCAACGCGGCCATGGCCGTGGTGGCTGCACGAGCCGTCGGGGTGAGCGCCGCGATGGCGGCCCGTGCGCTGATGACATTTGCCGGCGTGGCCGGGCGCCAGCAAGTTCTCATGGATCCAGCCGAGAACGCCCGGCGCATCAAGCTGATCCTGGATGAAGCCTACCACCCGCAATCGCTGGCCGCCCTGCTGGAAGCGGTGCGAGCCCATCATCCCCGACGCCGACTGGTCCTGGTGCTGCGCCCGCGGGGAGGCGGCTTTGCGCCTGGCCACTTCGAACGCGAGTTGCCACACGCGCTGGCCGGTGCTGATCTTGTCCTCCTTGCGGACTTGCCGGCTTCCCTGCGAATACTCGCGTTCAACCAACGCCGCGTGGCCGCAGCGCTGCGACGGTCCGGCGTGGAGGTGGTCACCGCACCCGAACTTTCAGACTTTATTCCCCGGCTCGGCTCGCTCCTTCGGCGCGGCGATGTCGTCGTGACATCGGTATTCCACCTCGATCATGCGTTTCCCGATGCGTTGAAAAATGCCATCCGCGCGCTACCGGCCGCCGCCCGTTGATCATCCATGCGCGTGCTCCTGACCAACCACGAATTGGCACGCCGCACGGGCACTGAATGGCTCACGGCGGAATTGGCGGTCGAACTCCGGTCGCGCGGACACCAGGTCGCCGTTTTCACCTGGGCTTTGGGCGAAATGGCCACGCGCGTCGCGGCCGCTGGCGTGCCGGTCGTGGACGATCCGGCGCGGATCCCGTTTCGCCCCGACATCATCCACGGACAACACCACCTCGCCACCATGGCGGCGCTGACCGCTTGGCCGCGAGTACCTGGATTGTTCTATTGCCACGGCGTCCAACCCTTCGATGAATTTCCTCCCCGCCATCCGAGACTCCAACGCTACCTCAGCATGGCGGCCATTAACAACGAATGGCTCGCCCAAGCCGCGGCAATAACCACCGACAGAGTCGCCACCGTCCCCAATTGGTTCGACCCGGCCCGCTTCGTCACCGTGCGCCATCCCGGTGCACCCGCCGACGCCGCGGCATTGTACTCCAATCGCATTCGCTCCGGCCCCCTGTTTGAGACCGTGCGCGACGCGTGCCGACGCCAGGGCCTGTCCCTGAGCGGCCTTGGCCACGGTTTCGGATCACCGGTCGAGGCGCCGGAAACCGTACTCCCAAAATTCGCCGTGGTTTTCGCCACCGGCCGCTCGGCCCTCGAGGCGCTGGCCTGCGGCTGTGCCGTGATCCCGCTTGACGCTGTGGCCGGCTTGGGACCCGCCGTCACGCCCGATTCCTTCGACGAACACCGTGACCGGAATTGGTGCGTCTATCGAAAACCAACCGATGTCGAGGCTTCCGACGTCGAGGCCGCATTGACCCAACTCGACCCAGCCGCCACCGCTGAGGTCACCCGCCGCGTCCGCCAAGAACTGACCCTCGCCCAGGGCGCTGCCGCCCTCGAATCCCAATACACATCCGTGCTGGAGGAGGCTGCCGAAGAGGCGGACGGCTCTCCGGTTTCCCCGCCTCCCCTCGAAGCCGCCGCGCTCGTCGAGTACTTCCGCTTCCTCGCCGCCCGCACCCGCGAAAACGATACCGCCTTCGCCGAGGCTCGCCGCGCCGCCCGGCAAGCGGAAAAAATTCCCGCCCTGCGCGATGAATTGACCGCTTCCCGCTCCCAACACCGGGCACTGATCGGTCGCCTCGAGGCCAGTTGGTGGGGGCGCCGCTGGCTCCGCCGTCACCGCGGTTGGCAGAAGCCCCCCAGCGCGTAACCTCCTCGCGTGAGAATCGTCCCACTTTTTCCCCTAGCGGCCATCATCGCGTTCGGAATCGCGGCTGCCCAAGAGGCACCACCCGCTGTCGATCCCGCACCGCCCCAAGCTCCCCAGGCACCCGCCGCGCCCGACCCCGCCGCGCCCGACCCCGCCGCCGCACCACCCGCTGCCCCACCACCCGCTGTCGATCCCGCATCGCCCCAAGCTCCCCCGGCACCCACCGCGTCCAACTCCGCTGCCCCACCACCCGCTGAAGATTCGGGCTACCGAGAGATCGAACGCCTGGCCCGCGTCATCGAATTGGTGCGCGAAAACCACGTCGATGCCGGCCGTACATCGTACCATAATTTGATGGCCAGCGCTTTGGAAGGCATGTTGGCCGATCTTGACCCGCACAGCCAGTACCTCTCACCGGAGTTGTTCGAAAAACTCCAACAGGAACAAGGCAATACCTACGAAGGCGTCGGCATCACCATCGCCAGCCGTCCGGAAGGCGTGACCATCGTCACCGTGCGCGAGGACGGCCCGGCCGCCCGCGGTGGCGTGATGCCCGGAGACGTCATTGTCAAAATCGGCGAACGACTGACCGAGGAAATGAGTGTGGCCGAGGCCGCTCAAGCGCTGCGCGGCCGTCCCGGAGAAACACTCAAAATTACCGTGCAGCGGCCATCGACGCGGGAGTTCAAGGAATTCGAGCTCGTGCGACAAGTGCTCAGCACGGTCACGGTCAAGGACGCCATGCTGCTTGATTCCCCGCTCGCCGGGACATTCAAAATCGGCTACGTCCGCCTGCTCCAATTCACCGAGCCCACCGGCCGCGAACTCACCCTCGCCCTGGACACCCTCGAAGACGCCGGACTCCAGGCCCTCGTTCTCGACCTCCGCAACAACCCCGGTGGCCTGATCACCAGCGCCGTCGAGGTGGCCGGCGAATTCCTCCCGCCCGACACCACCGTCGTCACGACCGAGGGCCGCACCGGCCAACTGACCAGCCCACCGTATCGCACTCCCGCTCGCAAACGCCGCGAACGCAACTACCCCGTCGCCCTTCTCATTAATCACTCAAGCGCCAGTGGCGCCGAACTTGTCGCCGGCGCGCTGCAGGACTTGAAGCGGGCCGTCATCGTCGGCGAAACCAGCTTCGGCAAGGGAAGCGTGCAGTCAATCATCCCGCTCGACGGCGGTGCCGCCGTCCGCCTCACCACGGCCAAGTATTACACCCCGAGCCACCGCACCATTCACGAAAACGGCATCCGCCCGGACATCGTCGCCACCCTCACACCGGAGGAGGAGAAAACCGTCTTCGACTTCTGGCGCCGCGGCGAGTCGGTCACCGGCAACGCCCTCGAACTCGGGCGCCTCGGCGACCGCCAGCTCGAACGAGCGGCCACCGTGCTCAAAGGATTGCTGGCGCTCGGGAAATAAGGCGCCACGACCGGATAGCACCTCGCCTCTCAATACTCCGCTTTTTTCTTGCCGGGTTCCGGCACCGGGTACGAGCCGTCCGGATTCGGCAGCACCGGGGCCGGGCCTTTTTCCGTGAGAGTGTCCACCCCCGGGGCGAAGTCGTGCGTCGAGTTGAGCATCTGGTCGTACGTGACGTCCTGCCCAAGATGCGCCGCCATGCGCCCCATGCTCGTGACCACACTCGCCTCGACTCCGCGCGGCACTTCGTTGTACTTGGTGTCGTTCTTGATCGCTTCGATCAAGTCCTGCCACTCCAGTTGGTACGGGTTCGCCTCCGGCTGTGGGTACGCCCAGAGCTGCTTGTCGCGCGCGATCGTCCAGCCATTGTAAGTCCGGCAGCGGCCCGGCGTGTGTCCGGACGTACTCACAATCCCGAGACCCTTGGTCCCGTGCACATAGCTCGCAGACTGGTCCTTGGCCCCGATCATCGTGCGCCCGTTAAAGTGAAACACCGAGCCGTCGGCAAACGTGTACTCGATCCCGTACGAATCGAAGTTCTGGTCAATGTAGTCGCCGCGATAATGGCGGCCTCCCAGTCCGTGGGCGCGCACGGGCCACGCGTTCTTCATCCAGCAGCATTCGTCGACAAAATGAATGTAGAAATCGCTGAACAAGCCGCCCGAGGCCCAAAGAAAACTGTGGAATCGCTCGATCTGATAAAGCACTTCGTTCTTCTCCTCTGGCTTCCGAGTGGAAAAGCAGGAGGCAACCGGCCCGTGCATACGGTAGCTGCGCATGAAATTGATCTCGCCGATCTCCCCGTCCATGATGCGCTTGTGCAACTCCTGACGACCGCGGCAATGCCGCACCATCAGCCCGACGCCACATTTTAAGTTTTTTTCGTCCGCCTTTTTGGCCAACTCCAACATCCGGCGCGAATTCGGCCCGTCCGCCGTAACCGGCTTCTCCATGAATACATGCAGACCCTTGTTGATGGCATATTCGAACATCGGTGCCCGAAAGGCCAGCGGCGTCGTCAGAATCGCCACATCACCCGGCTTCAGCACGTCCAACGCCTGCTTGTACGCGTCGAATCCAAGAAACCGGCGCTCTTCCGGAACATCCACCTTCCCCGGGGTCGTCTTCCACTCATTGCTCAGTCCGCTGTACGATCCATTGAGCTTGTGGGACAGGACATCGGCCATGGCCACCAGTTTCGTGGGCAGTGACGTCTGGCTCAGGGCGTCGTTCGCGGCGCCCGTCCCGCGCCCCCCCGCACCAATCAGCGCAATCTGCACCGTATTGTCCTCGGCGGCAAAAACATGAGGCAGCGATACACCAGCCAAAGAGGAAACCGCCGCGGTCCGGCCTGCCGCCCGCAGAAACAATCGACGATTGAGCGCGCCCGACGACAGGCGACCAGACCCGCTGGCGGAAGCCGCGGACGACACGGAATGCACGGAGTTCTTCATGTGCCCACAGCATGAGAGCCCTCACTGCGACGGCAACCCCAAGTTTTCCCTGCCCCGCCCCTCGGTGCACCACCGAGGGGTCAACCGCCACCGGCCGCCTCCCATCGGTCCTGTCCTGAATCCGGGGTTTTCCTAGAACGCCAGGCATGCGACAGTTTGTCGCAAATTCCAATCCAATCCCAATCCGCTAAATTGCCTGTCCCTTTAGTAACATCCTCCGGTCATTCCCTCAGGAACAGGTGAGATGACTACCTCGCCATGCCCCAACTGCCGCCGCCCCGTGCCCACCGACGCTCCGGGCGGCCTCTGCCCGTCGTGCGCCCTGGGGGGCGTCGACCACCCGACGGCAGCCGATGCGTCAGCGACCCTGGTGCCGTCCCTCGATGAAGTGGTCGCGGCATTCCCTGACCTGCAGATTCTTGGCGTCCTTGGTCACGGTGGCATGGGAGTGGTCTACCGGGCGCGGCAGCCGAGGCTCGATCGATCGGTGGCCCTGAAAATCCTGCTGCCCTCGCTGGCGGCCCGGCCCGGCTTTGCCGAGCGCTTTACCCGCGAAGCGCGGGTGCTGGCGAAATTGAGCCACCCGCACATCGTCGGCGTTTACGACTTCGGCGAAATCCATGGCTTTTATTATCTCCTCATGGAATTCGTGGACGGTGTGACACTGCGTCAGGCGATGCAGGTCGGCCTCACACCGGAGCAGTCGCTCCTATTGGTCCCGCGCATTTGCGACGCTCTCCAGTTTGCCCACGAGCGGGGCGTCCTGCATCGCGACATCAAGCCCGAAAACATCCTGCTCGACCGGCAGGGCACCCCAAAGTTGGCCGATTTCGGGATTGCGAAATTGGCCGGCGACGAAATGCCTCGATTGACTCTGAGCGGAGCGGCGATGGGCACCGCAGCTTACATGGCACCGGAGCAGGTCGAAAAGCCGGCGAGTGTCGACCACCGGGCGGACATCTACTCGCTGGGAGTGGTGCTCTACGAAATGTTGACGGGCGAGTTGCCGCTCGGCCGGTTTGCAGCCCCTTCGGAAAAGGCCAAAGTGGGCGAGGGAGTGGATGCCGTGGTGCTGCGGGCGCTGGAAAAGGAACGCGAGCGGCGACAACAAAGTGCGGGCGAACTGAAGACCCAGGTGGAGGAAGCACGAACCGAGCAATTCCACTCAGCCGTGGCGGCCTCCGGAGAAACCGACGACGACGGCGCCAGTCGCGTGCGGCAATTCCTCGTGCTGATCTCCGCCCTGGCGGTGGTCGGGATCCCAGCGAGCCGGGCCATCCCGGGCTTGGCAGAATCGGGGCTCACTCCCCAGGTCATGATCTTCCTCAGTGTGGGGTTTGGCGTGCTGGCTGCCATGTGGCCGGACCCACGCCGGGAGCGTCCGAGCCCTTCCCTCTCCACCACACCCCAGAGCGCGGTGGCGGACGTCATTTCCCCGCGTCGTCTCTTCGGGTATCCGCTCTGGCACATTGCCAACGGGACCTCGCCCGATCCTCGGACCGGCCGCCACCGAGTCGCCCGCGGCATCCTCGCCATCGGACCGGAGGCCCATGGGTTTTTCGCCATCGGCGGACGCGCCCACGGCGTCGTCGCCCTCGGAGGCATGGCCACGGGAGTCGTGGCCTGTGGCGGGTTGGCCGGTGGGTTGCTCACGGCCGGCGGGGTGTCAATCGGGCTGATCGGGGCCTCCGGTGGTCTCGCGATTGGTGGGCTGGCGCGCGGGGGGCTGGCTGCCGGTTTTGACGCCCATGGAGGCATGGCCGCAGGCCGATTGGCCCGAGGTGGCACGACGTTCGTGGAGCGATTGGGCATGCCGGATGAACTCGCGCGGCAGGTGGTGGATGTGCTCATTTCTGTGACCCAGGGAGTCGGCCTGGCCTGCGCCTTCGGTGTCTTCGTGTTGATTCTCTCGCTCATCCTGGGCTTCGGACACACCGCGAATGCTTCGGAACGCCGCCGTCGTTGGCCGGCCTTCATCATCCTGGCGGTCACGGCCGCGTTCGCCTGGCTGATGTGGGAAATGAAGCATTGGGAAAGGCCGCCCGTCGCCCAGGAAGGGTTTACGCTGCACCGCCATACCACCGACCAGCAGGACGATTTCGCCGAAGCCCGCTGGTCCGTGATAAGCCGCACTCCGGGATGGCTGAGAGTCCAGTTCGGTAACCAAGTGTACGAGGCCGCCATGAGTCGCGCCCCGGATGGCCATCACCGAGGCGAGGTAGTTGCCAGCGTCCGCCTTCACCGCCCACGTGGCACGGCGCACCTCCGTCTTTCCATCACTGGCGCGGTAGGAGATTGGACGGGTGGCGAGCACATGGTTGAGGTGGCCGACGGCAATTGGATGCAGCGACTGTTTCCCTCCTCGATCAATGACGACGCCCATCCCAGATCCCACCATCATTACCAAGCCCACCAGACGTTGATGCGGATCGCCGACCATCCCCTGACCCTCACCGTCTCCTCCAACGCACCACCCGCACCATTCGAAGTGCCACCTTCCACGGATCCGCGCGCCGTCAAGCCGCCCCCCAACCAGTAATTCACCGTGGAATCGCCCCCACATTCGTTCTCCCCGACACGCTGGACGCTCGTTGTCCAGGCCAGTGGACACGATGACACGGGTCGCACCGCCCTGCGAGACCTCTGCGCCGCCTACTACGAACCCGTGGTAGCTTTCCTGAGACGCGAAGGCCGCACCGAGGACGACGCGCGCGATCTGGCCCACGGATTCTTCGAGCGCCTGTTGGCCGGCGGAAGCCTGCGCGGCGCCAACCCGGAACGCGGTCGCTTCCGCAGTTACCTCCTCGGGGCCGTCAAGCACTTCGTGCGCGACGAGCGGGCCAGGGACCATGCTGCAAAACGAGGCGGAGGTCAGTCGACCATCCCGCTCCAAGACACGGCCAGCGGAATGGGAGAACCGGATCCCACCTCCACCCAAGCAGAAATCGCTTTCGATCGCCAATGGGCCTTCACCGTCATCGGTCGTGCCTTGGACACCGTGGCCGCGGACTTCCGAGTCGCCGGCAAGGAATCGCAGTTTGCTGTGCTCAAGCCGTGGATCACCGGCAACGCACCGCGCTCGCAATCCGAAGCCGCCGCCGATCTCGGGCTGACCGAGGGTGCCGTCCGCGTCGCCATCCACCGCCTCCGCGAACAATTTCGCAACGCCGTCACCACCGAGATTGCCCAAACAACCTTTCAGCCCGACGAGGCCGCCGACGAACTCCGCCATCTCATCGCTGTTGTCTCCGCGGACTGAACCGGCCTTCTGAATGACTCGGATTACTCCCCTATCTGCCCGTCATCTTATGCGGTCCCGGCTTCCAGACGACCGGAACTCCGACCTCCCCGGCAAAGTGAAACGTTCACGCTGCGGCAATCAGAAGCCCCCTGTTTTCAGAGACGCTCTGTCGACACACTTCCGTCAACAGGTCCACCAGCGTGATGAAGTTAGCGGAGCCGCCGAACAGGTCAGGGTCATCAATGCATTTCGTGCCATTGATCAGGTTGGCCAATTCAGTGCGATCCAGCGCCGCGAGTTCATCATGGAGCCGCCTTGTGGTTAGGGGCGAGAGGGCGCCGATGAGACTGCCCGATTTGTCATTTGTGATATCCATGGGAAAACAGGGCGAAAGTGTCTCGGCATCCCAAATAATGCCGCCATGCGCCAAGCATGGAAACTTCTGGCGCAAGGAGTGATGGAGATGGGGTTCAGCCCCTCCCAAGTCGTCATTGAACTCCAGGAGCGCATACCAGCTTTCGAGAAGAGCCAACCAATCCTCGTCCATGTCGAGACGCCTCGTCCAAGGGGCCCCGCATTCGAACACCTCCGATAAAACCTCGTCCGTGTCCGAAGCGTTGACGTACCTTCGGGTGAATTCTTCCCAATCTACAGAGTACCAGTCGATATCGATGCCCATGGTTGGAGGTGGGTAGAGATGGTTTGAGTGATTGTTCCGCCTCGCGCCTGAGGCGGGGACGGCGAGGATAGGCTCGGGCGTGCGCCGGAACAATCAACAACGTAATGACCGGACCGCGGTGCTGCGGCTCCTTGAGCAAAGCGGGCGGAACGTCATAGAGTCTTGCCGGGAACAGAGCTTGCCCTACTGGGTGGTGCCCCGGTGGCGGCGGGAGGCCCGGGGCGGAACTCGCGATGCCGTGCACTCGGTCGAACGGGCGGCAGAAGCCGAAAGTCCGCCAGTCGCGAAGAGAGGTGATGGTCAGGCCCCTTCCCACCCACTTCACGAGACCCACGTCCCGTTCCCAGCGCCGGCCACCGGAGGCAAATTTCTATCAGAAAAGCAGCCGGCTCCCCGCTGTCGGTGGCAATTGCCATTCCCTCCAATGCGGTTGCGAATCCGTGGATCATGCGTCTCGTCGGCACCGGTGACGCAGCCGTCGCCGGTACCGGATCGGTCCACTGACGCATTACCCGCACTTGCCACCCGGCGGGCATCCACTATCCTCTCGCCATGACTCCTCCTGATGAAGCCGCCGCCCTGCGCGCTCTGCAGGACGATATTTACCGCGAGCGCATTCTTCGCGCCCGCCGGATGACGCTGGAACAGCGGCTGGCGGAGGTATTCGAACAGTCGCGCCTGCAGTTTGGAATGATGCTGGGCGGAGCCATGCAGCGGGTCGGCACCGCGGACCAGGCTACTGGTTGGCGTGAAGTGCGGCGTTGGATGGACCGGCTCGACCGCGTACAGGAACATGGCTTTTATGTGCGGGAGAAGCCCGCCTCCGCCACATGAATCTGGAGGAACTCGCCGGCAGAGTCATCGTCGCCGCCGAGCAGACCGGAGTGGAATTCATGGTCGTAGGCGCACTCGCAGCGGGAGCGTATGGCGTGCCGCGCTCCACGCGCGATGTGGATTTCCTTGTCGGCCTGCACACCGGCGGCGGCATTCAGGCTGTTATCCGCCTTCTCGAGCCGGAGGTGGAATTCGATCCGCAAATCGTCTTCGACACACTCACCTGGGGCCGCCGACATGTCGGGCGCACGCGCAGCGATCCACCTCTCAAAGTTGAGTTGTTCGAACTCTTCGACGATCCGTTCGTGCAGTCGGAATTTGAAAGAAGGCGCCAGGTATTCATCCCCGTCCTGTCCCGCACCACCTGGCTGCCCACGCCGGAGGATGTGGTCGTACAAAAGCTCCGCTGGGGGCGCAGCAAAGACCTTGACGACGCCCGCGATGTGCTCGCTGTGCAGGATCCCGCAACGCTCGACCTGGCTTATATCGAACACTGGTGCGCCCGCCACGGCACGATTCAGCGACTGCACGCGGCTCTTGCCGCCATCCCGCCAATCTGAAGCGCAGGCCTATTGCCATCACTGATTGGTCGTGAGAAATTTTGAGCAAAGCGATCATGTCGCGTTCGGGGAGTGCCTCGAGGAGGCCGGGAGGCCCACGAGCGACAATTCGGCACAGGTTCCATTCGTCGCGCTTCGGAACGGCGCGAAGACTCTCCGGTTCCCCAACTGGATCGACCCAGCGCCGCCCGTCCGGCGCGATCGAAACGCGTGTCCCTCGCTCCATCACCAAGCCCCTTCCGTGTTCGTCATACAGGCGCCCGAGCCATGTCTCCCCGTCATCCAAGTCCGCTTGAAGTCCCGCCGCATATCCATCCGGTTGTCGCTGGCTCCTGATCTGGATGCCCGAATTCGCGGTGGAGCCCCAGAGATCCGGGTACAAACTCGAGATTGAATAAGGGGAAGGTAAATTGAGCCGCGATTAAAGTGACAGGTAATTTATGACCGGAGCCATAACCCGCGCCCTGAAGCCCGAAAAGTGGTGGACCACCGCTCGCGGATTCGGTTCTGCCGATATTCATCCAAACAGCACTCCCCAGAGCCACATCCATGAGACGTCCCACCCGCTGGCATCGCAAGATTCTCTCCGCGTACGGCTTCGCGGTCGCTGTCATTGCGTCATCTCTTCTGCTGGTCGGTTTCCACCTGGTGGAAAACTGGCGCGGGGATCGGGCATGGGCAGGCGCTCAGTCCCGGCTGCGGACGGCCGGCGAACCGCTGACGATTGCCGAGTGGCTGACGCCGCCGCCACCCGACGGCCAGAATTTCATGATGAATGCCGTTTTTGTGCGGCGCTTCGGGATCGGACTTCCCAAGCCGTTTACCCCTGAGCCATGGGAGCGGGAGCCTGGTGGGCGCACCTCCGTGGAGGATTTAAGTTCCTCGTTCGATTACGAGGCGCTTGGGGCCAACGACGGGTCGGCGCGGTTGGATCTCCCAGCGCTCGCCGCTGGCGTCCCTCCGTTTGCCCCTGGGGACTCGGCCACTGAAGTTGAAGCGGCCAAGGCGGTGCTGCGGTGGACGGACCAATGGAAGGAGGACTTTGACGCCCTGGCCCGGGCGACCCGCGAACGACCGGACCACTACCTGCCGCTCAGTGCGGACATCAGCCAGTGGACCGGGCGATGGGATGGCCTGGAGAGCTGGGTCGATGGCGGAAAAATTCTTCAACTCCGCGCTCTGGCCCAAATCGGGTTGGGGGATGCCACCGGGGCTCGGGACTCGATTCTGATCAGCCTGCGCATGGCTGAAGCCGCCGCCGCCGAGCCCACCCAACTGATCGGCATGGTCAGTGGCACCGCCATCACCTCGCTGGCCTTGCGCCCGTTGAACGAAGGATTGAGACGCCGACTCTGGTCGAAGGGCGAGTTGCACGAACTCGATGCCGCGATGAGCCGCTTAAAAACGAGTTCCGCCATTCAGAGAGCCCTGCGCAGCGAACGATTGTTCCTGACCGCGCTGCTCGAGCCCGGCACGGCCAATCGAGACTGGACCCTGGTCCTCCAGTTCCCTCCGAATTCCTTCGCATCCATAATTGCGCGTCTCTGCCCAAGAGGGTGGCTGCGACAAAACCAAGCGAAACTCGCCGATTGGCAATTGAGACACCATGACCGACTCGACCAGCCCGTTTTCCAACGACCTCCGGCCGAAGAACCACCGTTGTTCGTCTGGCACTCTCCCTATAAGTGGATGGCGTCATTCGCGTCCGTGGGGACGAAGGGACTGGAATCCATGGCCGATGAGGTCGACTGCCACTTCCTCCTCGCCCGCACGGTTCTGGCTCTGGAACAGCACCACACGACGCATGGCCGTTACCCGGAGTCACTGGAGAATCCACCAGACAACCGCGCCACAATCCTCCCCCAGGATCCCTACAGCGGTAACCCGATCCTCTGCCGCGTCGTCGAGGGTCGCCCCCGCCTCTCCAGCGTCGGGCCCAACCGGCAGGACGACACCCACCAACCTGACGCCTCCAGCTTCGACGACATCGTTTGGGTGGTCGCCGGCCAATGACCGGAAAAAGTTATTCCCTGCGCGGTCGTGGTGCGCGGTGAGGTGGAGTCAACAGCTTGCGTTGATTTTCACTGTTGTTGGCGGCAGTTGTCCGCCGGTTGTGGACAACCCTGAGCTTGGCCGCGGGCGCGGGTTGGGTATGGTGCCGTCATGGCCGAACCTGCCCCTGTCACCGCGTTTCCAGGCAACGAAAAAGGCGGGGCCCGTGCGCCCGGCAAGCCTTCGCTGCACGCGCTGCCCACGCTGGGTTCGTCGGCCGGGACGGAGGCGCAGCGGGCGTTGCCGAGCAGCGTGGACGCGGAAAAAGGCGTGCTCGCCAGCATGTTGCTGGATCCGGATGACGCCCTGAACACGGCGATGGCGGCCATTACGGCCTCCTGCTTCCACCTGCCTGCCCACCGATTGCTGTTCGACCTGTTGGTCGAATTCAAGAACAAAAACCGCCCGATTGAGCCGGTGAGCCTCCTGCAGACGCTGATCGACCGCGGGCAGGTGGAGGAGATTGGCGGGGCGGCCGCGCTGACCGAATTGCTTAATTTTGTGCCAGTGGCGGCGCACGTCGAGTACTACATCGATCTGGTTCGGGAGAAGTTCATATTGCGCGAAGTGATCACCGTATGCACGCGGACCATCCAGCGCGCCTATCACGATCAGGAGAATGTGGCCGCGCTCTTGGATGACGCGGAGAAAGATGTGCTGGCGATCCGGGACGTGCAGCAGTCGGCGCGCAAGGCGAAGGAGATCAGCGACCACGTGCGCGACGCGGTGGTACTGATCGAAAAAATGATGGAGAACCCCGGCCTCCTCAACGGCATTCCGACCGGCTACAGTGAGCTCGATGAGATGACGCGCGGCCTGCACGGTTCGGAAATGGTCATCATCGCCGCCCGCCCCTCCATGGGCAAAACCTCGCTGGTGATGAACATTGTCGAGCATGTCGCCGTCGACCGCGGGGTGCCCTGCGCCGTCTTCAGCCTGGAAATGAGCGCAGAGCAACTCGTGCAACGACTGCTCTGCTCGCGCGCCCACGTCTCCATGTCCCAGTTGCACAACGGGTTCATTCAGAACGACCGATTTATGCACCTGACCCATGTGGCCAGCGAGATCGCGAGCGCCCCGATCCACATCGACGACACCCCCAGTCTGCCGATCGGCGAGTTTCGCGCCAAAGCGCGCCGCCTGCATCAACGCCACGGCATTGGCCTCGTCGCCGTCGATTACCTCCAACTCATGCGTTCGACCAGCAAACGCGCCCAGGAAAACCGCCAGATTGAAATCGCCGAAATCTCAGCCGGACTCAAAGCCACCGCCAAGGAACTCAACATCCCGATCATTGTACTGGCGCAGCTCAACCGCGCCCCAGAATCGCGCACCGGCGACAGCAAGGGACGACCCCGCCTCTCCGACCTGCGCGAGTCCGGCTCCATCGAACAGGACGCTGACGTCGTCGGGTTGCTAGTGCGCCCGGAATATTACGCGGAGAACGACGACGAGAAAGCCGAGACCGAAGGCGAAGTCGAACTCATCATCGCCAAACAACGAAACGGCCCAACCGGCACCGTGCGCCTCACGTTCCTCAAGGAATACATGCGCTTCGAAAATCGCGCCCCGGACCACGCCGCGCCTCGGTAGGTGGCGGGCAGATGTCGGACGTCGGAGGTCGGAGGTCGGAGGTCAGAGGTCAGATGTCAGAGGTCAGATGTCAGAGGTCAGATGTCAGATGTCAGAGGGCGGAGGACGGAGGGCGGAGGGCGGGAGTGACGGAAGGCGCCACCTCCTTCTTTCAGGGCGAGATGTCGCCCTCGTGGAGTTTGCCCGTTTTTCTTGCTGGTGAGGCGGAACGACGCTCCAAGCGAAGGAGGAAAGGCCGCATTGAGGTGGGACGCGACCCCATCTCCAACCTCGAGCGCTCGCCGAAACTTGTCTTAAGGTGCCGGCAAAAATTTGCTGACAGTTTTCCCCCCATCACCCACCATAGTATCTCTCTTTGACTCACGGCCCTTCCATTCCAATCCCTGAAACCACTCCCCAACCACCCTCCACACGCTCAACAACGCCGCCCTCCGACCTCCGCCCTCCGACCTCCGACCTCCGAACCCCAACCCAACCCAACCCCTGATCCTCAAACCAATGCCCAAGATCAAACTCTCTACTGGAATCGAAATGGCGTACACGGAACGAGGCGTCGGTGATCCACTGGTGTGCATCATGGGGGTGACAGCGCCCGGAGCGGTGTGGGAAGCGCACGCCGCAGCCTGGGAGCCGCATTTCCGGTGCTTATTGGGGGACAACCGGGGTGTGGGGGACACGGACAAACCGGCCGGTCCATACACCACGGCCATGATGGCGGACGATTACGCGGCACTGATGGATGCGCTCGGTCTTACCCAGGCTCGGGTGGTCGGGTGTTCGCTGGGATCGGTCATTGCCCAGCAACTGGCCATCCGTCATCCGGCGAAAGTGCGCAGCATGATTCTGATGTGCACCTGGGCGCGCCAGGACCGCTACGGCCTGACCGTTTGGGAACATCTTATGAAGTGCAAGGCCGCTTTCCGCCCCGAGGATTTTATGCACTACGTCCAGATGCTCATCTTTACCAAGCCCTGGTTCGACAACGATGAAAACTGGAAAGGCATCCTCGAGGGCCGGGCTGGCGCGGCGGTCAATCCAGCACCGCAACCCGTTCACGCCATGGAAGCCCAGTCCGCCGCCGCCATGACCCACAACACCGTCGCGGATTTGCCCAAAGTCACGTGCCCCACGTTGGTCATCGGAGGCAAAGACGACGTCTTCACGCCCCGTTGGATGAGCGAGGAAGTCGCCCGCCTTATCCCAGGAGCCGACTTGCACCTCTACGACAGCGCCGGCCATGCCTTCCACTGGGAATGCCTCGAAGACTTTAACCCGCGCACGACCGAGTGGCTTCGCAGCCATTAGGTCGGCGGTCGGCGCCTGCTTGAATCTCCCCAATCAAATTACCTTCGCGCGGCTGGTGTTGACTGGCATTTTTGTGGCCGTTGTGGCCACGGGAGTGCCGTGGGTGTGGAGCTGGGCGGCGATATTGTTCATCGTCGGGTCGGTGACCGACTTCGTGGACGGCTGGCTTGCCCGGAAATACGGACTAGTGACCAACTTTGGGGCGTTGATGGACCCGTTGGTCGACAAAGTCTTGACCTGCTCGGCCTTTGTCTTGCTCTCGGTGGCCGGGGTGATTCCGTCCTGGGTGGCGTGTACAGTCCTCGCGCGGGAATTTCTCATTACGGGCCTCCGTACGCTCGCCGCCACTCATGGAGCGGTGCTGTCGGCCGACGGATGGGGAAAATGGAAAACGGGTGCCCAAATTGCCGTTCTCATTTACGGGCTACTCCAGTTGGCGGCGCTGGAACCTCCCTTCCAGTGGGTCGCGCCATGGCTTCAAATCCCGCTCCTTGCCCCAGGCGTCCTTGGGCAAATCCTGCTCGGGCTCGCCGTCTTCACCACCGTCTGGTCCGGCCTGCGCTATCTTTGGAACAACCGGCACGTGCTCACGGACGTGTAATCCTTGCGCGCCGTTGGAGTCCCGCTAAGATTTACCACTAACGATCATCCACTCTCCACGTTCTCCCTCCATGCACGCACCTGCCATCGACCCCTTCATCTACTCGATTCGTTCCCGCATCTCGGAGGTGGTGGTAGGCCAGGAAATCGTCGTCGAGCGCCTGCTCGTCGCCCTGCTCACGAGCGGCCACATCCTGCTCCAGGGGATGCCCGGTCTGGCCAAAACCCTGTTGGCCGACACCCTGGCCAAGACGATCGATCTGAAATTTGCGCGCGTGCAATTTACGATCGACCTGCTCCCGTCGGACATCGTGGGCTCCGAAATCCTCGACCCCCGCACGGGGGAATTCCGAACGCGACGGGGTCCGATATTCACCAACCTCCTGCTCGCGGACGAAATCAACCGGGCCGCGCCCAAGGTCCAAAGCGCCCTGCTCGAAGCCATGCAGGAACGACGCGTGACCATCGGGAACGAAACATTTACCCTGCCTCAGCCGTTTGTCGTCATCGCCACCCAGAACCCCATCGAGCAAAGTGGGACCTTTGAGCTGCCCGAAGCCCAACTCGACCGCTTCATGCTGTGCCATCGGCTCGACTACCCGACGCGGGAGGAAGAGGAGGAAGTCCTCCGCCGCAACCTCTCGCTCGGCCTCAAGAAGGACGACGCTGGCCACGCCGTCGCCCGCACCGAGTTCGACGTGCTCGCTCACTCCCCTGTCGGCGGCCCGGTTGACCTCGTCCGCGTCATGGAAAAAGTCCAGGCCGTCCACATCAGCGAAACCTTCCAAAAGCATGTGCTCGAACTCATCCACCGCACCCGATCCCACCCAAGCCTGGAACTCGGCTGCAGCCCGCGCGGCGGCATCGCCCTCACCAAAGGCGCCCGCGCCCGAGCCTTCCTCAACGGTCGCGACTACGCCATCCCCGAAGACCTTTTCGCCCTCGCCGCAGATGTCGTCCTCCATCGCATCCGACTCCGCTACGAAGCTCTCGCCGAAGGCCAGACCGGCGCCTCGGTCCTCGCTGATATCCTGCGACGCATGGGGTGAGGTCGCAGGTCGCAGGTCAGACCGATGCAAGCGGCAATCAGTAATCAGTAATCAGTAATCAGTAATCAGTAATCAGTAAGTCAGTGGTCAATACCAAGTGTTCAAGCTCTGAAGCTTCACAAGACAACCCGATACCACGGAAAAGGGAGCATTCATCATATCACCACAAGCGACTTAAACTACAACCCTTGATCCTTCCTCCAACCAAAACTGAGTCCTCGGTCTCTCACGGCTCATTGATGGATGACGACCGCCCATTTCACCCTGATGGCTCTGACTACTGACTACTGACTACTGACTACTGACTACTGACTACTGACTACTGACTACTGACTACTGACTACTTCTGAATAACAAACTGTATGTTAGTTAGGGACAACGAGTTGCAAACCGAGCTTTTCGGCGTGGCGCATGA
>JBJXFS010000296.1:0-6491 GCA_046155625.1 Verrucomicrobiales bacterium | reverse complement strand
AACACTGCAACAGAAGCCCGTTTGGCCGCCTCTTTTTAGAAATTGCCGCGTTAGGCAACCCTCAACACCCCCACCGCACCCGCTCTGTTGTAGCGTTAGGGGCCTCGGAACGCGGGCGAAGCGCGGGCCGATCGATCGGGTACTACGGGTGTAGTGGGGGCTGAGGGCGCGGACAGGGGGGAAGAGCCGCGGGGCTTTGCGTGGCTCCGCGGCGGGGCCGTGGACGGGGACGGCTGGAGTGGGAGTCTGGGGTGGGACGGGAAGGGAGAAATGGTTTGGATCGAAAGATTATTCGTATCTATTAATTGTTAAGCATCAACGCTCCATAATTCAATAGGTGGTGGTGTTTTGTTGTTGACTCCACTATCGGTGGGGCATTCACTGCGCGTATTCGAACCATGCGTTGTTCCAAGTGCCATCGACTGGAGGACCGGGTGATCGATTCGCGCGAATCGAAGGATGGGGCGACGATTCGGCGGCGGCGCGAATGTTTGGGGTGCGGGCATCGGTTTACGACGTACGAGCAGTTGGAGCGGACGGACCTGCGGGTGATCAAGCGCAACGCGGTTCGGGAGCCGTTCAGCCGGGAGAAGTTGTTGAGCGGATTGCTGAAGGCCTGCGAGAAGCGGCCAGTGTCGTTGGACGTGCTGGAGATGGCGTCGGAGCAGATCATCACGGAGCTGCAGCAGGACAATGTGCGGGAAGTCCCATCGCGGGTGATTGGGCAGAAGGTGATGGAGAAGCTGCGCACGATCGATCCGGTCGCGTACGTGCGCTTTGCCTCGGTGTATCGCGCGTTCGAGGACGTGGGGGAGTTTTTGGACGAGATCAAAGCGCTGGAGAATCACGTGTCGGCCCGTCATTCGTTGCAGCCGGACTTGTTTCGATGAGGAGGTCGGCAGTCGGGGGCCGGAGGGCACCCAAAAGAGAACGAAGAACGAAGAACGAAGAACGAAGAACGAAGAACGAAGAACGAAGAACGAAGAACGAAGAACGAAGAACGAAGAACGAAGAACGAAGAACGAAGAACCAAGCACCAAGCACCAAGCACCAAGCACCAAGCACCAAGCACCAAGCACCAAGCACCAAGCACAAAACCCGCCATGATTTGTTTAGCCTCGCATCTTCCGTTGTTGAGAGTGGGACGCCACGAGGTGTCGCATTATGAGGAGCATTGGTTGGAGGGAGTATTGCGGGAGGCGGCGCGGGAGGCGGGGCATGAGGGATGGTGGCCGGCGGGGGATGTGGCGCGTGGGGTGTTGCAATATTTGCGCGAGCGGTTTGAGGAGAACATCATCACGCTGCAGGACTTGTTTCAGAGGGTGAGCCAGACGCTGCGTCACATTGGGTTTCCGGAGATTGCGAGCGCGGTACGACCGGAGCCGCCGCCGCTGGACCTTTGTCTGCTCGAACTGGCGCGGGAGGCGGAAGGATTGGAACTGGGGTTTTTGCCGGCGCTGATGCGGGAACTCGGCGAGCTTCGATTGACGGGAGCGGCGCGATTTGAACTGGTGAACCTGCGTCCGGCGGTGCTCTGTCTGCGCGGGGAAAGTGAGTGGACCGCGGGGTGCCGGGAGCTCGAGCAGGAGATTGTCGAGTTGACGCGCTGGTGGTCGATTGGCCAGAGCGCGGATGGATCGCGCTTGGAGGTCTTGGTGAGCCACTGAATGGGAGGACCCGAGCGCCCCCTGCCCCATAGCCCCTTCAAGTCCCTCAAGGTCCCTTCAAGTCCCTCAAGGTCCCTTAAGGTCCCTTAAAGTCCTTTCCAGTCCCTGGCATGAGCGGTCTGGACAGCGGGGAAAAAGCGGCGCATGCTGTGGTGCGTCTGCCTCATTCGAATTAATCTGTTTTATTCCGGCCTCCCCTTGACCAGCCCCGCCGCCATGACCCCATCCGCCGAAACAACCGATCCGAGCGCCCCGTCCGAATGGTTGCTATTTGCCTGCTCACAGTGTGCGCATCCGCTCAAGGTCCGGGTTGATCAGGCGAGGGCGCTCTTTCGCTGCCCATCCTGCCAGTGTGAGCAGTCGGCCCCGACCGACCCGGCACGGAGCGCAAGCCAGGCCGATGGCGGTGCACCTCCCGGTTTCGAAGGCGGTTCCACCCTGGCCGTGGATCGTTTGGGCAGCGCCCCGTTTCGAAACGTGAGCGATCCGGCGCTCGCCATTCCGGACGAAGGCATCCGGGTTCGGAAGCGCAAGCGCCGCCCGCACCAGGGGCGCCCGAGGTCCAGCACGCCGGAATGGGAAGCCGAGGCAGGGGCTCCCACCGGCACGACGTCGGGGCCGGCGAATCAGGACTGGGAAGAAGTGACCTCCGCCACGGTGAAGCAGGAGGTCCGGGAAGACGGATCGGTGGTCGAACGCCGCAAACGGATGGTCCGCAAACGCCTCCCCCCGGTCGTGCAAAAAGTGTGGAGCGTCATGACCCGCGTGGGATCGCTCAGTCTGGTGCTGCTCGGGCTCTTCGTGCTGGTCGGCGCCGCGGTGGCGGGATGGTATCTCGCGCGCAGCCAAGCCCCGGTCGTGGCCCAAGCCGTGGAGGTGGAAGAATTTCCAGAGCGTTACTACCCGACCCAGGACGAGGGGACTGCGGCCGCCGAACTGGTCAAGGAATTCCTCCTGGCCAACACCGTGGAACAGAAGCTCCCTCTCGTCCGGTTTCCCCAGAAGGTAAAACCGCTCATGGAACTCTGGTATAAAGGCCGCGAGGACCGCTCGCTGCAAGCCACCCGTGATGAAGGCGCGGAATCATTGACCAAATTCCTCCACATTGATGGCACGAAATTCATCGTGGTGACCATGCTCCTGGAACCCCAACACGAGTATAAACTCTTCGCGGTCGAATCCACCCCGGATCATGGGCTGAAGGTTGACTGGGAGACGGCGGTAGGGTGGCAGGCGATGACCGTGGAAGAGTTCATGAAAGGAAAACCGACCACCCCACAGCCGTTTCGAGTGCAGGCGGAGCCGGGCGATTATTATAACGGCCATTATGCCGACGAGTCGGTGTGGTGCGCGGTGACGCTCAGCTATCCCGGCAATCCGGATTTCGGGCTTTATGGCTACGTCGATCGGACCACGCCCACCGGGGAGCGCCTCATGCAGTTGATGGGCTATCGGGAAACCCGGGACGAAGAGGGAAAGAAGAAATGGGAGCTGGTGCAGGGCACCCGGATGCCGTTGATTCTCGCGCTCGCCTATCGGCGCGAGGGAAGTGACCCTAAACAGGTGACCATCCACGAAATCCTGCACGAACAGTGGTTCCTCCGAGATGGCCCCGCCATCGGTCACGGTCGTCGATCGGCCGCCAGCCAATAGTGTCTCCAACCCGCATGAGGTCACGACCCAGTTGGCTGAGTCCGGCCTTGCTCACGCTTGGGGTTGTCGGGGTGGCACTGGGATCCCTGGCGATGGCCGGTTCCGAAGAACGCGCGATCCCAGTGCTCGTTGAACGGTTTGTCGGCAGCACCGGTGCCACCGTCGCGGGATTGATCGAAAACGATCTGGGCGCATCCGGCGCCTTCGTCCTCACCGCCGACAGGGCCGGTGCCGTGGTGGTGGGGGGCACGGTCACCGGAACCCGCATCGACGGCCGCGTCACCTCCCCCGACGGAGAGGGAATCCTGAGCCAATCCTACGATGGACCCGATCTTCGACGCGCCGCCCATGAACTCTCGGACGACGTCGTCTTCGCCCTCACCGGCCGCCCGGGTATCGCCACCAGCCGGATGGCGTTCGTGTCCAACAATTCCGGACGGCCGGAAATCTACGTCTGCGAAGCGGACGGCCGCGAACGACGGCGCGTGACCTATGACGGCGCTCTGGTCTCGCACCCGTCAATCGACCGTACCGGATCGACCATCACCTACGTGCGCCACCAAGGGCCGTCATCGGAAGTCATCCGGCTCGATCTGCTCGGTGGCGCCCGCCGGCGCGTGGTCGACGCTCCCGGAGGCAACCATGGGGCCGCCCTTTCTCCCGACGGAAATCACCTCGCCCTCACCATGGCCGATTCCGGCTGGCCGGCTCTCGTCGTGATGCCGCTCGATGGATCGCCGCGCCGACGGTTTTCGCTGCCTGGCACGCTCCCCTCGGCGCCCGCGTGGTCGCCGGACGGCCATCGGATTGTGTATGCCTGTGATGCCGGGGATGGCACGGGACCGCAATTGCACGAGGGAAGGGCCGGCCAGCGCGCCCGCCGATTGTCGCTCGGCGTGACCACCGCCTTCTCTCCAGACTGGTCTCCCGACGGCGAACGACTCGTTTTTGTCACCCGCCACCGAGGAGAACTTTGGCTCGCGGTCTGGGAGCGCGGCGCCGCCCGAGTCCGCTTTCTCGGCCCAGGACAAGACCCTTGCTGGGGCGCCGATAGCCGTCACATCCTCTTCACCACTGGCGATCGGCTCGTCACGTGGCACACCGAAACCGGCACCCGCCGCACCATCATCGAAAACTTCGGCCGCCTCGGCGAACCGACCTGGACAAAATAGTCACTGGAGTAGCTCCGCGTAGTAGGACCGGGCCATCTGACGGCTGCGCGCCAGGATCTCGCCGTGGTGCCGAAGACCGAGCGCCCGCGTGACCAATTCCCGGCACTCGCCCGAATCCAGCGTGCGAATGGCGTGCTTGACGCGCGGAATCTGGCTAGCCCCGACGCTCAACTCCGTGAATCCGAGGCCCACCAGGAGCGGGGTCAACACAATGTCACCAGCCATCTCTCCGCAGACACCGACCCACAGGCCGGCCGGTTCGGCCGCCTGCACGATGTGGCGCAGCAGTCGCACGATGGCCGGGTGACAGGGTTGGTACAGCTCGGCAACGCGCTCATTGACCCGGTCGACCGCGATCGAGTACTGGATCAAATCGTTGGTGCCGACACTGAAAAAATCGACTTCTTCGGCCAGCAGGTCCGCAATCACCGCGGCACTGGGCACTTCGATCATGGCGCCTCGCGCGATCGATCGATCGAATGGCACACCCTCGGCTGCCAATTCATTCATGCAGGCGGCAAGCAGTGCGTTGGCCTGCCGGACTTCCTCCACCCCGGAAACGAGCGGGTACATGAGCCGGACGCGGCCGTGCGCACTGGCGCGGAGGATGGCTCGCAGCTGCGTGCGGAACAGATCCGGTTGCTGCAGCGAGCGCCGGATGCCGCGCCACCCGAGAAACGGATTGCCCTCGGTCTCCCACTCGCCGTCCGCGGGCATTTTGTCGCCGCCGATATCGAGCGTGCGAATAATAATGCCGTGCTCCCCCGCCCCTCGCGCCGCAGCTGTATAGTCGGCGGCCTGGCGATCCTCGCTAGGAAAGAAATCCTGGTTGAGGAAGAGGAATTCGGTGCGGTAGAGCCCCACCCCCTCCGCCCCCTGGCCCATGACCGCATCGATTTCGTCCGCCAACTCGATATTCGCCGCAACCAGAATCCGCCGGCCGTCCCGCGTCACCGCCTCGCCTTCCCGCAAGGCATAAAGCTGGCTGTCAACGCGGGCCCGCCGTCGGCGTGCCGACTCGTAGGTGGCGATCGTTTCCCGCGTCGGATTGACGATCAGGACGCCGGCTGCCCCGTCGAGCAGGACGATGTCGTCCGGCCTGACATGCGAATGAACATCGTGGAGGCCAACCACAGCAGGGATGCCGAGCGAGCGGGCCAGGATGGCGGTGTGAGAGGTGGGGCTGCCCGCTTCCGTGGCGAATCCGAGCACTCGCGGATCCATCTCCATGGTTTCCGACGGGGCGAGATCGTGGGCCAGCAGCACATGCTCGAAGGCGACTTCGCCACTCTTCGTCTCCCCGCGCAAATTCGCCAGAACGCGGCGTGTCACGTCGTCCAAGTCGGTCACGCGATCACGCAAATACGCGTCGTCAAATTTCCGCATGGCGGCCATGTAATGCTCCATCACGCGGTAAAAGGCGCCTTCGGCCCGGAGGTGGTCGCGCCGGATGCCGCGCTCGACCTCGGAGACCAGGCTGGGGTCCTCCGCCATCAGAAGATGCGCCTCAAAGATTCCCGCCTGCTCCGCGCCTGCGTCGTCCGCTGCGCGATCGAGAAGCCGCTGCAGTTGCTCCTTCGTCTGGGCCACCGCCCGCTGGAACCGCTCCCACTCGGCATCCGCCAGCTCCGGCGCCACCGCCTCCAAGATGGGCTCCACCAGCAGCTTTCGATGGAAATGCACGCGGCCGACCGCCAGCCCCGGTGACACCCCGAGGCCGCGAATATGCACCTCCTCGGCTCGGCGCGGTTCGTTCATGGTAGGCACCAAGGCGGGGCGGCCCGCCCGTTTCACCCGAATACACCAGTCGTCCACCTGCTGTCTACGCCGGATATTTCAACCGCTGGGGTGACCACGACGGATTTTTGCACGGTTGTAAGGTAGTGTTTCCCTGGATAGGGGTAGGGACGCCACATTGGATTGCGGCGCCCCTCCCACCGAACCGGACGGGCGGATTTCCCGCATCCGGCTCTCCAGTCAGCGTTTGGCTCCACGAAGG
>JBJXFS010000282.1:0-9144 GCA_046155625.1 Verrucomicrobiales bacterium | reverse complement strand
GTGTGTTTACTGCAAGCGCCCCGGTCACGCTCAATGGCGGGACCTTGTCCACGCTGGGAGTTGCCGTGCCGCAATTGGCCCTGGCCGATGGCACGGTGCTGACCTGTCCGGCCTCCACCGCCACGGAAATGCACAAGCTGGAGTTGAACGTACCGGGGACGATCAGCGTGGATGCCACCAGCCGGATTGATGTGAGTGGCAAGGGCTATCTGGCCGGGCGGACGACAGGCAACACGACGACTGGCGGCGTCACCATCTATGGAGGCGCCAGCCACGGGGGCTTGGGTGGGGTCGGCAGATCCAGTGGACCTCTGGGCACGGTGAACGTGGCCTACGGCGATTACGCCGACCCGCAGGACTGGGGCAGCGGCGGGGGTTCCAACGCCAGCGGCGGCGGCTTGGTGCAATTGACTGCCGGGGCGCTGGTCCTCGATGGCCAGATCCTGGCCGACGGAGTGACCACCGAGGTGAGTGGAGTGGGCGGCGGCGCCAGTGGCGGCGGCGTGCGGCTGGAAGTTCAGACGCTCAGCGGGGCCGGCCTGATCCGCGCCCGCGGCAGCAACGGTACGGCATGGGCCAACCAAAACGGCTTTGGAAGCGGTGGCGGCGGCGCCGGCGGACGGGTGGCCGTGTATGCCCAGGACTCCAGCGGGTTCACGCTGGCCAAACTCACCGCTCCAGGCGGCAATGGTGGGGATCAATTCACCAATAACGGCGGCCCAGGCACCGTCTATGTATCCAACGGAAGGCTTTTCACGCATGTCCGCTTGTTTAAGCCGGCTGGGCGTAGTGGCGGTTATGTGGGGAACGAAATTGCAGGAATCAAGAATCGGACCGGGCATCTGAAGGATCCTTTCACCGCCTTGGACGTGGATTTCAACAAGGCCATCAAAAGTGCAACACTCCCCGGCAATTTTTTCATCAGCGGTCCGTCCGGGCCGATAGCGCCTCTATCCTTCACGGAGATCGATGGCCGGGAGCACCAGATTACGATTCCCGCGCAGACCGTGAACGGTGCGTACAATATCGTCCTGCTGCCAAGTCTGCTCGATTCCGAAGAATTTGAACTCGATCAGGATGCCGATGGTATACCCGGCGAGCCTTTGGACGACCTCTACACGTTCAAACTCATTCTCGACACCCTCACTCCCCGCGCGGTACAGCACTCGCCTGCTGGAGATGTCGCTGGCACGATCTCCTCCGTGGACATTTGGTTTAGCGAGACCATTGATACGACGACGCTCTCGGCCGCCGACATTTCGATCCGAAATCCATCCAACGCGGCCATCGCGCCTGGAACGATCACCAGCATCGGCGGCGGACGGTTCCGCGTGAATTTCCCGGCGCAGACGGCGACGGGACAATATCAAATCACCATTGGTCCGAACATCGCCGACCTCGCGGGGAATCTGCTCAACCAGGACGGTGATGCCACGCCCGGCGAAACAACGGAAGACGTGTTCTATTCCGGCTTCAATCTGGTCCCCGTTGACCTCGAATTGAGCGACGTTACGGTCACTCCCACACCGCCGGTGGCCGGCGAGCCGATGACCGTTTTGTGGAAGGGGCGCAACACCACCGGCACACCGCTGATCGGTGACTGGATCGATGGTGTTTATCTCTCTCCAGATCCATTCTGGAACATCACCGACATCCGCCTCGGCGCGGTGCCGCACACCGGCGGCCTCGCCGCGAACGGGGAATACGCGGCTTCCCTTCCAGTGAACGTCCCTGGCGTGATCCCAGGAACGTATCATCTCGTGATCAAGGCTGACATCTGCAATCAAACACGCGAGACCGTGGAGAACAATAATGTGACCGCATCCGGACCGGTGGCGATCTCAGTGCGACAGGTTGCCGTTGGAGAGAGTTACAGCGGCACCCTAACGCCGGACAACCGGATGCAGTACTTCGCGATCAATGTTCCCGCCGGGGAGAGCCTTCGCCTCACCCTCGACGGCCAAAGCGGGGTCAACCACCTCTTCGTCAATCACGCGTCTATTCCATTTCCCGGGAACGCGGATTTAGGCGGAACGGCGGCGGCGGCGGATCAGGCGATTACTCTCACCGGTGTGCCGGGCGGCGGAACCTACTTTGTGCTGGTCCAGGCCCAGCAGATCGGCGACCCGATTCCCTTCCAGTTGTCCGTCGAGACCGGCTTCCTGTTCCTGACCGGCATTACTCCCGCCCAGCACGCCAAGCGATCCGGGGAGCGGTTCTATTATTCCACGCAGCCGCTGACGACGAGCGTCACACTTGACGGCGAAGGGTTCACGCAGAGCACCGAGGTCGAATTCGTGGGAACCGACGGCGCCCCGCGCAGTGCGGATCGGGTGACCTTTGTCTCGCCATCGCGGCTCCTACTGCACCTCAAACCGGACGCATGGCCGGCGGGCACGTACGACGTGCGTGTCACCAAAGGAACCACCGAGCGCACGCTGCCCGGGGCGTTCACGGTGATCGAGGAAGGCGCCGGCAAGCTGGAGGCCCGGCTGACGGCTCCGGCGCTCGGGCCTGGCGGTGGGCAGACTCTCTACGTGGACTATACGAACACCGGCAATGCATCCATGCCTGCTCCCCTTCTGAAGGTCACCGCCTATACGAATGCCATCATCACGACGAACCGGCTCAACCGCCGGCCGCAGGATAACTTGAGACGACCCGCCATCAGCGGTGGGGGCGGAGGAGGCGGTGGCGGAAGAACCGTCAATCGTATCCCCTCCTACGCCTTTCGTGTCGGAATCCCGCTGCATACGGTCCAGGTCATGGCAGTAGGCTCGGCCGCCACGCCCGGAATCCTGCATCCTGGCGAGCGCGGACGTGTCCCGGTGTATTTCGCCGGGCTCGACCGCGACCGCGGCGAGCAGCAGATTCAATTTAGTGTCGGCAGCGTGACTGCCGATGATACGAGCATCGTCAACTGTGGTCCACCCGCTCTCGGGGTACCTGATGAAATCCATTTTCCCCGACACGGACGCCGCCTTCCCGGGCCGACGATCGACCCGATCCACCATTGTCCCGAGTATCCTTTCTCTCCCGATTGGACTGCCCTTGAGACCTCCTCCAAACCCGAAGGCGTCGCTGCTGACGCATGGCACGCCGCATGGCAAAACGTCACCACCGACGCCGGGCCGCTCTGGGTGGACTACGTTATCGCCCTCGGCGACAACATGAATCATCTTGCCAAAATCGGCCAAAGCAGCAACGACCCGCAGGCGCTTTTCAACTTCGAGGTTCTCCAGGCGACCGGCGCACAGCACCCGGTCCGCACGCTGGCCGGCGCCATGGATGCCTCCGCGCCGTCACCGGGATTTCCGCTCGTCTTCCGCCGGACCTACGGCCATCCGATTCTCTCGCGCTACAAATTCGGACCACTCGGGCGCGGATGGACACACAATTGGGACATCCGGGTTCTGCCCCGGACCACCCACCAGGGGATGTCCATCCAGGGACCGGGCGGATCGGAACGCTTCTTTGGCCGCTACAATGACGGGAGTTACACGGCGACCGAAGGCGATACTGGCGCGGTCACTCAGGTTCTGAACCGCTTCCGGCTTAAGGAATCCGACGGCACCGTCTGGCAATTCAATGCCGACAACCGCCTCGACTACGTCGAAGATCCGAACGGCAACCGCATCACCTGTGAATACGCGGGCGACAACCTGACTTCGCTCACCCACAGCAGCGGGCGCCAATTGCTCCTCGCTTACAACGCTGCCGGGCGGCTCACGAGCCTCACCGACCCGCTTGGCGCGGGCACCGACGACGACCGCGTGACCACCTACGAATACGACGGCTCCGGCGAGCACCTCATCCGCGTGACCGCGCCGGGAAATCGTGTCACCAGCTACAGCTACGCAATGGCGGGCACTCTCCAGCAGCGGCACGCCCTCACCGGCATCGTGCATCCGGACCAGACGGAGAACTCCTTCGGCTACGACACCAACGGCCGGCTCGTGGATACCGACGGCACCTGCTGCGGCGGAGCGCAAAAAGTCACCTACGCCTACGATTCCGCCGGCACGGTCACCGTCACCGATGCCACGGGCCGAGTCACCCAACTCTTCTACGGTCTCGGCGGACAACTCGCTCAAGTCCGCGACGGCGAGGGCCGCATTGTCAACTTCTCCTACGACGACGCCTCGCAACTCAGCCAGTTACTCGGCCCCGGCGGCGAGCGATACCGCTATGCCTATGACGGTCTCGGCAACCTCAGCGGCATCGAAGATCCCCTCCGGCAGAACAACAGCTTCACCTACGAACCAACCTTCAACCGCCTCGCCCAGGTCCGCGACGCACGCGGCAATGGCCTGCAGTACGCCTACGACACTCGCGGCAACCTCACGTCCATCACCGACGCGGACACCACGAGCGAACTCTTCACCTATGATGCCCGCGGCAATGTCCTTACCTCCACCAACCGCCGCGGCCAGGTCATTACCTACGCCTACAACGCGGCGGGCCAGCTTACGTCGAAGGACTATGCCTCCACGCCCGGCCTCACTGACTTTACCTATGCCTACGATCCAGCGGGCAACCTGACGAACGCGACCTATTGGAACCCCCAACTCTCAACTCAGGAGACTCTCAACCTGACGTACCAGCCAGCCACCGACCGCCTCATGCTCATCGAGTATCCCGGCGGCAAGCTCTTCACGTTCGACTACGACGCCGCCGGCCGCCGCACCCGCCGCACGGATCAGGATGGAGTCGCCACCGTCTATGTTTATGATGAAATCGGCCGCCTCGCCCGCATGACCGACGGCGCCACGGCGCTCATCGTGAACTACGATTACGACCCCGCCGGACGGCTCAGCAAGAAGACCCTCGGCAACGGCGTCTTCACCACCTACACCTACAATCAGGCCGGACAGGTGACGCAGCTTGAGAATGCGCGCGCCGACAAGAGCGTGCTCTCCAGCTTCGCCTACACCTACGACGCCTCCGGCCGCCGCGCCTCCATGACCACGCTCGCTGGCTCTGAAACATACGGCTACGATCCGCTCGGACAATTGACCCGCGTCACCTTCCCGAATGGCCGCGTCGTCACCTACGCCTACGATGCGGCGGGCAACCGCACGCAAGTCAGCGACAACGGCGTGCCGACCGCCTACTCGGCCAATCCACTCAACCAATACACCACCGTCGGCGGCAATCCGCTCCAATACGACCCCGACGGCAATCTGATCCAATCAACCCTCAACTCTCAACCATCAACTCTCACCTACGATTCCGAGAACCGCCTCATCGGCGTCGCCACGCCCACCGACACCTGGACCTACACTTACGACGCCTTCGGCAATCGCATCGCCGCCACGCACAACGGTCAGACCACGCGCTACGTCATCGATCCCACCGGCCTCGGCAACGTGGCCGCCGAATACGACGGCGGCGGCAGCCTCATCGCCCGCTACGAACACGGCTTCGGCCTGCTCGCTCGCACCGCCGCCGCGGGCGACCCGGCCTTCTACACCTTCTCCGCCATCGGCCACACCAGCGAACTAACTAACCAATCCGGTGAAAAAGCTAACTCGTATAGCTACGACCCGTTCGGATTTTCACTCGCGAAGACTGAGACGATTCCGAACCCGTTCGAGTTCGTTGGCGAATTAGGCGTGATGAACGAGGGGAATGGGTTGGAGTTCATGCGGGCGAGATACTATCAGGCAAACATGGGCAGATTCACATCGGCCGACCCCATCGGCATAGTGGACTCAGTCAACGTCTATCAGTATGCGTTGAACGATCCTCTGATGCGTTCCGACCCTAGCGGCAAATGGGTTCAGCTGTTGTTATACGCTGGCGCTTTCGCTAACGTAGCTGCGCACTATCTAGCGAATCCTTATGTGCAAAAAGTGATCACTGCAATTCCAGTAACTCCGAGTCTGCCTGGAAAAATGAAGCTGCTGGACTTTTATTTTGACCAATATCAGTCTTGGCTGGAAGAGGAAGAGCGACGGCGGCGCGAGCGACTGGACGATTACGACAAGCAGCGCGGTCGATACTCACTCGATGAACTCGCAGACCAGTGGGAGCGGCAGCGCAGGCGGTTAGAGGATGAGGGATTCATTCTACCGCCCGAGCCGAATCCGTTCCGTCCAGAACACGATACTTCACCGCCGATAGTTCGTTCTTCCGACCCCAACGACAAACTTGGGCCGTCGGGTTATGGTAGTGCGGGCTACCTGCCGGCGGGCGGCGTGATGACCTATCAAATCCGGTTCGAGAACCAGCCCAGCGCCACCGCCCCGGCCCAGCGCGTCACCGTCACCGACACCCTCGATCCGGACCTCGACCTCAGCACCTTCGAGTGGACCGAGATCGCCTTTGCCAATCAGGTCATCCCGGTGCCCGCCGGGCTGAGCCAGTACACGGCGAGCCTCGCCTTCACCGTCGCCAATCAGACGCTGACCCCGTTGGGCGATGCGAGCGTCTTCGGCACCGGCCCGCTGCCGGCCAATGCCCTCGTGGTGGAATTGATCGCCGCGCTCGATTCCGCCACGCGCGTCATGACCTTCACCCTCAGCGCCCTCGATCCCGCCACCGGCTGGGCACCGGAAGACCCGCTCACCGGCCTGCTCTACCCTAACGACGACACCCGCCGCGGCGACGGCAGCATCAGCTACTTCGTGACGCCCAAAGCCAACCTGCCCAGCGGCACCCGCATCGAAAACCGCGCCAGCATCATCTTCGATGTCAACGATCCCATCGAAACGCCCCTCGTCTTCAACACCCTCGACGCCGATCCCCCGTCGAGTCGCATCGCAGCCCTCTCCGACACCACCAATTCCTCATCAATTCTCCTGGAATGGAGCGGCGATGATGGCGTCGGCGGAGCGGGAGTTTCCGGTTACAGTATCTACGTGTCAAGGGATGGCGGACCCTGGATTCTGCTACTGAACAACACCCGCGAGACCTCCGCGATCTTCTCCGGCGAGGACGGCCACACCTACGCCTTCTACAGTGTTGCCCGGGACCAGGTCGGCCACGAGGAAGACCCGCCGGCTCAAGCCGACGCCTCCACCACCCTCCAGATCGAGCCGTTCCGAATCACCTACATCGAACCGGAAACTGCGAACACCCTCAGGATCGAATGGGGTGCCGATCCAGGAACCACCTATCAGATCGAACTGTCGAGCGATCTACAGCCACCCTGGCTCCCCGTCGGCGACCCCATCGAGGCGGATAGCACCATCGAATCCGTCATCATCGACCTCGGCGCCACCCCCCCCGCATGGCAGTTCATCCGCATCCGCAGACAACCCGCGAACTGATCCGAAAAACTGGGCGGCAGGAGGGAATGGGTACAAGATCATCAGTATGCCGTCTCATCCGTGATCTCGACGAGCCCTTCGATCCCCACACCGACGCAACTCACACGACCGAATTCCGTGAGCAACCCGCCGACCTCAATGCGGAGGTCTACGGCACCATTCAAAAGAAACTTTCTCAAGGCTTCGAGCCGCTTTGCTTCCTTGAATCCACGAATCAATGCAAGCCAGGAATCGTCCGTGCGCACGCCATTCAAGAAGCGTTGATCCGCGAGATCGCTGTCAAAGGGCATGTGCTTCAATTCAATGTCTACCAGCGGCACTCACCGCAGCAAGAACACCGTAATTGGCCTACGCTGGTTGGCGTTGATTGCGCGACCACCTTCACCGGTTTCTGCTCATACCACGACAACCAGATCTTTCTTCCCATAGAAAACAGCCCCTTCACCCCCACCCCTGAGAGCTGCTTTCTCTACGCATACCGGGCGCTCTGCGCTCGGCTATATGACGCGAAGTACAAATTCGAACTTGTGAACGCCCAGGCAGCCGCCCTTCGGGCCTCGGGTCAAACCAACCTTCACCTCATCGAGCGCAATATCGCCGCCAATGCCCTGGACACCGAGGAAATCCTCACGATCAAGACCAAATGGGATGGCTGTCTTACTTCCCGCGACTTTTCGAGTTTCGACCACCTTGCTCTCAGTTGTCCCTACACTCCATCCATCATAGGGACAAGTTTCTTCGCCCCACGGAAGAATTTCGACTACACCTTCGCCCAAGATACAAAGTCCAAACGATTCTTGAAGTGGGTATCCATGTCCGTCCTCCCCCTAAAAGACGGGCGAGGACTTGTGCTCATTTCTTCCGAGAAAAAAAACCCGGTCTGGGTGCGCTTTACCGAATCCCTCCTCACATATCCCCCGGAGAAACGAACCATGGCCGTCGTCAACTACATGGTCCCGTACTTCGGCACGCAATTAATCATTGGTCCTTCCTGGTGGGGCCAGCTCCCCAATGAATCCCAGGAAGCGATCGTCACACCTGGAACGCACGTTACTACCCACGCTACCTCAAAAGGGTGTGCGACTGGGGACCACTGCTACCCGTCAACTGGACATCGACAACAACATCCCCCGCCGGGGACTGATCACAATTGGAACGCTCGATAGGCGCCACCATCACTGATCGCGCACCTCGATCTGGTCCTCGTCAATCTGGCGCAGCAACCACCTCAAGTTCCTCAGCTTTTGCCTCAACCGCCCTTTGTCGGCGTTTTTGGAACTCCGAGCCTTGCCTTCCGGCGTGCGCGGGCCCGTGGACTGGTTCCACGGTTGCCAGGTCTGGATCAGTAGCGATTGCCGGCGCCGGCGTTCAAGGGACCAACCGTTCATGCAGCGACTTTGGGGAGTGGGATGCGGGTCAATGCGTCGAGGCAAGCGCGTTCGCTTTCGGGGTCGATCAGCTCGGGCTCGTCCTGGGCCGGGGACTGCGTCCCCTGTCCGGCGGTCGCCGCTCCGCCCCCTCCCCCACCCTGGTATGAAAGGCCGTTGGCTACGACCTGCTGCTGGCCGATGTTGACCTGCTTGGCAAATACGGCCGGGTTACGGAGCGCGGCGATCGTTTCCAGCGTGCGGGCGCTTTGAGCTTGAGCGCGGAAAGCAAGCCTCAACAGGGGCTCGAAGTGCGGCTTCTGAAGGTTGCAAAAGGCCACCGAAACCAACCGGTGAAAGAGGCAGTCGAGGGTTTTGGCCTGGCTTTCGGCCAGCCGCTCCCAGCCGGCCGTGCGCCGGGCTTCTGGAAGTTGGGTTTGTTTCAGCAACACCGCCAGCAAATCGATCTCCACAACGTCGGCATGCGCACCGGCTTCCTTCAT
>JBJXFS010000281.1:0-37108 GCA_046155625.1 Verrucomicrobiales bacterium | reverse complement strand
GCCCGTCGACTTCCGGCCAGCCGTCTTGATAGTAGTCCTCGAGAATGTGCGACGGGTCGGAGAAATCGATGCGTTTCAGCTGGTTGGCGACCGGCCGGCCATCCGGCGAGTTCTCCGCGCTGCCCAGTGTCCGGCTCGCCACCCAGAGCACCGGCTTCTCTTTTTCCCAGGCGACCGCCCATTCTTCCCGGCTGGTAAAAGCGTCGCTGGCGATGCCGGTGTGCCACTGGACCGGCGGTCGACCGTCCTGCGCCGGCCAGGAGATCAGCGCCGTCGTCATCACGTCGGTGGCGTGAAACAGTTCGCCATAGAGGCGCAGCGTGGCGCCGCCGGGGAACGTCCACAGGCCCGGTTGCGCAGTCGCTTGGGCGACCGCCGCTGACTCCACGACTCGACGCGCGGTCGCCAACTTTTCGGTGGAGGTGACCGGACTCAGGGGCAATTTCAACTGGTGAATACCCGGCTTAACTCCATCTAGAAGCAGCACTCGACCCCGGGAGAGAGAGAACTTGAAGCTAATCCTGTCACCGGCCACCTGCGGCCCCTTTGGCGCTGTGTCCTCCCTCTGGTCGAAAAGTGAGAAGGTCTTCACGGGTCCACCCTGCGCGCCGGCTTCATCCGCGGCTTCGATATGTTGGCTGGGAAGGATTGGTTCATTCAACCGGAATCGCGGACCCGGCCGACTGTCCTCCACCACCAGATCGTCCGGCGCTTCTGAGGACCGCTGAAAGCTCAACTCGCGGCCGTCCGGGAACCGGAGTGTGCCGTCGTCCTGCCAGGTGCGCGTGACGGGATCATGGTGGCTTCGGGTGGAGCTGCTGAATTCGCCTTGGGCGAGAAATAGAAACTGCGTCTCGCCACCGGTGTGGACGCAATAGCTCGACCAACCGCCGTCGCCAATGTAGGACGCCTGGGAGGCGACAACCGACGGTTCGGCTCCACCAAAGACCAACCCGAGCGGCACCAGGGCCAGCGCAAACAAAGCTACCACACCCGGCCAACCGACGGTCGCTGTTTCACGAACCCCGAGAAGTCGGCGGATGCGTTGCAGCAACGGTCGTCCGTTGGCGGCAAGGCCCAGGATCGGTTCGTCGCCCCGCCATTCCTCCAGTGCCGTCAGGGCTTTGGCATACGGAAGCGCTCCGCCACACAGTCGTGCCGCCACGTCATCACAGCAGTGCTCGCGTTCCGTGCGGACCTGGATTGAAACCCACCAGACCGCCGGATGATAGAACAACAACGCTTCCACCAGGCATTGCAGCCAATTGACCACAGAGTCGTTCCGCCGGATGTGCGCGAGTTCATGCGCCAAAATGGCCTCGAGTTGCGCCGCCGGCAGCCCGGTAAAAAGCGCCGCCGGCACAATCACCACCGGCTTCAACCAGCCAATCACCATCGGCACCCGCGCCGTGGCTGAGCTCAGCAGACGCACCGGCCGGCTCACCCGCAATAAATGTGCGATTTCCGAAAATCGGTCGCTCCACGGGCCCGCGGGCACCACCACCGCCTCCCGCCGCATCCGCCTCACCCACCACCAACCGTGCCCCAGTCGCGTCAAGACAACCACCACCCCGACTGCCCACGCCCACACAATCCACGGCAGCCATGACCTCAGTCTCTCCGTCGCCGCCGCAACCCTGATCAGCCTTCGTCCCTCAGGCGTCTCAGGCATCGCCGGTCGCTCGTCGATCCTTGGCGCCGCCGCCATTCCGGGCTCGCCCCCGATCAGGCCCGCCGCCTGCGATGCTTCCCGCCCGCCCGCGCGCTCTCTCATCACAACCGCCAAGTCATCGTGAACCGCCACCGCCGCCGTCCCCCCACGCCCTGCCGGCCAGTGCCACCACAATGTCGCTCCCACCGCGATCAGCATCCCAGCCATCGCTGTCACCGCAGCCGCGTACCGCCACACCGGTGCCGCCTTCACCAGCCCGCGCATCACCAACCATACGACCGCCGCGATGGCAGCCCCTTCCCACACGAAATGCACCAGAGTCCATCCCAGCGCTTCCATTACCGTAGCGGCAGAGTTCATGACGACATCGAGTCTCAGGGGTTCGGAATAAGACGAAGCACCATCGAATCACTTGGAAAAATCAACCTCACCCCCTCATCGCCCCCGCCCCTCCATCTCATCCAACAACCGCCGAATCTCCGCCAGCTCCTCCGACGTGGCTTTCTTCTCCGACAACGCCTGCACCACCAGACGCCCCGCCGATCCGCCAAACGCCCGCTTCACCAAATCCCGCACCAACTGCCGCTGCGTCTTCTCCGCCGCCACCGCCGGCTCATACACGTGCGACCGCTGGCTCTCGTCCCGCCGCACCAATCCCTTCTCCGTCATCTTCTGCAAAATCTTCAGCGTCGTCGTGTACCCAGTCCCCTTTCCCCCCACCTCCTCATGCACCCCCCGCACCGTCAATGGCCCCCGCTCCCACAACACCCGCAACAACTCGAGCTCGGCTTCCGTCGGCCTCGGCACCATCAGTTTCGAAGACATGTGGGTTCCATACGACAGGCGTCGTAGCCTGTCAACGACGATTGTCGTAGAATCGACACAAAACGCGCCCTGGGGGAAGAAAACCCCATGACAATATTTGCCGCCTACCGAGAGCTCATCACCGGAATCTGTACGTTGCTCGAGATAGACCACTTTCTACCACGCCCGCGTCATCGAAATCCCGTCCCCGCGCTGGACCGCCAATGACGAGAAGCGGCTCGACGTGAAGATGGCTGCCGAAGTTCTAATGACGGTCACTGACCGCGCCTATATCTCGCCGATCTGGTTCACGCCATGACTTAAAAGGAGGAAACGGAGAAAGCCCTTTTTAAGCTCTGTTTCCTCCTGTATAAATTCTCGATCAATCATGAAGACAGCGAACATCATCATCCAACTTGTCACCACATGCGCGCTCACCTTGAGCGCATCCGCCGATCAGCTTCCGACCAAGGAAGGCGTCGCCGGCAAGACCAAGCAGGAATTCTCGCCCTACGCCGGGCGCAGTTTCCCGACCGATGTTTATTGGGGCGACACGCATCTCCACACCTCGGTCTCCGTGGATGCCGGAACGATGTGCACCGTTGATCAGGAGGCCGCATTTCGGTTTGCGCGCGGCGAGGAAATCACTACCACGCACGGGTTGCGCGCGAAGCTCGGCCGTCCGCTCGATTTTCTCGTGCTCACCGATCACGCGGAGATGTATGGCCTCATGCCGCAGTTGTTGATGGGCGACCAGGCGATCCTCTCGCAGCCGAAGGGCAAGCAGTGGTATGACGCACTCAAGTCGGGCGACGAGAAGATTGTCTTCGCCACAGCGATGGAGATCGTGGGCTCACTGTCCCAGAAGAATCCGCCCATCAAAGCTGACGCGATCGTCAGGAAGGCGTGGGAGAAATACACCGCGCTGGCCGACAGATACAACGAACCGGGACGCTTCACGGCGCTGATCGGCTACGAATACACGACCATGGGCGGCAATAATCTGCACCGCAATGTGGTCTTCCGCGGCAACGCTGACGTCGCCAACCAAACCGTGCCGTTCTCGCAGTTCGACAGCCAGAATCCTGAGGACCTCTGGCGCACGCTCGACGCGTTTCAAAAGAAGACCGGCGCGGAAGTGCTCGCCATTCCGCACAATGGCAACCTGAGCAACGGGCGGATGTTTTCTGTAAACAAGTTCGACGGCACAACGCCCTACGATCGCGAGCTGGCTGAGTTGCGGGCGCGTCTGGAACCCATTGCCGAGGTCACGCAGATCAAAGGCGACGGTGAAGCGCATCCGATGCTCTCGCCCAGCGACGAGTTCGCCAATCTGGACATCTGGGACAAGTCGAACCTGAATGGTACCGAGGCGAAAAAGCCCGACATGTTGCAGGCCGAGTATGCCCGCGAGGCGCTCAAGACCGGTCTGGCGTTGGAAAAAAAATTGGGCATCAATCCCTTTAAATTCGGCATGATCGGCAGCACCGACGCGCACACCGCCATGACGGCGGTGGAAGAAGACAATTTCTTTGGCAAGCACTCCGGCGTTGAGCCCAGTGCGCACCGTTGGGAGCACGTGGTCATCGAGGCGCCGAATCCTGATTTCACCATTAAGGGCTGGCAGCAAGCCGCAGGCGGATATGCCGCCGTCTGGGCGACCGAAAATACCCGCGAGGCGATTTTCGACGCGATGAAACGCAAGGAAACCTATGCCACCACCGGCTCGCGCATGACCGTCCGTTTCTTCGGCGGATGGAACTTCACCGAAGAGGACACCAAGACCCGTCTCCCGGCTGCCGTCGGCTATGAGAAAGGCGTGCCCATGGGTGGCGACCTCGCCCATGCGCCCGAGGGCAAGGCTCCCACCTTCCTCGTCGCGGCGATGAAGGATTCCATGAGCGGCAATCTCGACCGCATCCAGATCATCAAAGGTTGGCTCAATCCCGACGGCAGCAAGGGCGAGAAAATCTACGACGTCGCCTGGTCCGGCAATCGCAAGCCCGGTGCCGACGGCAAGCTGCCTCCCGTCGGAAACACCGTGGACGTGAAAAACGCGATCTGGACCAATACCATCGGATCTCCCGAGCTTCTCACCGTCTGGAAGGATCCCGATTTCGATGCCACCAAGTCCGCCTTCTACTATGTTCGAGTGATCGAAATCCCGACGCCTCGCTGGACGGCCTACGAGGCCAAACGCTTCGGTATCAAAATGGACCCTATGGTTCCCATGACCACGACCGAGCGCGCCTACACCTCGCCAATTTGGTACACCCCGTGAACCGATCGCCTCATCGCCGGCTCGAAATGGAACACGCCACCCGTCGACGCGCTCACTTGGAAATTTTGGGTGGCTGACTGCCGGCACTCGCGATGGACTATCGTCTCGCACCCTGACCGGGTGGCCAGAGCCGAGTGGGTGGATGTCCTCTTCGGCAATCCATCGGTTCCCCGCTCAGCGGCCGCGCTGCGAGCGTCGCTGCCGCAGGCCGGAGCCCCCCTGGGCTCCCCGGGGCGCCATCTTGGCTCCCTTTTGGCTGGAATTTCCGAAGAAGGCAGAAGCGCCGCCGGAGAACTTCGGTGGCGCCGGCACGGCTTCTTTTGCCGGCTTCTGGACGCGCGGCTCGGATGGCTTGTTTTCCTTCGGTGTGCTCATGGGTGGGCTGAGGGGGGTGGGGGAGATAGGACACACTGGCCCCAAAAAGGCTTGAAGGCAAGAATGAGCTTGGCCCGTCGCCTCCAGCGCCAACCGGTTCTTCGGCCGCTTCGTGCTGAGCATCCCGCGACCTGGCCCCGGTCTCCCGCTGGGCCTGAGATTCAGAGCAAACCTTCGATCGGCAGCAAACTGAGCAACCAGGACATGGAGCGCTTTCCCTTGCTGGCGTTGGGTTCACTTGTGTAACGCACTTCTTGGTCGCCCTCGCGCGTGACCCACACGAGGCGGTCGCCTTCGAGTTCCACGCGAAAGGTGGTGGTGGCGAGGGTTCGATCGGCCTCCTCGGGCAGGCGTTTGGCAAGCGCCGGGCAGTCGAATAACACACCCATCTCTGTGTTCAACCGGCTTGATCGGGGATCAAGATTGTATGAGCCAATGAATCCGATCTGTCGATCAAAGGCGAATGTCTTTGCGTGCAGGCTCGCGCCGCTCGAAGCCCCGGCTCCCTTCGACCCGAACAGGCCGCCGCCCGATCGTTTGCGTACGGAGGCGGCCGTGGGTTTAATTTCACACAGTTCCACCCCAGCCCGTATCAAGTCCTTGCGGTAGCGCTGGTATCCGGAATGCACCAGCGCGCTGTCAGTCGACGCCAGCGAGTTGGTGATCACCACTACCCTTGGCCCCCGTTGACGCACATTGGCCAGAAGCGCCACCCCCTCCTTTCCTGGCACGAAGTAGGGGGAGACAAGAAACAACTCGCGTTTCGTCTTGTCCACCACCTCGCGAAGCTGCGGTGCGAGATGCGTTTCGGTATCGGTGGCCGAAGTAAGCACTTTGTCGGGATGGTCGTTGACAATGGTGGCGGGGCCCCAAACATAGGGGAGCGAACGGCGTTTGAGTTGCCCCACGAACTCGCTGCGACGCATGATGTCGGCGTATTGGGACTGCGATGCCACTTTACGGTGCGCCCTGAGCGCCGCGCGCTTCTCGTCGAACTGGCCGGGTGTCGTACCCCGATTCGAGAGCGACGCCATCGGTATCGAAGCCCGATGATTCCAGTAAAGGTCGAAGGCGTCGGAAACTTCATTCACGACCGGTCCGATGACCACGACGTCGAGATCCGCAAAATTTACCCCGGCGTGGGCGCCGAAATATTCGTCGCCAATATTGCGGCCCCCGACAATCGCGATCTGCCCGTCGGCGGTAAACGACTTGTTGTGCATCCGCTTGTTGATGCGGGCAAAGTCAGCGGCCATGCCCAGCTTTCGCAGCGAACGCATGGCGACAGGGTTGAACATCCTTACCTCGATGTTCGGATGGCTGTCGATCGTCAGCAGGACGTCGTCTGTCGGCATGGTGCCAAGGTCGTCGAGCAGCAGCCTCACGCGCACACCCCGGTCCGCAGCGCTGAACAGGCGGTCGAGGAGGACTTTGCCGGTCATGTCGTTGTTCCAGATGAAATATTGGACGTCGAGGCTGCGTTCCGCCACATCCGCGAGGGCCAGCCGTGCGGCCAGGGCATCCTGCGCTTCCATCAGCGGATGCAGGCCGCTCAGTCCCGGATGAGCAGCGACCCGCGGCCGCACCGACGCTGCCAGCGCGGTTCCTCCGACATTCTTCATCGCCGATGAAGGTGGTCCGTTGCCGCCCTTGGGCAGGCCTGTGCAGGCGCCGAGCCAGAGCGCGATCGACGCGATCGCAAGGAGGCGCGCCTTCCAGCCGGGGATGGCGGGGACCGACGGACGAGTTGATCCTGATCGAGGCGTTATGAACATAAAGTGCATCGGGCTGTGGGCGCGGGGTCGGTTCTCATTGAATGGATGCGATACGGCGGGTTTTTCGGCCCTCGGGGATAATGCGGTTCCGCTACACATCTTCAATGATTGCTTCCACCTTTCCCGCCCGTACGGCCTTCGTGAGGACTTGGTGGTCGCGTTCACTCTGATTCGCATAGGCCATTGAAAAATCGGCGATGGTCTTGTCGAAACCGTCTCCTTTGCCCATGTAACCGCTGATTATGGCCGGTTGACTGCAGCGGGCGTGGGACCGGGCAAGAATCCAGCCACACACTTTGGCATAGTGACGCATGACCCCAGGAGAGAACAACTCGACGAGTGGCTTGAACTTCATGTCCCGGAGGTGGTGGTCTTCATCCCGACCGCCAGGTGGCGACGCGCGCGATCACGAGCAAATGAACGAACAGCACCAAGGCCTCGAGGACAACGGCCCAGAAGAAACCGAGGGCTTCTCAACGAAATAGAAGTTGATGTCGTAGTCCCCCAAGAAAACAAAACCGACATCCCAAGCCACACCGCGGTCCCAGCCCTCGAAGTTCTCAAGGACGACGAGCACGCACGGTTGTCTGCGGGCGTTGATGTCCGCGCCCACAGTTCCCTCCGCTTTACGCAATCTTGATTTGTCGTTTATAATCAGTGCCTTGCTTCAAAAAAGCAAAATGCCTGACCGTCTACGGAGTAACTTCTGAAATGTCTCGACGCCAGTCTGGCACCGTGGTATGAGATGGCACTCCAATCCTCCGAATGAGCATTCCGTGACCAGTCCGGACGAATTTTCGTTGCCTCTCGAACGGTGGGCTGCCTATATGCAGGCGGCGATCGGCGAAATCAGCGACATCGGACCGCAATTGCTGGCCCAACACCGCGGAGCGAGCGAGACGGCGTCGCAAATCGCAGATCAGTGGCGCCTTCAGGATCGGCTGGAAGACGAACGCGCCGCGCTCGGCAATGCCCTCCGCACGCTGCATGGCATTTGGACCGCTATCGACGCCACGCGGGAATTCATGAATCGAACGGGAATGGACGGGACGCCGCTAAGGCAGTCGATGCGCGAATGCGCGGACGCAATCGAGAGCGGCTTGCCGCCATTGCAACGAGATTTCATGACCATTCGCCACTGTGCGCTGGACCTGCTCCGTTGGGAACGGAAGTTCGCACACATTGAAGGCAGCGAATTACCGAACGATTATCGGGCCGGTTACGCGCGGCTGCTCGACTATGCGCCCGTCTTCCGGCCAGGCCTGGAGGCGATGCAGCGCGATCTCCTCCAGCAGAGCTGCGCCGCGCCCGTGTCGCCCGAACTGCAAAGATTGCTCTCGGCACTGAGCCATTACTTGGCGGTCATGGAGTCTGCGCGGATGTTCGTGAAAAGCGTGGTCAGTCCGCCCATGGACTTGATGTTCCAGGACACAGAGTCCTTTCAGGAAGGGTGGCAATTGCTTGATCCGGCGCTCAAGGGAAGGCTCGCCACCGAGCTGAACGACAGCTGCCAACTGCTGCTTTACGATTCGGCCGCCTTTCATCAATTGGTCGAGAATATCCAGCAGCCGCTGTCCGGGGGCTTGATTGCGTCGATCCACGTCTTGCCGGTCGACACGTGGCGAGTTGTTTTCACGATGGATGAAGACCCAGTTTTCGGACAGATCATGGTGACGCTTCTGCGCGTGGTGCAGGCGGACCATCTCGGGGACGCCCTCAGGTCGCTCGCGCCCATGTTATATGGTGACTTTTCGAACGAGCACGGAGAGCCTCCGGCATTGACGAGCCGCCTCAATCAAAAAAACGGAGAGTCCCGATGGCCGAACTGAAAAAACTGCTGGATGAATATGGCATCATCTACGATGCCATGAAGATGCTGCCGGATGCGAAACTCAAAGTCGAGTTTCTCGAGGCGCTCGCGGAGCTGGAAAACAATGAGTGCCATCGCACGCGCAGCTTCCCGAAAACACGCCTGCATCGCGTGAGCGGCGTCAAGCAGGCCATCTATCGGGCGGACATTGACAAGATTTCGGGATGGCGCATCCACGTGCAGTACATCGATGGTAACATTGTGCTCAAGGACGTGATCGCGGGAAGCCGCCACGATGACGTGATCCGGGTCATCAACAGCAAGAAAGGCCGGTACTCATAACATCTGACAACCGATACAAGATCGATCCTAGGGATGTTGACTCGCCTGGAAATCACAGTTGGTCCATGATGGGTAGCATGCCAATGAGCCTCGCCTTGGTGCGCTGCCAGAACGTGCTCCCTGGGTCGCGGTCGTATCGCACGGCCTTTCCTTCCTCTTCGGAGACCCAGTACAGGTTGCCATCCGCGCTCAACAAGACCTGATAGCTGGATGGCGCCAGTACGCCCTCGTTCATGTAGGCGACCATCTGGTCCGCTAGCTCCGGGCTCTCGATATAAAGCCCGGCCTCGGTGTTGATATCTCCCGAGCGAGGATCGAGATTGAGACTGCCTACGAATACGTCCTTGCGGTCGAACACAAAGGCCTTGCAGTGCAGTGTCGAGCGGGCGGATGCCGACCCCATCAGGGGGAGGGGCGTCTTCTTGACCGGTGGATCAGATCGCAACTCGTAGAGTTCGACTCCGGCGGCAAGGAGATCTTTGCGGTGCTTCGCATGGCCCGCATGGGCAGCCAGCACGTTGTTGGAGGCCAACGAATTGGTGAGGACCTGGATACGGACGCCGCGCTCACGCAGCCGTCGCACTGCATCGAGCCCTCTTTGGCGCACCACAAAATACGGAACCTCAATCAGCAGTTCGCTTTCAAGGCGATCGATACGCCGGTAGAAGCTTTCTGACATGGAGATGGTGCGCCCGTGTTCCTTTATCTCGTCAGGGTCGTCGAAAATCATATGGCCAGTCGCCCAGATCAAACGGTTGTAGATGGTCTCCAACTCAAGTTTGAGCGTGGCAACGTCCTCATTGAGTGGATAGGGGTAAGGCTTCGCCTCTATCTGGTCGCGCGCGGTTTTCAGTACCGCCTGCAGATCGGCTTCGGTCGATGTCCGCTTCACCACCGCCTTGACTGGTACCGCCCAGTCGCCATTCCAGAACTGATCGAACACAGCGGAAGTCTTGCGCACGATCGGCCCGACCGCGAATACATCCATGTCGCGGAAATGAGTCTGTTGATGAACTTCAAAATAGCAGTCACCGATATTGCGGCCACCGACGATTGCGACGCTGTTATCCATCACGAATAGCTTGTTGTGCATGCGATGATTGAGGCGGCCGAAGTCGGCAATGAAGTTCAGCAACCGCCGTGAGCGATGGGTAAAGGGATTGAAGATGCGGACTTGAATGTTGGGGTGCGCATCCATGCCTGCGAGGATCGCGTCACGACCGTTCAAGTAGATGTCGTCAACCAGAATGCGTACGCGGACACCGCGATCGGCGGCATGGACCAAGTACTGTGCCAGGATCCGGCCGGTGGAATCCGGGTCCCATACGAAATACTGCAAATCCAGGGTCTTTTCCGCGAGCTCGGTCATCGCAATCCGCGATGTAAACGCCTGGCGACCATCGGGAATGATGGCGAATCCCGATTGATTGGGATGGTTGGAGGCCGCCTTTTCCAAGTACGCCCCGATCACGGTGCTTTCGTGATTCGGGAAGGCCGTGGAGGGCGAACGGGATCCGATGGGCATTGGCTTCGAGGGTCCGGCGGTGAGAAAGGGTTCGCGGGTCATGTGAGGGGGGGGGGGTGGGATAGGGGTCCGGGAGGAGGGAAAGGTGATAATCCTGGGAGAACTTGCATGGGGAAGAGATTCGTTGGGGGGTTGAGTGCGCGGAGAGTCGGAAGGGGGCGGTGGGAGAGCGCCTTCTCCATCACGGGCAGATTAGGGAATCGTCCCGCGGTTCCAAGGTTTTTCTGGTAGCGGGTTGTAGGTGAAGGTATACGGACAGCCGCCAGCGACTCCGGCAAGGTTTGGTTGCCTCGGGGTTATGAGCGGTGCCTATTTGTTTCCTGCCTTAGTGATTGCGGACATTGGGCAGGTAATCCGGTGTATGCGTTTTCGTCGTCAGTGGATGTCTGATTCTTTTCGCATGGCAGGGGACAGCATTATGAATGAACGGTTGATATTTCCTGCTGATGACTGCGAGTGACAATCCGGCTGAACCGCGGTCGCCGGATCGGCCGCCCGAAAAGCCAGCGGCGCGCCGGGCGTTCGTGGCCTTGGCGTTGCTGGTGCCTGCGCCCAGTGTGGGCACGGCGGCGGCGATGTTCTGGTGGCCGGAGCTGTCCTTGGGCAAGGTCATTTTTTTCGGAGCGAAACTCTGGCTTGTTCTACTGCCGCTGGCGTGGCGATTGTTGGTGGACCGGGAGCCGGTGAGCGTGTCGCCGGCACGCCACGGTGGATTCGGCATCGCGGTGGTGTCGGGCGTGTTGATCTCGACCGTCATTTTCGTCGCTTCTGTGCTGGCGATGCGCCTGGGACTGATCGATCCTGCCGCGGTTGCCGACCGCGCTGCGAAAACAGGATTGAACACCCTGGGCGTGTATCTCGGCGGCTCCCTGTACTGGATCACCGTCAATTCCTTATTGGAGGAGTATGTCTGGCGATGGTTCGTTCTGCGGAAATGCGCGACCCTATGGGGCGCCAAAGTGGGCCTGATCGCGGGGGCGCTGGCGTTTACGGCGCATCATGTGATTGCGCTGGCGGCGCAGTTCAATTGGGGGATCACGCTGCTGGCCTCCTTGGGCGTGTTCGTTGGCGGGGCGACGTGGAACTGGCTTTACCTCCGCTACGGATCGATCTGGCCCGGGTATGTGAGCCACGCGATCGTGGATCTTGCCATTTTTATCGTTGGATACCGGTTGATTTTCGGCCAGTGAGGCGTGGGGGCGAATCCGCGGGACTCGGATCCAGCCCGCAAGGGAGTCAAAGACAGTTTTTCAGAACCCGTGGAAAAGTCCGCCCAGCCGCGAACCGGCCGCTGGCGGGCTGTGGCCGCCATAAGAAAGTGCCGCGGCTCATCCTTGACCCGGGTGTCGTCACCCCTCAGGAGCTGAATGAATGCCATTTTCGTCGGGCGAAGGAGGATCGTACCCGACCTCGACCAGGGTCAGTCCGTCGGCGGGGGCCTGCCAGCCGGGTTTTTTTTGTGTCGGGTGCGCGAGCAATTCGGCCAGTCGTTCCGGCGGCTCATGACCGCGGGCGACGCGGACGACCGCTCCCACGATCATGCGGACCATTTTGTAGAGAAACCCGTCGCCTTCGAATTCCAAGGTCACGAGTTCGCCGGCCTCGGTGCAGTCGACCCGGCGCACCGTGCGTACCTTGTCGCGGGTCTCCTCCGCGTCTTCGCCCCGGTTGGCGCAAAACGCCGAGAAATCGTGCCGGCCGATGAACAGGCGGGCCGAGCGTCGGAGCCGCGCGACATCCAGGCAACCATGGAGGTGCCAGGCCAGACCGTACTCGATCGGTGGCAGCACTTCGCCATGCCACATCCGGTAGCGGTAGGTTTTTCCGGTGGCGTCGAAGCGTGCGTGGAAATCTGGCCTGACTTGCTGGCATCGCATGATGCGAACGGTGGGCGGCAAGAGGGCGTTGAGCGCGCGATGCCACTCCGCCTCGCCGAGTCGTGATGCCCGGGGTGTGTCGAAGTGAGCGACCTGTCCGAGCGCGTGCACACCGGTGTCGGTGCGACCAGCGGCGTGGAGGCGCGTCACCGCCCCTTCCCCAGGCAGGCCGGCGATGGCCGCAATGGCTGATTCTACGGCATCTTGAACCGTGGGACGTCCTCGCTGGCTTTGCCATCCAGCGAAAGGCCGGCCGTCATAGGCAATCGTGAGTTTGAGGCGCATGAAATCGATTGGATCCGGAATACCGCGGTTGAGCCGCCGTCCCGCTGGTTTACTCTAATCGCTCGATTTTTTCTTTGCGGAATTACCGCCGATTTTTCCATGCCACGCCTCGCACTGTTCGACCTCGACGGTACCCTGCTCGCCCACGACACCCAACTTCTCTTCTGTCAATTCGTCCTGCGTCGGCATGGATTACGGCGATTCTTCCTGCCGTTCGCCATGCTGCTGGCCCCGGCCGGATTGCTTGGTGTGCTCGAGGCGCGGGAACTGAAACGTGTTTTTTTGAGCTACCTCTGGCTCATGCCCGCCGAACGCGTCGCCGACTTGGCTCTCGAGTTTGCCGAGTCCGTGGTGCCCCCCCTTATCTATCCCGAACTCACGGCGGAAATCGCTCGCCACCGCCGCGAAGGCCGCCTCTTGGTCCTCAATTCCGCCAGCCCCGAGTTTTACGTGCGCGAGATCGGCCGCGTCCTGGGCTTCGATCACAGCTTCGGCACCCGCGTCGTCGTGGGCGCCCGCCAGCCGTTCATCGCCGAAATCGACGGCGAAAACAACAAACACGCTGCCAAATTGACGCCCATGGAAGCCGCCGGATTGCTGCCCTGCGAGGTGAATGATTCATGGGCCTATTCCGACAGCACGGCCGACCTGCCGATGCTCCGGTTGGTCCGGAATCCCGTCTGCATTAATCCGGGCGATCGACTGACCACCATCGCCGCGGAAGAAAACTGGTCAGTGCTCCGCCCCGCGCGGCCGTGGCGGTCACGGGTGGGCCAAGCGTCTGTCGTGCTTCGCCAGCTGCTAGGCGTGTGACGGCCGGCGGTGTCCAGCCCAAGGCCTGAGGGGTAAAAAAGCCAGGCCATCCACCGAACAACCGCCTGGCCCAGTCCCCGCCGAGTGGGCCCCTGGATGGGCGTCATGGTCCGAAGGGCACGACCTGGGCCTCCTCACCATCCGGGGTGAGCGTGGGGCTCTTCCCTGAGTTGATCGCTGGGGATGGCGAGGAGCTGCCAACCGGCGTGTCCCAGCCGCCGCCAAGGGCTTTGTAGAGACTGACCAGGTTGAGTGCGACCTGGCGTTCGGACGAGACGGCTTGGGCTTGGGCGATGAGTTTGCTGCGTTGAGCTTCAAGCACATTGAGGAAGCTGCCGGCACCGTTGCGATACAGGTCGGTGGAGAGCGTGAGGGTTTTGAGCGCCTGGGCTTCCGCCTCGCGTAGGGCGGCCAGGGTTTTCTGGGATTCAGCGAGACGCACCAATGCGGTTTCCACCTCCTCGAGGGCGAGCAGCATCGACTGCTCATAGCCGGCTTTGGCCTGGGTGAAAACGGCCTCGGCCGCCCGGACGTTTTCGCGCAGCGTGCCACCGGTGAAGAGGGGGATGCTCAGGCTGGCGCCGAGCGACCACAAGTTAGACCTTCGCTCGACCAAGTCTCCCACTTCCTCGCTCTGCTGACCGGTCTGCGCCGTGAGAGCGAAGACGGGCAGTCGCTCGGCACGGGCCTGGCCAACCTGGGCGGCCGCGGCGGCGACGAGTCGTTCCGCTCGGCGGACGTCGGGTCGCCGGGCGAGGAGAGTGGAGGGCAGTCCCGCGGGGATTTGGCGCGGTCCGCGGGGCAGTGGGCGCACGGCGGAAAGTTTTTGAAGATACGTGGCCGGCGGCTGGCCGGTCAGGGTGGCGAGCCGGTGCTGCGCTTCGCGGATGAGTTGGACAAGGGGTGGCAGAGTGGCTTTAGTGATGGCGAGCTGACCTTCGGCCTGGGCCACCGCGAGAGCATTGTCCACCCCCGCGTCGCGCCGCACGCGCGTCAATTCAGCCGTATTCTCCTGGCTCTTGATGTTGGCTTCGATGACGCCCCGCTCGGCCTGCAGTCCCCGCAGATCAAGATAGGTGGCCGCCACCTCGGCCAGCAGGATCACCAAGACATCGCGCCGTCCCTCTTCCTGGGCTTCCGCCCGCGCCTGCGCCGCGCGCACGCCCTGCCGAATGCGCCCAAACACATCAATCTCCCAACTCGCCGTCACGGTACCCAAAAACTCGTTGCTCGGCGTCAGGCCGCTGAACACGCCCGTGCGCGTGCTCTCGCTCGCCTGGCCGCGACCGGCCGCCAGCCGCGCTCCGACCTGCGGCCAATACTCGCCCGCCGCCGCCCGCCGACGGGCCACGGCTTCCGCCACCCGCGCCTCCGCCACCACCAAGTCCCGATTGTTCGCGAGCGCATCGGTAATCAAGTCGTCCAAAATTGGATCTCCGAGTGTCTTCCACCACGCCCCCAACTGTGCTTCCCGAGCCCCCCCCGTGGGATCAGCCGCAAATCGTGCCGGTACCGCCACGCCACTCTGAGCCGCCACCTGCGGCGTCCACAGCCCGCCGGCGGCAAGAATGGGGAGCATCATGAGTGAGGAAATGGCTGGGCGGTGCATGGTCGGTCAGTGGTCGGAGGTCGGAGGTGGCAAGCAACTGGTAATCAGGAATCAGGAATCGATAATAAGAAGTCAGTAATCGGTAATAAGAAGTCGGTGATTGGCTCGAATGGGGCGGGGCGAGGAGGGGCATTGGGGGTCAGTGGCTAACCGGGCGGGTCGGTTCGCGAAAGACATTACTTCGAGGCTTCTTTGAATATAGGTTTCAGCGGGCGTTTGAAGCTGAAGGTGGGACGAGACCTCCCGGGCTCGTGGGCGGTGGGAGCGCGGCGGAAGAAGCCCCCGTTCGCCTGTTCAAGCAGTGCCCAAAGCCAGCCAAAGCGATGCGGAAGGACGCGGTAATTGGAGTACTTAGGGTGTGCATCACACGACCATCACTCGAGAAGTGAAGTCCATTCCCGGTGAGTGCGCCTTGACCGCCTACGCGCTCGGGAGGACGCGTCCCACCTGAATGCCACCTTTTCTCATTCGCTTGGAGCGTTGTTCCGATAACACAAAAGCACGAAAACTGGACAAACTCCCGGCCTGGGCCAGCGGCCCAGGAAAAAGAGCGTGAACCCACCCAGAGCTGAAGGCCCGTGCCATGGTTTTGGCGATGATCAGTCGGCATGGAGCTAGACGAGTTCAGATTGAGGGCGGGATCTGGCGGACTTCTAACCCGTGCTTGTCTTGGGTGGCGGCGGCACCGAGCGACTGGACCGCAGCGAGCGAAAACTGTTGGATATGGGTCACCAATTCCTGGACATCGGGGGGTTCTTGGCGCAGCAGCGGACTCAATCGGTCGATCAGTGGGCCGTTCTGCAGATAAAACAGGCATTGTCCCACGATGCTGAACCCAAGCAGGTGGATCGCACGCTCGGGAAATCGCCCGCCGGTCAGTTCGTTCAGGGCCTCCAGGAGCTGGTCCCGCTCGGGGCCGATCTGCTCGCGCACCATCCGGTCAAGCGCCGCGGTGGGCGCCATCATCTCGCGCGCCATCACCACCCGATGCCACAACGGCCGACCCGAGTTCAATGCCCGACGGACCATCCTCTCGATGAAAAATTTCAGCCGTTCCTCCGCCGGCGCCTCCCGCGACCAGGGACACGCCTCCGCCGCCTCCTGCGAGGAACAGCGACACGCCGACACCACCTGTTCATAAAGTCTGGCCTTTTCCCCAAAATAGTAATTAATGGCAGCCACGTTCACCCCCGCCCGCTCCGTGATCATGCGCACCGTCGCCCCTTCATACCCATGTTCCGCAAACACCCCGCCAGCCGCCTCAAGAATCCGGAGGCGAACCTCCGGATGCTCCTTCCCTCTTCCTGGTAGTTCCATATTCACGGCGGCCCAGCATGTAAACAAATGTTTAAATCGCAATCAGGGGTTTGACCTAATCCGCCAATTTGGGTCGCGGGATCGTGGCTCTCATGGCCTGCCTAAATTCAAACTATTGAAAAAGAGTCGCTTAGACAACATGTTCCCGTGCGTTGACCCATCGGCGGAAGGGGGACCGCCTCGGAGAGGCGCCCGTTCCACACCGGACACTTTCATGGAACGTTGAATTCGACGGCTTGGGAACTCGGTGCCCAAACTGCAAGCCAAATAATAGGGAAAATTTCGTCAGATTTGCTGGCCAACCACTACAAATTGTGCTTACTTGCCGACCGCCCACCACAAATGGTGGTGGAGCGGGAAAAACCTGGACACTCATACGGGATTTTGCTAAATTATTTCAGAAATCTAAATTATCAGGCGGTCATGGAAAAATCATTCGTTATAGGAAATAGGACATTTGTGCTGGATCAAGCGAAAGCGGAACGGGCGTATGCGGAGAAGCGGGTGATCAACGGTCGGAAGACGGAGGCGTTCAATCTGCTGCCGTTGAAGTACCAATGGGCGTATGATTTGTACAAGACGATGAAGGCGAACCATTGGGAGCCGGAGGAGATTCAGATGCAGAAGGATGTGGAGCAGTGGCAATCGCCGTATGCGGCCTCGGAGATCGAACGCTGGGTGATTCGGATGGGGATTGGGTATTTTTCCGCGGCGGAAGGGATCGTGGGGGACAACATCCAGCATGTGGTGCGGGAGTTGGTGACGGCGCCGGAGCTGAAGCTGGTGCTGGGGCGGCATGCGCACGAGGAGAACATCCATGCGGACTCACTGCTCTACATGATTTCCTCGCTGGGGATCAATCCGCACGAGTGCGAAGCCATGTTCGAGCAGATCGAGACGGTGAAACGGAAGAATGAATTCGTGACGCGGGTGAGCCATGACTTGCGCCGCGATTTGGACCTGACGCGCCTGGACCACAAACAACTGCTCGCCAAGAACATTTTTGTTTTCGGACAGTGCATGGAGGGCACGCAGTTCTACGGGCTTTTTGGCATGATTTTGAGCCTTTACCGCCAGAACAAATTCCCGGGCATCGGCCAGATGTTCCGCTACACGCTGCGCGATGAATCCAATCACATCGAAGTCTTCCGCAACCTCTTCATGGATCTGATCGAGGAAAACAAGGAGCTCTGGACCACTGACTTCAAGCAGGAGCTGGTCGACCTGATGCGCGAAGCCGTGGAGCTCGAAAAGGCATTCATCAGCGACTGCCTGCCGGTCAATTCAGTCGGCCTCACCCTCGACGAATTCACCAGCTACATCGATTACATCGCCGACCGCCGGCTGGTCGATTGCGGTCTGCCTCCGCTCAAGCCGGGCCAGACCAACCCGCTGCCCTGGCTGGCCGAGATGATGGACATCAAGAAGGAACAGAATTTCTTCGAAGGCAAAGTGACCGAATACCAGAAATCCAGCTCATTGGTCCACGTGAGTGACGACGAATTGTAGCTTCCCGCCGACACCGGGGCGGGAGGCGGGTCGTCAGCCCCCCGCCTTTTTTCGCGTCCATCCGATTTTTGCTCACCCGCTTTTTACCCGCATCCTCACCACCTCATGATCGACCGCAATTTCGTCGTCCAGGACCAGCATCTGAAGCACGTCATCCGCGGAACCAACGGCTCCGCGGGCCAGACGCATCCGCATTTTGACTGGGCGAGCACCATCGCCGGCAAAGCGCCGCCCTCGCGGGTCAAGGTGACCACCGGTGAGGAGGCACGGCCGGTGGATGTGGCTCATTTGGCCGAATTGATCGGCTCGGCGTTGACCGACCTGCTGGTGTCGCGCCAGGAGCAAGACATCTTTTCCGAGAACAATCGGCGGCGGGTGGCGGCCATGGCGGCGGCCGTGCACGAGGAACTCGAGCGCCGCGCCGCCGGTGATCCGCTCGCTTCTCCCGATGCCTTGGTGCTCTCCGAGCCGAACCTGACGGACATCATCGAACGCGCCCTGATTCGCCACAATCAACACGACATTGCGCGCAGCTTGGTCGTGCGCCATAGGCATGCCGCGACCAACGGATCCCCCATCGCCACCGCAGGCGCCGCCGGCCAGTCGCCCATGCCGAAATTGATCCGCCGCAACGGGCAGGCCGTGCCGTGGAACCCAGACAAGGTCGAAATCGCCGTGACCAAGGCCTTTCTCAGCGTCCAGCAGGATCCCAGCCCGGCCGTGGCCATCACCCAGGCCATCACCGACTTCTTCGCCCAGCGCGGCCAGGACTTTATCCACATCGAGGACGTCCAGGACAAGGTCCAGGAAGAATTGATGCGCCGCGGCCACTTCAAGGTGGCTGAACACTTCATCCTCTACCGCCACCACCGCGCCGACATCCGGCGCACCGAGGCCGAGGCCAGCGCCAAACACGCTGCCGAGTCGCAACAGGCCAGTTTCATCGAGGTCGCCAACGAGGACGGCACCCTGGAATTCTGGACCGGCCAAGACCTGCGCCGACGCATCGACTTCGCCATGCTCGGGCTCGACCTGTGCCTGAACCGCGACCAAATCGACACCGAACTGCGCCGCTCGATGTTCAGCGGGATGAAACGCGCCGACATCCAGACGCTCGTCACCCTCAACGCCAAAACCCTCATCGAGAAGGACGCCGACTTCGCCCGGTTCGCCGGCCGCATCCTCCTCAGCTACATCTACGAGGAAGTCCTCGGCTGGGACATCGTCCGCGATGGCATCGAAAAATTACCCTCCTTCCACCGCAAGGCATTCCGCGCCCACCTCCAGCGCGGCGTCGAAATCAATCGTCTCGCCCCCGCCCTGCTCGACCTCGACCTCGACAAACTCGCCGCCGCACTCGACCCCGCCGCCGACCTCGACTTCGACCACCTCGGCATCCAGACGCTTTACGACCGTTACCTCATCGTCGATAAAACGGTGCGCCCGCACCGCCGGCTCGAAACGCCCCAGTTCTTCTGGATGCGCGTCGCCATGGGCCTCTTCCTCAACGAACCGCGTGCCACACAGGCCGACGAAATCATTGGGCTGTACCGCCTCTACAAGAGCCGCCGGTTCTGCTCGTCCACGCCCACCTTGTTCAATTCCGGCACCCTGCACAGCCAGCTCAGCTCATGTTATCTTTATAAAGTGGATGACTCCATCGAGTCGATCATGACGCGCGGCATCGCCGAAAACGCCTTCCTGTCGAAATGGGCCGGCGGCTTGGGCGGCTCATGGACCGCCGTCCGCGGCACGGGCAGCTACATCGCCGGCACCAACGGCGAGTCCCAGGGAGTCATCCCGTTTCTCAAGCTGCACAACGACCAACTCATCGCCGTCAATCAGGGGGGCAAACGCCGCGGTTCCGGCTGCGCCTACCTGGAATCATGGCACATGGACATCGAGGATTTCCTCAAGCTGCGCATCAGCACCGGCGACGAACGCCGCCGGTGCCACGACATGAACACGGCCAATTGGATCCCGGACCTGTTCATGAAGCGCATGGAGGCCCGGCAGTCGTGGACGCTGTTTCGCTCGAACGAAACCCCCGACCTCCACGACCTCTACGGGCGCGCCTTCGAGGAACGCTACCTCCAATACGAGGAAAAAGCCGCCCGCGGCGAAATCACCGGCCGCCAGATCCCGGCCCTCGACCTCTGGAAGGACATGCTCAAGATGCTCTTCGAAACCGGACATCCATGGATCACCTTCAAAGATCCCTGCAACCTCCGCTCACCCCAGGGCCACTGCGGCGTCATCCATAGCAGCAACCTCTGCACCGAAATCACCCTCAATACCTCCGCCGACGAAACCGCCGTCTGCAACCTCGGGTCCATCATCCTCGACACACACCTCCTGCCCGACGGCTCCCTCGATCACAAAAAACTCCGCGAATCCATCCGCATCGCCGTCCGCGCCCTCGACAACGTCATCGATATCAACTTTTACCCGACCGAGGCGGCCCGCCGCGCCAACCTGCGCCACCGCCCGGTCGGCCTCGGCATCATGGGCCTCGCCAACGCCCTCTACATGCGCGGCCAGGCCTTCGCCAGCACCGAGGCCGTCGAGTTCAACGATGAGGCGATGGAAGCCATCGCGCACTACGCTTACGAGGCGTCCAGCGACCTCGCCGTCGAACGCGGCACGTACTCGAGCTACCAAGGCAGCAAATGGAGCCGCGGCCTGCTGCCGCCCGACACCATCGACCAGCTCGAACAAGAACGCGGCGTGCCGGTCAAAGTCCCGCGTGGCGGCCGCATGGACTGGCAGCCGCTCCGCGACAAGATCGCCCGCCAAGGCATGCGCAATAGCAATGTGCTCGCCATCGCCCCCACCGCCACCATCAGCAACATCATGGGCTCCAGCCCGTGCATCGAGCCGTACTACAAGAACCTCTTCGTCAAATCCAACCTCGGCGGCGACTTCACCGTGCTCAACGAATTCCTCGTCCGCGACCTCAAGAAACTCGGCCTCTGGTCGCCCGAAATGAGCGACAAACTCAAATACCACGACGGCGAACTCAAGGACATCGAGGAAATCCCCGCCGAAATCAAGGCGCGCTACCGCACCGCCTTCGCCATCGAATACCACTGGCTCATCCAGGCCGCCGCCCGCCGCCAAAAATGGATCGACCAGTCCCAGTCGGTCAACCTCTTCCTGGCCAAACCCGACATGAAAACCCTCTCTCACATGTACCGCGACGCCTGGCACGCCGGTCTCAAGACAACCTATTACCTCCGCACCCTCCAAGCCTCCAACATCGAAAAGGCCACCACCGAGGTCCAAAAGGAAATCCGTGGCATCACCGGTCAGGCCATACCCGCCGATCCCGCTCCCGCTCCAGCCCGCCGCGAATCCACCCCGACCGAAATAGCCGCTTGCTCACTCGATGCCATGATGAATGGCGGCGTCTGCGAGGCGTGTCAGTGAGGGCTCTCGCGAAGGAGGCAAAGGAAGGCCACCATACCGCCCAAGCCTCCCTCCGTTCCTTCGCGGCCTTCGCGAGAAAAACCAGCTCAAGCGGGTGTGCACCGAGTGCGCTCCTGAACCCAGGAGGACAGCGGCCCAAGCTCCTAGGTAAAACACGAAGAAGAGCCGGAATCGTCGGCCCAGTCGCGAAACAATGGACGCAAACCGCCTAGTACCATGGGCGCTCCGACTCATCGACCGAATAAACTATATCGAACGCCTTTACCTCCCGTTCACGGCCGCTTTTCCTGACCTGCGTGTGACAGTGCAGGGCATTGTCGCCGAGGGGGATGATGCGGTCGTCCGTTGGTCGGTCACTGGAACGCACGCCGGTCCGTTCGGTCCCGTCGCCGCTTCGGGAAGATCCGTCACCTTTCAAGGCATGACGTGGCTGCGGTTCCGCGACGGGAAAATTTGCGAAGGCTGCGACCGCTGGAATCTGCATGCCCTGCTCGAACTGTCCGCCACCGGCACCGAGTCCGCAACTGTCAAGCTGGTCCGGTAAACTCAAGAACTGGAATGGGAACGAGCGGAGCTTTGGAGTCGCATCCGCTCCACGCAGCGGAGGTCGAACCCTGCCGACTCCACAACACCGTCAGGATTGAAGATCCCGTTCGGTGACCGTCGATCGCATCCGATGTGGCGCGATTCGCGATTCTGGCAGCCCCGTGTTCGCGGCAACCGGCACTCAGTGTCATTTTGGTACGTGATTCGATTCCCTACGGGAAACGGACAACGTCATGTCGTCGAGGAATCCGCTCACGCTGGAACCCAGGCCTCCGGCCCGTACGCTGACCCCGACCTCGACGGGATGGGCTCGGGCGACTCACGGCAGGGGGGCTTACTGCGCGCTCACTCGGTAAAAATACTGCGTTTTGGCGGATGGCAGCGGCGGCGCGTCGTCGGTCCACGAGGTGCTGTTTACGCCCCCAGGAACGGTGGCGATGGGATTCCAGTTCCCGAGGTCTACACTGCGTTCGACGGTGTAGGTGGCCCCTGCTTCCGATTCCCATGTGATGGTCAGATTGCCTTCGGTATAGGCGACGTTAAGAATGGCCAACCTGGGTCCGGGCGTCTGGGCGACGACCTGAAGCATCACGGAACCGGCATTGCGGACGAGGTCGAATGTCAGGCCGTCAAAAGTGGGTGCGTCAATCGAATCGAACGAGCCGGTGATAGTGCCGATGGAGCCCTCAAACAGCGGGAACGACTGGCCTAGCGTCGGCGTAAATCCATCCACGAGCGATAGGTTGAGTGTGCCGGCCAGGGCAATATTGCCGTTGTCCGTGAGCCTGATATGGTCGCGGGCCGCGTCGCCCAATTCGAAATGAAGGGCTCCGCCGGATGTCAGCGTCAAACCGCCAACCGCAATGGTGCCGGCGGATGTTCCAGGCGCGAAAACGCCGCCAGGATTCACCGTAACGACTCCGCCGATCGAACCGGTACCGCTGAGCGTGGCGCCGCTCTGGACGACCGCATCGCCTGCGATCGAGCCATCGACGCGCAGTTCGCCGCCCGCAGCGGTGGTCAATCCGCTGTAGGTGTTCGTGCCTGCGAGCGTCAGCCTGCCGGTTCCGACCTTGATGAGCCGGCCGCCGGCGTTAAAACCAGTGGGAGAGTCGATGATGGGACCCGAGGTGGCCGAATCGATGTTTCGCGTGCCGACCGTCAATTCGTTGCCTTGCAGGATGAACGTCCCCGCCCCTTCGATGGAGCCGATTGAAAACGCGGTGAAGGTGGGGTGATTAATGAAAGTGACCGTGGCTCCGGCATGAGCAATGAGCCTGGCAGTATCGCCGTGCGACTGGTAGAAACTGACCGTGGCGCCAGCGCCGCCATTGGTTCCGCCGTGAGCGGTAATGGTCGAATTTCCGGCATGGGAACTATTGATGAAGGAAACGCTTGCGCCTGCTGCGAGCGGAACCATTGCGCCGGTCAGGGTGATCGTGGCGTCAGCGGCCGTCGAAAACGAATTGAACGTGATGGCGCCGCCCCCCCACGGATAGAGCGACGAACCGGCGGCGACAATCTCGGCCTCGCCGGCCGAGGACTCGGAGAGCTGAAGCGCGGCGCCATAACCCATCGTGATCTTTGCCTGGGCCGCGGTGGTGCCGGCCCCGAAGATCGTGGTGCTGCTTCTTCCGAGTGTCATGTCGGCGTTCGCGGCCGTTGATTTGTCGAAGAAGTTGATCAGGCCGCCGAAGTCTTGCGCCGTGATTTGCGCGTCGCCTGCCGTGGCGTTGTTGTAAAACCGGAGGTGACTGTGCTGCCCGTTCTGTTGCAGCGTGATCCGGGACTGGGCGGCCGTGGAGTTGTCATAGAAAACTATGATTCCTCCGTTGTTGGGGCGGCCGACAACCGATGGCACATTGATTAAATTTATTTGGGCGGTTGCGGCCGAGGACGTTTGACGGAATTCGAGGCGCCCATCGTCGCTGTAGCCCCCGTGCATATTGATGGTGGCGGTCGCGGCTGTGGCCGAGTCGTAGAAAATGGTGCGGCCCGCCACGCCCCCAACGGTAATATGCCCGCGGTTATTGATCGTGGCATTGGCGGCGGTCGAATTGTGGCGAAACTCGGTGTGACCGTGGCGGGCGGATTGGCCCGGCGCCCCCACATTTTCAATGGTCGAGTCGCCGGCGGTGGCAGAATCCTGAAAGACAGTGCGGGCGCCCACGCTCGGCGTCACGGAGTTCGCGCCGTCCGCGTCATTGGTGATTTCCGCGGCTCCCGCGGTGGAGTTGCCGGAAAAATACGTACCGCCGCCAATTCCATTCACATAAGTGGAGCCATGGTTATGGATCTGGCTATCCGCCGCGGTTGACGACCCGGTGAAGACCGCAAAGCCGCCCGGGCCGTTCATGGTCTCGGCCTGCCCTTCCGTGTCGATCGTGGCGCCGCCAGCCGTTGCCTTGTCTTGGAAGAGAACCTGGCCGCCGAACCCCGTGGCCACGTTCCCCTGCGGCAAGCTCAGCCCCAGTAGTCCGCCCTTGGCGCGGAACTTGGCGGCGCCCGCACTGGCGTTTTGTTGAAATGTCACCTGGGCGTTAGGCCCGCCGTCGCCGGCGCCGCCCTCGATCACGAACGAAGCCGTCCCCGCCGAAGAATTGTTCTGAAATACAATCGACGCCCCTGGGTGACGCTGTAAGAAAAGAGGGACGTGGGGGAGCGGCCCGCCGGCGATCGTCGTGCCGCCGCCGCGCAGCAGGTAATCCGTATTGCCCGCGATGGCGCCGCCGTCGAACGTCACCTTGGCGGCGAGAGGCGGGATCCATAAGCCGTCTCTGAACGACGATTCGAGGATGATCTGATGCGTCTGGCCGGAAAAGTTGATGATGCCCGTACCCGGATTCGACCCCAAAAACCTCGTGCTGGTTCGCGGCTTGAATCGCAGAGTGTAAGCCGGCGCGTCAGCGGCAAAATTGAGCGTATTGAGGAACAGGTAATGCTGGGCGAAGCTGCCGCTGTCGTACAGTACGGCGACATCGGTCTGGGGGCTCGGCCCGAACGCAAGGCTGTCCCCACCCCGGGGAACCGCCATCCCGACCCAGTTCGCTGCGGTAGTCCAGGAATTGTCGCCGCCGAGTCCCGACCACGCGACGGTGGCTGGCGCCACCGCGATGTTCCAACCCATGTCGCGCAGCATGGCGCGTTCGATCGCCATCGGCAAATGGATGGCCTTGCCTCCGGGGCGAGTGGGCTGCATCAGGGCGTCACTGAGCGCATCGTCCACGTGACTGATCGACGAGAGGCCCGTGTACATCGTCGGAGCAAACAAGGGCACCGGGTTGCCTCCGTTGGCGCTGGTGGCTTGGGCGCCGTTCCAATAAATGTTGTCGCTGACCACCGCCGCCGCGATTTGACTTTGCGTTCCGTTGAAAACGAGATTGCCATTCGGGCCGAGAGTCACAAACCAGTCGTAGATCGTCGCCCAACCCGATCTGGCCTCGTCGGCGTCGAATGTACCGTCCCCAAAGACACCGTAACCGCCATTGGCGCGAAAGCTGCTGCCAAAGCCCAATCCGTGCCCAATCTCGTGCAAAGCTGTCGTAACAAAATCGGCTTCGGTCGGGCTTGGTTGTGCATCCAGACCGTAGTACCAATAATTCGTCGGCAGATTCGAATTGAATTGGATGGTGATCTCGTCCTTTGCAGGATCGACATCCATCCCACTCAAGTGATTGGCCAGGGCTTTCGGAAAATGCGTACTCGCCTTCGTCGGGGCGGGATACAAATATCCGATTTTGGTTGAAGCGCGCGGAGTGCCGGCGCCAAGATCGGCATAGGAGACATTCACCGTGATCACCTCGCCGACATACGCCGACGGAATCAAACTGCCCCAGATGTTGCCGGCATGTTCCAGCGCCGACCGCCGCGCGGACCCGAGCACGGGATCGAAGAAACCTTGGCCGCTCGCATCGGCGTACTCAAACTCGAAAACAACCGCTCCAGTCTCGCGAGTCGGCGCAAAAAGCAGTATCGCCATCGACAGCGCGCCAAATCCACCACGGAATTTTTTGCTGCCGACCATAAGAGCCTCCTTGTTTGTGGGTATTTGATTTGGACCGACTGCCGGGAATTGACTCTGAAGGGCAGGCGGGCGGGATCCCGGGGGCGCGTCTTGCTGCGGTCGAGAGGGGGAAGGCTGGAATACCTGGATTGAGGACGGGTTTGGGTGGATTGGCGCGCCAGCGGAGTGTGAGAGCCAATGAGTGCTTGAGCGAGGGATAACGAGGAGTGGCTGCCTGCGTCAAGACTTTTTCTCCCAAGACTTCCTGAGGTCCCCAGTGGCATCCGACTGTTTTTGTCCACCATTCCTCCATGACCACGAAAGACCTCGCCCATCGCTGGTTCACCGGGATTTGGAACGCGAGGAATCCGGCCGTCATCCATGAACTCATGCATTCCGAAATCGTTGGATGCACGGAAGGCGGAATGGTGACCGGCCCGGAAGATTATTTAGAGAACATGGACCTCCCATTCACGGCCGCTTTTCCTGACCTGCGCGTGACAGTGCAGGGCATCGTCGCCGAGGGAGACGATGCGGTCGTCCGTTGGTCGGCCACCGGAACGCACGCCCGTCCGTTCGGTCCCGTCGCCGCCTCGGGAAGATCCGTCACCTATCAAGGCATGACGTGGCTGCGAGTCCACGACGGCAAAATCCGCGAAGGCTGCGACCGCTGGAATCTGCATGCCCTGCTCGAATTGCTCACCGCCGGCACCGAGTCCGCGACCGTCAAGCTGGCCCGCTAAATTCAAACACTGGAATGGGAACGAGCGGAGCTTTGGAGTCGCATTCGCTCTACGCAGCGGAGGTCGAGCCCGGCCGACTCCACAACACCGTGAGGATTGAAAATCACTTCTGGCGACCGACGATAGGATCCGATGAAGAAAGCGATCCGATGGCTGAGGAGACTGGCCGTTCTTGTGGTTGTTGTGGGTCTCTATCCGTTGTTCGTGCTTGGTTATACGTGGTACCATGTCCTTCGTTCGGATCTTGAGGGCGGTAGGCACGGACCTCTCGACGCGTATCGTCACGCCCTGGCGAGCGCCGTTGTCTCCTACACATTGGATGCACGGGCTGTGACTCTGGTGACGGCTGTCTTCGAATCGCGGGGCAAGGATTCGAATCGCATGGACAGCCACAACAACCACATCGGCGCTCGAATTGGAAGCGCGGCCGCCTCGTTGGCCGAACTTGAGTCGGCCGTGCGCGGGCGCGTTCTCGCTGGAACCGTTCATTCGTCGGCTCCTGATCAAATCACATGGCTGCCACGAGAGAGATGGCGCGATTCCCGGTTTTGGTAGCACTCACTTCGCGGTATCCGGCGAACGTAGGCGTTAGCTGCCCGTGCTTTTCGCTCTCATCGTCCTCGTCCTGGGGACCCTCACTCCCCGTTCCCGGCTCTCAACCCCGATGTCTTTCGGATGGACCTTGTTGTGGTTCCGCGGATTCGGCGAGCCCAAGCACGATGGGTTGCGCTTCGGCGAAAAGCGCGTGGATTTCCGGCACGTCCGGCACGCGCGCCTGCGCGAAGAGTTGAGGCAACCCCTCGCGCTTCGCCTCGGGCTGGGTCAGCAGAAAGGCGGCGTCCGCCATGTCCTGCGGATCGGCGCCGCGCATCATTTTGGTCAGCAGGAGATCGAGCACGTGGGGGCGACTCAGCCGCAAGTGGTGCAACGCGGGCAGGTGGATCGGGACAAGCTGGTCCTGCCAGTTGGGTCGGAGGATCACTTGGAGGGAGACGGGCCGGTCCAGATGCCGGTCGAGAGCGAATAAAATGGTCTGGGCGTGGATCACTTCAGTCGAGGAGGGGTCGGACCCACTGGCGTAAAGGCACGGTTCCGGGCCGGGATCGACCGGTAATGGCCATGTAGCGCGACCGGTGCGGGAGCACTCCGGGCGGCACGGGCGCAGTAGGCGGGAGCAGGGCAAGCAACGCTGCCCAGAAGGAGTTGTCCGGTTCCTCCGCCTGCCCCGCGAGGGCGATTTCGCGAACGACCGATGCACTGCGCTCCATCACGGCGAGGCGCGCGATGACGGAAGCCCGCACCCCTGGCCCGGCCAGCACCGCGGCCGCTAATCGTATCCGCTGCGGATCCCACGGAAGCGAGGGGTGGAGCAGGGCAATGGCCAGTTCCTCGTCCGTCACGGCGCGGATCGGCATGCCATCAGCCGTCCCCGGCGCGGCGAGTGTGCTGGCATAGTAGCGGAGACCCCGGCTTTCCGCCAATGCCACTAGTTTCTCCGGTGTCTCCAAGCCGAGTCGCCCCAGCCGATGCAGGAGCAGGGATCGATGGGTGGTGGTCCCGAGCCGCCTGGCCAAGCTGACACTCTGGCCCGGGAAAGGCTTCGAAGCGATCGAGCTGTCAGATCGAACCATCAATCATCCATAAAGTCCGCCTTCGTCGAGGTAAAGGACCATCGCGCAAGCGGACCACATACCCCAGGGCGGTTTCATGCATTATGACAATGGCCCAATCACGAAAAACACAAAACACGCGAAAAAATCCTCCGCCGTGTGGCTGCCCGGCTCAAGCGGAACGCTTTCGGGGCATGGGCTCGGCGACCCCTTGCGGGTTTGGTCCGGCGCGTCTGGGAGGTGACGAGCTGACCATCAGAACAAACGCCCTCTGCATCTGGCTTCTATATTTGTAGAAATTATGGAAAAAATTCCATGGATGGCCATCCGACTTGACGAAGCGGGGAACATACAGTTAAAGTGATGTATGAAGACCATTACGATCAATGTATCCGAGCCCGTGTATGAGGAATTTCAGAAATATGCGCGGAAGACGGATCGGAAGGCTTCTGAATTGATTCGCGAGGCGATGGAGTTTTATCGGCAGGAGCACATGCAGCGTCGGACCTCGTTGCGCGACCGGCGGCCGGCGAATGTGGGCGGGTCGATCGAGGCGATCACGGGCGACGAGGACATTCTGGGGGACATGATCGATGACGCACGGGATTGACACGGATTTCCTGGTGGCCGTGGAAATTGAAAATCATCCATTTCACCGGCAAGCGGACGAGTTGCTACAATCTCTGCTGAAGGATGGGCATGATTTGGCGTTGGCCCCCCAGACGCTGGCGGAGTTCATCCACATTGTAACCGACGCAAAACGAATGCCCCAGCCGTTAAGCATGGCTGAGGCCATTCGACGCGCCGAACACTGGTGGCAGGCCGAGGAGGTGGTTCGGGTTTACCCCGAAGGACAGGCGGTGACCGATTCTTTTGGGTGGCTGACACGCCACCAACTGGGACGCAAACGCCTGCTGGACACCCTGCTGGCGGCCACCTTCCACCAAGCAGGAGTAAAGCGGCTAGTCACCAACAACCACCGCGACTTCAAAGTATTCGGGGCTTTGGAAATCGTGAATTTCCACTCCTAGAGGCGCGCGTTTGCCCACCTCAAGCGCCAGTGGCTGGATGAATCGCATTGGTTTTTGCGAATGCCGCGTACAGGGCGTCGCGAGCCGCGGGGGATTCGAGAGCCCGCAGTCCGTTGGCGAGCACTTCGCGGGTTTGATCCGACGCGTCTGGCAGATGATTCGCTGCCTCCATCCATCCCACCCAGGCCTCGGTGGCCGAAGGATGCCATTCCACGACGCGGGCAAATTCGTCGGCGGCCTTTTCCCACTGGCGGGCGGCGGCAAAGTAGCGGGCTACCGAGAGGTCGAGCGGAGGTATGCCCGCGGGATCGGAAGGAAAGAAGATCGAGCCAGCCCACTGCAGCGGATTCGGCGCGTATTTCGCCCAGAGCGGCATCGGTAGCAGCACCGCCAAGGTAAAGTGCGAGATCACCCCAAGCACGGGGGCGACGTCAATCGAGCCTCAGAAGTGCTCGCCAGGTGGCGGATCGCCGCCTCCAGTGAGATACAGGAGATATCCAGACAGGCCGACGCAGGTTACGGAGGCGCAGTACCGGATCCGCTCGACCGTGGCCTCGCTCAGTTCGCCAAGTCGAGTCCGGCCCGACATCAGCGCGCCAATTTCCGGAGCCACCAACAATGCCGTCACCACGAGCCAGACTTGGGAAGCCACCACGCCATACAGCGAGGGCCAATCGCCAATTCGGAGTATGCATTCAATCCCAGTGAAAACGGCACTGATCCAACGGATGACGGCATGGAAGACTGACCTCATCGCCCACAAGTATAAGTCCAGACAAACGTCTCGGGCAAGTGTGTATCGCCCGAAATTGGCGGAAAAGCAGGGCGTTTTCATTCTCGAGCCAGCCAATCGCCCAGTCGAGGCGTGGTGCTCACGCGCTTCTCGGAAACAACATGATCGGCGCGGAAGTTTATCGACGACCAGCTTAAAGTCGAAGTCGTTGGTATTCTGTGACTGCGGCAATCATTGCCGCTCTATCAGGCGAACGCCCTTTCGCAGAGAGGGCGTTCCGCCCCGAAGAGCTGGGATGCTCCCAGCAGTCCGAAATCCTTTGGCTCCCTAGGTTGTACGAAATCTTGATGGGACGTTTATACTCAAAGCATTGCTTCAGCAGATGAAAACGCCCTGGGAGCAAAAGGAAGGCCACCCATTTTTCAGTGCCTGGTCCGGACGGGTTACTCAAAGGCAATTCCATCGAGCCTGTGTCGCCACCGATGAATCGGCTCTTCTGTATCCTTCGTGTCCTTCGCGTGAGGCACCCCGATCAGGTTTCGAGGTTGGTTTCTCGCCAGGGTTTCGAAGGCGGCGAAGGTGGCGCGTGAGCCAAGGCTTTGCTCTCAAAGCTTCGCGTTCCGTCTAAAGACGGGACACCAACCGACCGCCATTCGCCCAAAAGAAGTTTGAGGCTTCGAACCAAGAACCAAGAACCAAGAACCAAGAACCAAGCACGAAGAACGTAGAACGAAGAACCAAGAACCAAGAACCAAGCACGAAGAACCAAGAACCAAGAACGAAGAACCAAAGACAGGAGAATTCATTGCATCCGGGCGAGGCGCCGGTAACGGAAGTGGATGCTGAAACTATTGGTGGTTGGAAAAGGCGGGCGCGAGCATGCGTTGTTGGCGGCGCTGGCAGGATCGGCGACACCGACCGAGCGGTGGGCGTTTCCCGGGAGTGACGCAATCTTTGCCTCGGTGGGGAAGCCGGCGCCCGGGGTGAATGACTTGCCCTCGTTGCTCGATTTTGTTCAGCGGGAGGCGATCGATTTGGTGGTGGCCGGAGAAGAGAGTTATTTGGTGACGGGCGAAGGGTTGGCCAACGGGTGCGAGCGGATCGGCGTGCCGTGCTGGGGACCGCCGAAGGAATCGGCGCAGCTGGAGGCGAGCAAGGAGTTTGCGAAAGCATTTCTGGTGCGGCACGGGATTCCCACCGCGCGATATGCGGCGGCCAGCACGCTGGCGGAGGCGCGGGCGCTGATTCCGGCGATTGCCGGGGACGGTCCGGTGGTCCTGAAGTTCGATGGCTTGGCAGCGGGCAAGGGGGTGGCGGTCTGTCTGACGTCGACGGAGACGGAGGCGTTTCTGGACACCATTTTTGTGCAGCAGGCCTTTGGACCCGGGCGGGTGGTGATTGAGGAATGCCTGACCGGGCCGGAGCTGAGCCTCTTCGCCAGCCTGGTGGGCGGGTCGTACCACCTCCTGTGCCCGGCGCGGGACTACAAACGCATCTTCGATGGCGACCAGGGGCCGAATACCGGCGGCATGGGGGCGGTGGCCAGCCGCGATTTGGTCGCGCCTGACCTGCTGGCCCGGATCGAACGGGAGATTGTGGCGCCCACAGTGGCGGGGTTGCAGACCGACGGCTTGCCGTACCGCGGGTTTCTTTATTTCGGGCTGATGCTGACGCCGGACGGGCCGAAGGTGATCGAGTACAACTGCCGGTTCGGTGACCCGGAATGCGAAGCTGTCATGCCGCTGATCGGCGGCGACTTTGCCGCATACGTCTGGCACGGCGCGCGCGGCGTGCTGCGACCGGACCTGATCTCGTTCTCCCCGGGCTGGAGCATCTGCCTTATCCTGGCCAGCGCGGGATACCCGGCTTCAAGCCGGAGCGGCGACCGAATCGCCGGTCTGGACGAGGCGGCCGCGGCGGGGGCCATGGTTTTCCATTGTGGGACGCGGTTGGCGTCCGGAAGCACGGCTGACGCCCCGCACTTTGAAACCAACGGCGGGAGGGTGCTCGCGGTGGTGGCGCAAGGGGCTACTCGTGAAGCGGCACTGGCCCGGGTGGAGCCGGCAGCCAAGGCCATCACTTTCGACGGCTGCCAGCGGCGCCGAGACATCGGGCGGCGCCATTTTGAATAGGGGGGCGGCCGTCGATTTGCCGCCGGTCTCCGCCGTGGCTTGCATTCCGTGCCGCGCCCACGTACATCCCCGCGTGTCCAACCTGCCGCCTGTCGCCGACCCCGACGTGCTTCTGGATGCCGAGGGCATCCAGGGCGCGGTCGAAAGGCTGGCCGCCCAGATCGCCGCTCGTCATCCTGACGGCTGGCCCATCTTCATTGGGATCGAGCGCCGCGGAGTGCCGCTCGCCCATCGAGTGGCGACCATTCTCGCGGCCCGCCATCCGGATCGGGACGCGCCACCGGTCGGGTCGCTCGATATTTCCCTGTATCGTGATGACCTCGCCGCGCTGTCGACCATACCTCAGCTGAAGGGGTCGAAGATCCCGTTTGATGTGGATGGCGGGCAAGTCGTGCTTTTCGATGACGTGCTCTATACCGGGCGCACCATCCGCGCGGCCCTCGAGGAGTTGAGCGACTTCGGGCGGCCCGATCGGGTCGAGCTTGCCGTGCTGCTCGACCGCGGTTGCCGCGAACTACCCATTCAGGCGGACTTCGTCGGATTGGCGCACCCCACCGACCGGAACACCTACGTCCGAGTTCGCCTGCGTGAGACGGACGAAGTCGACGTCGCCACCATCGGACACAAGGAGGTGATCCGATGAACCTGCCACGCCGCAAGGACCTGCTGTCCATCGCGCCGCTCGACACCAAGGAAATCGAGCTGGTGCTGGCCAACGCCTCTCATTTTAAAGCCCTTTTCCAGCGCCGGGTCAAAAAGGTCCCCACGCTGCGAGGTCGTCACGTGCTCACGCTCTTTTACGAGCCCTCGACTCGCACCCTCTCGTCATTCGAGGTCGCGGCCAACCGGCTCTCTGCCGACGTCACCAATTTCTCCGTCTCGACGTCCAGTGTGGTCAAGGGCGAGTCCATTCTCGATACCGTGGAGACGCTCGAGGCCATGCAGGTCGACTACATCATCGTCCGCCACAGCGCTTCCGGCGTCGCCAGCCTGATCGCCCGCCACAGCCGCGCCAGTGTGATCAATGCCGGGGACGGATGGCACGCGCACCCGACCCAGGCGTTGCTCGACGCCTTCACCCTGCGCGAAATCTGGCCCGACCTCACCGGTCGTCGAATCGTCATCGTCGGCGATCTGCTCCACTCGCGCGTCGCCCGGTCGACCAGCACCATTTTTCATCGCCTCGGCGCCGAGGTCGCCGTGCTCGGGCCGGGCACGCTCATTCCCGACACGCGCTGGGACTGGCTGCGGAAGTTCCGCACTTTCGACGATGTGTTGCAGTGGAAACCGGATGTCGTCTACCTCCTGCGCATCCAGAATGAACGCCTCGACGCCGATCCATTCTTCCCCAGCCTCGGGGAATACCATCGGCACTTCGGCGTGACCGACGAACGGTTCGCCCGCCTTGCCGCCGACGGCATCTATATCATGCACCCCGGCCCCGTAAACAGGGGCGTCGAATTGGTCGACGCCGTCATGTCCTACGACCGTTGCCTGATCAACCACCAAGTCGAAAATGGCATCGCCATCCGCATGGCCTGCCTCCATTGGCTCCAGCCAGGTACCCCAGCCTCATGAACTCCCTCAGTGGCGCAAAGGATGGATGGCTGAAGCTGACGAACAATCGTGTGGGCGGAAAAGACCTAATCAGGATGCTTGGGATCGTCCTCGTCCTCTGAGTGGCCGCTCCGCTCACCGCCCTGCCACCTACGCCTGTGACTCTTCCTGTCCATCCTGCCCCGCCCGCTTCGAGCTCATTACCCAATATTTCTGAATACTGAACACTGATTACCGCTCCCGCGTCCCCCTTACCCCTTACCCCGTCCCCCTTACCCCGTCCCCCTTACCCCACACCCACCATGCCCAATCCCTGGACCGGAAAAGGAAACCCGTATACACGTGATGAAGTGCGCGAGCGACTGCACGCCAAGCTGGCTCAGGGCAAGGCCCTGATTGCGGCGGGTGCTGGCACCGGCATTTCGGCCAAGTTCATTGAACGCGGGGGCGCCGACCTGATCATCATCTACAACAGCGGGCGGTTCCGAATGATGGGACACGGGTCGACGGCGGGCATGATGGCCTACGGCGATGCGAATGCCATCGCGATGGAAATTGGTGAGTATGAAGTTCTTCCAGTTGTCGAGGAAGTGCCCGTGATTTGCGGTGTCCATGCCACCGACCCGCGGCGCCGGATGTGGCATTGGCTCGGCAAGGTGAAAGAAATGGGCTTTTCCGGGGTCAACAACTTCCCGACGCACACCATCGTCGACGGCCATTTTCGGGGGGTGCTTGAGGAAACCGGGATGAGCGTGACGAAGGAATATGAGATGGTGGCGCTGGCGCGCCGGATGGACTTGTTCAGCATCGTTTATGTGGGGTCCCCGGAAGAGGCCATCGAGATGGCCAAGGCGGGGGCGGATGCCATCATTGCGCATGTCGGCACGACAGTTGGCGGGTCGATCGGCGTCACCAGCGCGGTCGTCTCCTGGGATTTCACGTTGGAGCGGACCCAGGAAATCATCGACGCCGCCAGCACGGTGCGGAAAGACATTTTTTTCCTCTGCCACGGTGGCCCGATCAACACCCCGGAAGACGCCGCCAGGGTCATGGCTCATACGACCACTCACGGCTTTGTCGGCGCCAGTTCGCTCGAACGCATGGGCGTCGAACAGTCGCTCACCGACCTGACCCGGCGATTTACCGCGCTCGATTGCCCATCCGCGAAATCTGAGGCTCCGTAGGGACAATCCCGAGTTGCTCGTTCGAAATTCTCTGGCCAAGCTCTCATCCGTCAGATATTTGGTTTCCTAAGGCCCCCTAAGGGTCCGTTCGTCTGTGCTCCCCTTAACCTAAACCCCAAATTCCATGAAAACCCCGTTATTTTTGGGCCGCCGCTTGGTGGCGGCCGGTCTCGGCGTCTTATCGCCGGCCAGTCTTTACGCCGGGTCGCTCACCGCCAATTTCGACGATGGCCAAGTCCCGGCAGGCACCTCGGTCCATGGCAGCGCCGTGGTCGAAGACAGCGGCGGCTTCAATGGCGGTGCCCTGAAGATCGTGAAAAACGTCAATGGTCGGCTGGGGTCTTGGATTATCGAGGATCTGGACGGCGGCGGACCGGTCAATAGTTTGAATTTTACCGGCAAGCTGCGGGCCGGGGGTGGCACGTCCCCGCCGGCGGACGGGTGGAGCTTCAATTTCGCCAGTGATTTAGTTGATGGTGGCATCAGCGAGGAGGGGAGTGGCACGGGCCTGATTGTGGCATTCGACCTCTACGACAATGCCGGGGGAGAAGCGCCCGCCATCACCATTCGCTGGAACAATACCCAGCTTGCCGAGGTCAAACCCGGTCTGAATCCGTTGATCACCGGGGAGTCGGGCACGCCGGCATGGGCCGACGTCCAGATCAAGCTCGACCCGGACGGTTCGTTGGATGTCGCCTTCGATGGGGTAACCTACATCGATAATCTCTACACGCCCTACCAACCGATTGCCGCCGGGCGCTTCGCCATCGGAGCCCGGACGGGCGGGCTGAACATGAATATCTTCGTCGATGATTTCAGCCTGACCACGACGACGGGCGGGCTGCAGGCCGCCTTGGTGCATCAGCCGCAATCGTCGACCGTGATCACGGGATCGCCCGTCCGGCTTTACGCCCTGCTGGCCAATGAGGGGGTGGCGACCGGCTATCAATGGCAGCGCAAGGAACCGAGTGGTGTCAATTTCGCTAATATCCCGGGCGCCACCAGCCGCGACTACGTGTCAGCGGCCCCGGTCGCGGCCGGCGACAACGGAGCGCAATACCGTCTCCTGATCAGCGATGGCCAAGGCACGACCACGTCCGACATTGCCACCCTGACGGTCGGTGCGCTGGCCGAACCGGCGGCCGATTACACCCAGAATTTTAACTCGGGGTCGATTCCGCCCGCCGAGGGCGCCACCTATGGAAGTGCCTTGTTTGACCCCACGGGATTCCTGCAATTGACCGATGCCGTCAATAGTCTATCTGGAGCGTTGGTGCTCAATGACATCGATGCTGGCGCCTCCATCTCTTCGATTTTCGCGGCGTTCGACCTGAGGCTCGGCACCGGCACGGTGCCACCGGCTGACGGCTTCAGCTTCAACTGGGCCGCGGACCTGCCAGCCGAGCCGGTCAGCGAAGCGGAAGAAGGGGCCGGGTCCGGTCTGCGTCTGTGCTTCGACGTTTACGACAGCGCCGACGGCAATCCAATCAACGGTGTCGGCGAAGCGCCCACCATCGACCTCAAATGGGGCGCGACCACGCTGGCCACGGCCCGCGTCTCCCCGTACGAAGTCTTTACTGATCTGGACTTTGCCCCAGTGGCCGTGCGGCTCGATGCGGCGGGTCTGGTCACGGTCGCTTTCAATGGACGGATTTATTTTCAGAATGTTCCCGTCCCCAATTGGTCCGCGCTGCCGAATGGCCAGTTTGGGTTTTACGCCCGCACGGGCGGCCTGAATCAGCGGTATGAAATTGACAACGTGCGTCTGACGACCACCACGTATGCCGGCCCCGTCCAGATCACGGATGAACCCGACGATCTCATCAGTGTTTCGGGAGCGCCTGCCCAGTTCACGGTGAACTCCAACGCCGCGGTCCCTCCGGCCACGGTGCAATGGCAGAAGAAAGCGACCACCGATGCCGATTTCAGCAACATCGTCGGAGCCACCTCGCCGACGCTCGTCACCGCCCCGCGCACTGGAGCGGATAATGGGACCCTCTACCGCGCACGGGTCACCGTGGGCGCTTCCAATGTGACCAGCCGCGAGGCGCTGCTCACAGTCGTCAATTTCACCGTGCCTGGCACGCCCGACATCGTTCTGACCTTTGATTCGTCTGACCTCACGAATACCGGATCCGCCGCCGGG
>JBJXFS010000243.1:0-7028 GCA_046155625.1 Verrucomicrobiales bacterium | reverse complement strand
CCGAGGTGATACGCTCCCGCGCGCGGCTCCAGCAAATGCGCCACGCGGAGACCGCTCGGCAGCGGCTCGCCCCAGTCGGCTTTCTCCAGCGACGCAGGCAGCGGCGTGCCGGGATAAAGCGTGCGCTGCGTGAGGTGCGTGAGCGCGCTGTCCAGCGGAATGGTGTGTACCGCCGCGATGTCGTCGAGCAGCGCGACGACGTCCGCCGCCTTCCAATCGCCCGGGTTCGCAAAGCGCGGCTCCAGCGGCTTCATCTTCTGCGCGAAGGGGCCGCCCGAAGTGTCGGGCTCGTTCGCGCGGATGAAGTCCTTCACCTTTTCGTGCAGCAGCCGCACGAGTCCGCCGGGGATGTCGCCATTCAGCCGCGCGCTGCTCTGCCAGTGTTTGAAGAGCGCCTGCGCCCGTTCATTCTTCGGCTGCGGCCCGCCGTCGCGCAACGCGCAGCGAGTGTCGGCCGTGATGAGCTTGCCTCTCCACGCGCCCTCCGGCGCCGTGGCAATATGCAGCACAATCGCCCATGTCTGCAGCGCGTCCTTGCGGATGCCTTCAATCAGCCCGGCCTCCGGGGAATGCTCGCCTTCCTTGAGCGGCGGCATCATGCGCAGATAAGCCACCTCGCGCGGCTGAAGCAGCACATCCGTGTGCGTCGGCTCGTCGCTGGTGAAGACGAAAAGGATTCCCTTGGCGTCGCTGGGGTAGAACTGCCGCAAATCCTTCGCCTTGACCGTATCGGTGAAACGCAGCGGAGCCGGCGACACATTCTGCACCGCCAGATAAATGCCCTGCGGCTCGCCGCGAATAATGACCGCCCCACGCAGGCCATTCACCACCTCCCCCCAGTCGAGCTGGGCTTCGGTGGCGGCGTCCAGCGTCGAGCCGCCCTCCGTCCGCTTCTGCGCTGACTCGGGAACCTGCGTTTCGCGAATCCTCTCCATCATCTTCCCATTCGATCCCAGCGCCAGCATGACCGGCTCATGCATGTGCGCAGGCAGCGCGCGGCTCCAATGTTTTTGATCGCCCGTCTGAGGCCGCGACACGCGGACACTTCCAGGCTCGCCAATGTCGAATCTCCTGACCGAGACAATCGGATAGACAAAGCCCCCGCCTGCCATCCCCTTGATTTCACAAAGCCACAGCACGCCCGAGCCCCGTTCCCAGACGAATGCGAATGACTCCAAGCTGCCGGGCAGCGTGATTGCAAATGGCTTGTGCGGTGAGGCAACTTTCGGGTCGGGGCTGACAAAGAGGATTTCCGCCGAGTTCGTGCGCATATCGCCTTCGGTGACCTGGCGCACTTGCAGATGCATGCCGTCGCCGAGTACGTAGCGGCCCGGGCCGTTGGCGGTGCGCGGGGCTTTGGTGGCGTTCGGGTCGGCGGCGATGACGCGGAATTTCGTTTCGCCCGTCGGCAGCTTGCCGATGAACGGCTCGGCGGTCTCCGGGCGCTCGGCGTGTTGCTTCACAAGTCGCGCGGTGAGCTTTTCAAGCGCGTCCGGCGAATCGTCACCAACGAACGCTGCAATCTCGTCCGCCGACGGCAAAACGCCGAGAATTTCAGGCGTCGTGTGCCGAATGATCTGCTCGCGGTCGGATTTCTCTTTCGGCATCGGCGCGAGACGCGCGATGCGCTCGTGGACGTATTTGTCAATCAGTTGCCCTCGGACTTTCAGGTCGCCGGGCCGCGTCCAGGCGCCGTGCGCCGCATCCACGATGTGCGTGAGCGTAACGCTGTCGCCCACCTTCGCCTCGATGATGGCCCCGACCGAGCCCGTGCTGTGCTCATCTTTGTATTCGCCCGCGCCGATGGCTATTCCGTGGCCCATCACCTCGCAGTATTCGCCCGGCGCGAGGAGGCATGTCGCCATCGGCGTGATGCCGGTGAACCACGTCGCCTTCACAGGAATCTCCACGCCCCTCGCATCGCGCGCGGTGTGCTTGTCATCCTGATGCCACGTTTCCGTCTGGAACACGACCGGCGCCTTGCCCGCATTGTGGAAAAGCACGCGTGCCTTCAGCACCGTGCCCGCCGCGTATTTCTCCGCGCGAGGCTCCAGCAGCCAAGCCGCGCGCAGCCCATTCTCTGCAGGTGTGCCCCACGCAGCGCTCTCCAGTTCCTTTGGCAGCGCCGCGCCACGCCGGATGTTCCGTCCCGCGTCGAACTCCATCGGGATGTTCGCCCAGCCAAGCGGTGCTGTGGCGACGGCCGCGATTTCATCCAGCGCCGCCACGACCTCCGCCTGCGCCCAATCGCGCGAGGCATCGAGCTTCGGACGCAGCGCCGCGAGCTTTGGCGCCGCGCCGTCCTTCGGATGCTGCTTGAGGAAACTGTCCACCTGCGCCGCCAACTGCCCGACGAGCCCGCCGGGAATCTTCCCATCCGACCGCGCACTCGCCTTCCAGTTCTTGAAAAGTGCCTGCGCGGTTTCGTGCTTCGGACGTAGCTGTGCCCCGTCAGCGCGCGAGCTGGCCTCAGCCGACTTCGGCGCGGGTGACGTCGCGGGAGGCGCGTCGGAGACTCCGGCGGTTTCCAACTGGCATTTCACCCCGGCGCTTTTGAGAGCCTCGACAATCTCCTGCACTTTCGCGAAGGGCGCGTCCTTCTCCGCGCGGATGATGAACTGCCTGCCCGGCTTGCGCGCGGCGGCGGCCTTCAACTCATCGAGCGTGACCGGCTTGTCGTTCATCAGCAGCGAGCCGTCTTTCGTGACCATGACGGTCGCAGGCACCGGCTGCCGCAGCTTCTTGGACGTCCAGTCGCCGCCGCCCGTCGCGTGAGAGATTCGGGTGTTCGGCAGGGCTTCTTCGAGGGCTTCGAGTTCGCTGTGGGAGATGTTGCACATCATCATCGTGAGTTCTCGCAACTGCCGAAGTTCTTTGAGTCCGGCGTAGCCACCCTGCAGATCGAAATTGGTGAGCCAGAGCGTCTCAAGGCTTGGAAGTTGCTTGAGGTGACTCAGGCCGGCCATGCCAAAATTGCGTCCGGGAGCCACGCCCGGTTCGCCGCTGCCGTAGAGGTCCAGGCGAGTGAGCGTTTTGATGTGCGCGACGTGCTCCAGAGACAAATCGGTCAGGCCGGAGACTCGCAAGGTGAGGTGCTCGAGAGTCTTGTGAGAGCGCAAATGCTCGAGGCCCGCGTCGGTGATGGTCGAGCCGCTGATGGTCAGTCGCTGAAGATCCGGCAGAGACGCGATCGTTTTCAGGCCATTGTTGCCGAACCCGCAGTAGGACAGTTCCAGGTATCGCAGCGAGCGGAGTTCGCCGATCCTGGCAACGACGTCGTCATCAACGCTCGCGTGGCCGAGGCTCAGTGAAGTGAGCTTTGGAAAGTCCAGTATGTCGGCGGTCACTTCCTGACCGACGAGGTGGAGCGACTTCAGTCCCTTCAGTTCTTTCAATTGTCGAATGCCCGCAGCCGAGAATCGCATCCAACCGAGACGCACGTTTCCAACATAGGAGTTCAGTGACAACGATTCCAACTTCGACAATGTGCCGATTGAGCTCAACGCCTTATCGGTGAGCCGCCCTTCCTGTTGAAGATCAAGGGAGGTGAGCTGCGGCAGTTGTTCAAGCCACTTCGCACCGGCATCTGTCACCCCGCATTCGTTGACCGACAGGTCGCGCAGCGACGCCAGCCCGACCACGCTGCGGATCGCCTCGTCGCCCAAGGCTGTTCCTTCCGAGTTGACACTGTACAAGCTCAGTTTTTCCAAGTGAGCCATCTTTCCGAGGTGAGCCAGCCCTGCGATCGTGATCCCATTCGTGACCTCGATTTGCAGCTCTTTGAGTTGCGCCAACGTGGCAAACTTCGCGAGCAACTCGTCGGTCACGATGCTTGATGTCGTCACCGACACCACGTTGTCATTGTCGTCGAGCGTGGCCAGCAAGCCTTGATTGTAGAACGGCTTCATCCACTCCGGCAGCCGCTCTGCGATGCGCTGCTGCCAAGCCTCCAGCGTTGTCAGGACCAGCTTGCCCCCACGAACTTCACGCATCACTCCGGGGTGGTTTTCCCAGTTGATCACATGACCAAGCGCACGCTGGAGCGGGACATTCTCAAGACGGACGGTGACTGGCTTCTGCAGGTCCAGTTCGACGTGCTGGAGAGCTTCGAGATCAAATTCGATTTTCAAACCGGCGGCGCGAGCCAGGGCCTCCAAGGCCGTCCGCATCGGCATGTTGTCCACCACCAGTGAAACTGGACGCAGCAGCGGATCTTTCTGAGTTTGACCGCTCTGATCCTGCGTGCCGTCTGAGGGGGGGCGGGCCGGGCCCGGGGCGGCCTCTGCTGCCTTCGACGCGGGCGGCGCTGTGGGAGGATCTGGCTGCGCTGCGGGAAGAGCGGGACGTGCAGAGGGAGGATCGGGACTTGTGACCCCTGGGGCCCTCGCATCGTCGGGTTCCGCCGTCGTTCCAGCGAGCGTCTTGAGGGCATTGGCCGGCACTTCGGAGGCGGGCAAGCGTTCCTGCATTTGGCGGTAGAAGTCGGTCAGTTCGTCGCGCAGGCCGGCCTCGGCCAGCGCTTTCAGTCCGTGCATTTGGACCGGGTTCTTCGCGACGCCGGTTTTCCAGATCCTCAGCGCGTCGGCCTTGGCACCGGCGTTTGCCGCGATCAGGGCGATGCGCGAGCACCACTCGGGCTGTTCGTGGGCGGTCAACCGCTTGGATGCCTCGGGAAAGAGCTCCTCCGCCCGCTGCCAATCGCCCAGGTCGAGGCACGACTCGAGCAGTGTGAACGTGGCATTGGCCCGCACGTCGTCGTTCGCCCGGCGGATCGCCTGCTCCAATAGCGGAATCGACCGCTTGGTGTGGCGCATGCGGTTCATGATCCAGCCGAGTCTGGCAGCACGGGTCGCGTCGCTTCCGTCGGCGAGTTGTTCGGCCCGCGAGAAGTGCTTGTCCAACTCGTCGGCAGTGGCGTTTTCGAGCATGTGCCACAGCACCCGCTCCTCGACGTGCTCCCATTTGGGCCGGCCGGAGAGCCACTTCCACAAGATCTCGTCGTCGGCACGGGCATGCTGAGGGAAGTCGAAGGCCAGGTGGCGTGCGGCGGCGTGCGACGATTCGGACGCCGCCGGCGACTGGGCCAGCTCGCCCCGCATCAAAGCGACAGCCTCGTCTTCGCGCTTCTGCCGCAGGAGGAAATTCGAATAGGCGCCGATCAGCGAAGCACGCATATCGCCCCACCCCTTACCTTTCCGATCCGGAGCGGGCAGTGGCTTGGCAAGCGAGAGGCCCTTCTTGAGCGCCTGCTCCTCCTGGACGGCGTCGTTGCGGCCGCGAAAATAATCGGCCCGCTGACGCCAATAGGCCGGATCGTCTACCGAGGGCTGCTCCTCCGGGCGGATGCGGTCTTCGATCTCCTTCTGGCCTCCGGCCTCCCTCACCTGCCCAGCAGGCAGTGCGCCGGGCCGCGGCGAGGGCTTCTTGCGGAGCTCGGCGACCTCGTCCATGCGCCGCTGGGCCTCGTCTTTTTGGCCGAGTTTTGATAGACAGCCCGCCATGCCTTCGAGCAGTCGCGCTTTGAACATAACCCGCATGGTCTCGGGAAGAACAACTGCTTGCGACATTCGACTGAGGTCCTGAATTTCCGCGTCGGCGAGGCGCAGTTCCAAGGCGCGGCCGAAAAACGCCAGGGCCGTTGCTGGCTGTTCAAAGTTCGCCAGTCGCTCGGCCAGGTCGGCGGCCTCGGTGGCCAGCTTGGGGTGGACGGTCCGGCTGAGCCAATCGAAGTCGGGCGTTGGATCACCGTCCCGCCAGGGCCGGGCGTAAAGAAAAGCGTCGATCATGGCGATCGCTCGCCGCGCGTCGTCTGGATGGGCACGCACTTGGTCGATGAGGTCCTGCGCCAACGCCTCCCCATTCCCCATTTCGACGTGGAACTTTAGGCGCTCCTTGATCCAGAAGTAATCGTAGCCCGCCGGCATGCGGGCCAGCCACGGGTCTATCTCCTGGAAAGCCTCGGGCTTCGTCCGCCCTTTGGCCATGTGCTCGAACAGCCGGTTCGACAGGTCAATGTCGTGAATGGTCTCGGCAAACTCCTCGACCAGTGTCCGGGCGACGTCCCACGCGGCCATTTGATCGCCGACGGTGTGATAGATTTGCCGCAACTGGCTGCCGTGCAGATCGGGCGACGTGCGTTTGAGCTGCTTGATGGCCGCCTGGGCCTCGCGGTTCATTCCAGCGCGCAACAGCAGGGCGAGGTTGAACATCGCCTCGCGGCCAGTGGCGGGCTTGGCACTGCGGGCTCCCTCCGCCAGCGCGGCAATGTCCGCCCCCGGTGTGTCGAGCGCCGCTGTCACGTCGCGTTCCGTCTGCCACCAGTCGAGAGGCTCGGCGGTGCGGTCCTGCCCGGCGGCCACCGCCGTGCCGTCGGAGGGGGGCGGGATCGGGCCTGGGGCTGCCTCTGCCGTCTTCGGCGCGGGCGTCGCTGCGGGGGGCGCGGGCCTTTCAAAGACTTCGGCTTGCGATTCGTCGGAGACTTCGTGGAGGTCGAGCTGGCGCTTCACTTCGTCGCGGAACTCGGCGGGGAGGTCGGTTGCGGGGGTGTCGGCGACTTCGCGGGGTTTTGTATAATCGATCTTTCGTGCGCCGCCTTTGTGCAGGACGTAGAAGAATCCTTCGCCAGGTCGGCAGGCGATGGCCCAGGTGCCCCAGCCGTCGGGGAGTTCGAGTTTGTGAGGGTCGGGCGGGAGGTTGCCGGTGAACTCAGTGGGTTCAAAGATCAGTTGCGCGTCGTTCGTGCGGCGGTCGCCCACCGGCTTGCCGATGATTTTCAGAGTCACCGCCCCGTATTCCGCCGTCCCTTCGCTCAACGGATACTCGCCGGGGCCGAGCACGACGCGCGGGGTCTTGTCGGCTGCGGGGTCAGCGGCAAGCACGCGGAATTTCACCGGCGCGGGCGGCAGCTTGCCAGCGAACTCGACGGTGTTCGGGCGCTCGTCGAGGCGCTTGGCGAGTGCGTCGAGTGCGCCGGGCGTTTGGTCGGCGGCGAAGGCAGCGATTTCCTCGGCGGTCGGCGCGGTGGCGAA
>JBJXFS010000236.1:0-30503 GCA_046155625.1 Verrucomicrobiales bacterium | reverse complement strand
CACAGTAGAGTTAAGAACAGAGTCGAACCGCGACTGGCCAAGTACGCCTCACTTGAATTATTGGTTCCACTCCCTAAATCGCAGTCCTCATGATCTACAATCCAAACTCCTGGCGTCGATACGCCGTCCTCGCCAGTTCCGTGCTCGGGGTCTTTCTGATCGCCTCCCTCACCGGGTGCTCGAGCCAATCCACCTCGGCTCTCACTTTCCAAGCGGACCGCGAAGACCGGCTGACCCGCGGGTGTGTCTTCTACTTTGACGGGGCGGGGGGTGGCACGAAGAAGAAGAACTACGCCGCGGGTGTGGTGGACGGCATGCTCGCCGCCGGATACCCGGGCGCCGGCGAATTGATCTCCTGGGAAACCGGCGGCGGGCTGATCAAGGATCAGGATGCGAGCGTGGCCTACAAGCGCGCCATGGCCAGAAAGGGGGCCGCCACCATCCAACGCTACCAGGCGAATCACCCCGGGGCACCGGTGGGACTGCTCGGCTTTTCCGCCGGCACGGCGGAAGCCATTTTTGCGCTCGAGGCGCTGCCCGAGACCGCACCCGTCGATCACGTCGTGCTGCTCGGCACCTCGATCAGCCGCGACTACGACCTGACCGAGGCGCTCAAGCGAGTGAAGAACAAGCTCTCCATCATCACCTCTCCCCACGACCACATGATCGGGACAATGATGAAATTCTCCGGGACCGCCGACCGGAAATTTCATGACCCGGGCGCCGGCATCAAAGGATTCGTCCTGCCGGCGGGGGCCACCGAGGAAACCAAGCGGCTGTACGCCCAAAAAATCACCACCATCCCTTACTCCGACGATTTCCGCAAAGACGGAGACAAAGGCCACCACTTCGACAACGTGAAAAAAGAATTCATCCGCCACCACGTGGCCCCGCTCCTGATGGGCCAGACAACCCACTGAGGCTCAAGATTCCCCCCCGGTTGGTTGGTGCCCCTCAATCTGCGACACCCATGCAATGGGGCGGTAGGTGAACGGTTTTTTTTTGATTCGATGGGTGTCCACAACTCAGCCCGGAGTGGTCCGGGGAACGATTTTCCAAGAACCCGAGGCCGTTGGCGTTATGCTTCCGGACGGCTTGAACCTGACCCGATCCAACGCGCCATGCTGACTTATTCCACCTTTTTGGCATCGGCTTCCTGCCGCGTGTCCTTGTCTCATCGGGGGTCGGCCCATTACTTTATGGGCCTTTTCCTTTCGGTTGCCGCGCTGGTTGCCCAGGCCCTGGGAGCGATCGTCCCAGGCGCCGAACCCAAAAAATGGCCATCCAGTCCGGAGAAACACAAGGTCGTGATCACCCGCCAAGCGACCGACGACGCTGACCGCCGTCTGATTAAAGCGGCCGAAAACGCCCAACCCCTGCGACGCGACGTCCAGCAGGCGGCCGGCGAAACTAAACTGCCCACGACTGGCCCGCTCTGGTGGTACAAGGAAGAACTGGGCGTGCGCATTCCATTTGCCGCGACCAGCGACGCCGTGAGCTACTTCCGCGACCTCGTTACCCGGTACGGGAAAGAATCATTCACGCGCTACACCGAACCGTCGAGCCATCTCGAATACGCGGCCAAGGTGGTCGCCCACGATTCTTTCACCCATGACAAAGAATCGTTCGTCAACGTCCGCGTGGTCACCCTGAAACTCGACTTCAGCCAAAACTTTTGCGCCACTGGCACCGAGGGGCTCTCTTTCCAGAAGGAACGCCTCGTCATCTTCAATGCCGCCGGAAGAATCATCCGAATCTTCGGCGACGGGCCGACGGAGACACCCATCCTCGCCATTTGAGCCGGACGGAGCCTATCCGTCGTTACCGCGACCGTTCCAGACGCGCCGCCATCTCACGCAGGCTTCCCGGATAGAGGGGTCCACCCGGCGAAAGCGGATTCGCGGGCATTGGGGGTGACGCGAAGGGCAAGCTGAGGCATAAGGGGGAGCTGTACTTCGCTCGGTATTTCTGTCATTTTTCCACGCGCTATCCAAGGGACCGGCCGACGCACCCATTTTCCCATGAAAAACCCCCGTCGTTTTGCTTTAGGCAATCCATGGTTAAAGCTCAAGCTTTCAATCGCCTCGAGACAGTTCATCATGGTGTTGGCCGCTGGGCCGTTGACCGCGCTGGCTGCGCCTTCGATCAAAATTGACTCCGTCACACCGGACGCGCCCTGGATGCCCGGTGACATGGGGCAGATCAGCGTGGCAGTGACTTATACCGACGCTCCCTTTCCGGCGCAGGTCGATTTTATTATTCGCGAAGTGGGGGAGACGGCGACCAAGGAGTTCGATCCCAATGTCTCGGCCAGCGTCTCCTTTGACGCGCGGGATGCCTCCAAGTTGCTGAAGTCGAGTTTCTACCAGGTGCCGTACCGCTCCTGTCTGGTGAACATCAACTCCAGCACGACGCCGGCCTGCCCCACTGCGGCTGCGTTGGCGGACACACTGACTCGGCTCCAGCGCGTCGAGATCGTGGCGCGTCTGCGGGAGGGAAGTGGAGCTCAAGCGGTCACGGTGGCGAGTGCGGTGCACCAGATCAACATGAGTTACCCGGAGATCGTCGAGGTCGGGCAGCGGACGCAGCCGCTGATGTCCGAACTCCGGCAGCGGATCAAGGTTCAAGGCGCGAAGTTCACCCAGGTCCCGACCAACGGCGGATCCATCACCCTTCGATACCACAAAGTGGGCGATCCCGCGACCGTGCTGTCACTCTTCGGCTGGCGGAACCCCGAATTCAACCGGGAGTGCGTGGCGCCAACGGGCGGTGGCGAGACGCTTCTGGGGGCTTGCGGTTTCGAGATCCTCGACGACACCACGGTGGAACTCACTCAAAGGAATTGTTTCCCCAGCGGCCTCACGGCGGGCAACGTCGAGCCTGACGCGCTGTGGGACAAGTACTTGGGTGACTACGACCTTCATGTCTTCTGGTCGGAAAGCCATCCGGGGGGCGACACCTTTGTCCGGCAGCCGGACGCGGTGCTGCCGCAGGCCTTCACCATGACAGCCTTTGCCAAAAATGATGCCGTGGCGATCAAAAAACTGACGCTGGCGGCGAACACCAACCCGCCGACGGACAAGATGGAGGAGTTCGTGCCGGGGGGAGGGACCAGTCACAGCTTCGCGCCGAACGCCCATGTCGGCGCGACGGTGGAACTCGAGTACACGCTGACGCGACGTCTGGGAGCGAGGATCTGGTTCGTCCTGCGTCGGCCGGGCCAGGCCGAGACGATCGTATTTCCGCAGGCAAAGGACTTCTGGAACACGCTGGGGCAACCCGCGCTCAGCGACGGCTCCAGTCCGAGGACCTCTCGCTTCCGATTGTTGTTCCCCATTCCCACCGACGGGGGGCTGGAGTTTCACATGGCCATGACTGACATCGCCTCCAACCGCTGGGATCAAAACGTGTTCGTGGCGACCGCTCCCTTGGTGCTGGGCCTTGGCGACAAGCTGGAGATCCTGCCGAACAGCGTCTTCCCGGCACTCAGTGAAAGGATCCGGCGCGACACGGCTTACGATGACTTCCGCGCCGATGTCAGTTACTCGCTCAGCAGTCAGGACATCGCCGACCTAGTGCTGCGACTGTTCGATGAAAACGGCAACTTTGTGGCCAGCTCGAACCTCCTCCGCGTGACGAAAGCCGAAGGGAGCGTCGCCTCGAAACGGGTCCCCATTTCGCAATTCACGATCAGAGCTGACGCCCAAGGCAGGTATCCAAACAGACTGTTTCTCCGCGCCGTGTTCCTCGACCCGGTGTCGGGCGTGGAAATCAAGAGTACGCCGGCCACGGGTTTTTCCTACCCCGTTTTCCCGAGGGCGCCGGTGCTGGTGGTCCCCGGCATCGCGGGATGTTATGGCACCGACCTCAGGAACGACGCCGTCTGGAGCCGCGTCCGCGGCCGCCCGCCTTTCTCGCTCACCATTGATCCCTTTGCCCACGTCTATGACGACCTCGTTCAATCGTTGAAAAACGCCGGCTATGTCGAGGGAGAGAACCTTTTCATCGCGAACTACGATTGGCGAATGACCCCCGGGCCCTCCGACGGCACGAACGATGGCGTGATCCAGATGACCGCGGCCGAACTGACCGATTCCACCTGGTCCTACGGAGTGGATTACTTCGCTTACTTCCTGAAGGAGGCGGCCGAGGCGTGGCGGCGGAAATACCCGGACGCCGGCGATTTGCCGGGAGTGGACGTGATATCCCACAGCACGGGTGGCTTGGTGGTGCGCAGTTACCAGCAGAACGCCGCCCGTGGGGCCGTCTATCTGACCGACGAGGAGGGCGAGCACCGGCTGCCGCAGGTGGAGCGATCGATCATGATCGCGGTTCCCAACAGCGGGGCCTCGAAGATTTGGAACCCGTGGAATGACAATTGGGTGTCGGACACAGCCTACAAACTGGTGCTCTCGAAACTGGTGGCGCGCGCGTTCAAGCGCGTCCGCTCCGGCCTCCAAATTGAGGGCCCCTTGCCGGCGGATGCCATCACGCGCGACTCGGTGCTGGACGACTTCGGCAACCCGTCACCAGTCCGCTTTATCCGGCGCTACGTGCCCACCATCCGCAGCCTGCTTCCCACGTACCCCTGTCTGGTCAATGAAATCGACGGCCCTTTGGAACCCCTCGCTCCGGAACATGCCAACGACTTGGTGATCGATCTCAACACGAACATGAACCTCATGTTCACCGCGTCCGGTGCCGCCAACACCGTCATCTACTCGATAAACAACCGAACGCCGGTGACGGTCGAGAGGCGGGTCGGTCCGGCCGGATGGTCGGATTGGGATCCCATTAGCCCGATGAATGACTACACCGACCGGCAGGCCGCAGCCGGCGAGGTCTGGTACGAGGACATCTGGGAGGACAACAGCGGCGACGGAACGGTCCCCAGGGTATCCTCGTTCGGCACCTTCGCCAATGAGCCTCGGGTGAAGACGCATCAGATCACCCAAGGAGACACCACCCACACCGGCCTCTGCTCGAACCGAGTCGTCCAAGAACTCGTCTTCCGCCTCCTCGGCTTCGACCCCGCGCCAACCAACCTCTCGACCGGACTGGCCAGGACGGAGAATATACTGGCGCTTTCCGCCGGGATCGACCCCGTGGAGTGCCTCTTCATCGACGCCAGCGGACGGCGTCTGGGTTACACCGCTGAAACCGGAGTCCTGACTGAGATCCCAGGTAGCGTCTGGCTCGGTGAGGCCGACGGGATCGCCCTGGTCTATGGCCCGCTCGACCTCCCCCTCAGCGTCCGCTTCGACGGCCTGGGCGAAGACTACCTCGTGCAGCTCCGGCTGCGGCAGGCGGACGACAGCGAGACCGTGCGCGAGTGGGGCGGCCACCTCGAGACCGGCCAATCGCTCACCCACACGGTCGCGGCCCCGCCTCCCGGCCCCATACGGCTTTCCCAAGTCGTCCGCCTCGAGAACCGAGCCTTGGGCATCGGCATCGAGGGCATCCTCGCCGATGGCACCATCCCCGTGCTCGAACAAAGCCCCCACCTCACCGGCCCCTGGACCCGCAACGATATGGCTGTCCTCGAACTGAACAAGGGCCGGCACTTCGTCACTGAGACGCCCCGCGACGCGCCCCAATACTTTTATCGCCTCCGCCTGGAACCGCTCCCGAGGCCCTGATGGCGCGGAGGTCGATTCTATCGTCCAGCACGCCGGGGGAATGGTGGACACCCACTTTTGAATCCGTCGACCGTCGGCCCCAAAGTGGGTGTCTTGCAGTGCCCCCCATGATGCCTCGCAAGTGAGACGATTCTCTGGCGGACCGCTCTCCCGATGGATCTGCAGCCCCCCGTTTAAAGACACCCACTCTTTGCGGCGGTGGGAGAACTCTTTTGGGATTCAATGGGTGTCTTCAATGGACTCAATGCCGATTTTACGTTGACATGGTCTCTATTGTTTACATGTAAACAACTTGTCATGACGGATTCTCCATCCCCACCACTTCAATTGCTTGTGCATGCTCCGGGTCTGCATATGGACGCCCTGCTTCGACCCGAGGCGCTTTCTGAAGTGCTTGCGTTGATCCAGAAGTTCCGCGTTGAGGAGGCATCCCGACGCCTGCCGTCCCAGTTTGCTTCGGGAGTGGGGGCGGGCTTTCGGCCGGTGTCGGCCGACAGTCTGCGGCGGCGGATGCGGGCGGACGTGGAGTTGGAACCGTTGAGTCCTGGGGGGGCGGCGGCGATGGCCCGGTTCCGGTTGCTGGCATGGGAGTCCTTAACGGCGCTGCTGCTGGGTCGAACATTCGCCACGAAACTGCTGCTGGTCACGGCGTGGCTGGAGGCGCACACCGGCCATCCGGTTTTCAAAGGCGACGTTCGGTCGCATTTTTCGCGGACGGGCGAGCCCTTTCCCGCCAATCCAGGGCGCGACACCCGGACGCTCATTATCGACGGCTTTATTCTCAAATCCCAGGACCGGCAGCACCTCACCCTCAGCGAGGCCGGCTGGAAGGAGGCTTCCCAGTACCTCGACGGGGAGGGAGGTGAGGGCGACGGTGTGCCGGTGACGGCCTGACTGCGGTGATCCGGCGGCCAAAAGGAAATACCAACCCACTCGGCGGACTGTGGCCATCGACTAGCATCGCTGATCCGTAAAAAACATTATCCTCGACGCCATCATTGGGCTGTTCGCCTCTCTGTTCGGGGTTCTCGTTGAGGGTATCGCGGCTGTCTTCATTCCACTCGTCAATCTGATGGCCGCTGGCATTGAGGCGATGGTGAGCCTCGTTGTGTCTGGATTCAGTTTGGGACGCCTCGAGCGCAAGAAGCGGGACGGGCGGTCCGCGGGATCCTCAGTCGCCGGCATTCTCGCGTTGTTGATCATACTCGGGGCGATTGTCTGGTTCATCGTAGTGCCGAAGGTGATACATCGAAAGGTGACCCTGGTGGCCAAGGATGGGTACAGTCTGCCCTTTGCCGCTTTGGTCGTGCACACGGAAAACGGCGATCAACATGAGCGAACCGACAACGCCGGGCATATCGTGATTCCCCGCTTCGGGACCAAGGCGCTCACGGTCAAAGATCCCCGCTATGTGGAACGGACATGGAAGAACTCGGAGATCGAGTCGGAACTGCCAGTGGAGCGAACCGTCCTTGGTTCCGGCCTCGATAGGCTGGCGGATCGGCTCCTCAAGCCCGCCCATGAATGACGCAATCGATTCGGCGTGACGGGGTGGAGCTCGTCGCCCTTCCTGCACCACTCCGTCGGCCGATTGGCCGCGCAGCGTTCGCTCCCCAGGCAGACCAGGGGCCGATGGCAAGGAGCAATCCGAGACACCCACTGATCGCATAGCTACCCCTCCCGAGTCCACATTCATCCCCCCGCTCTGAGGCCCAACGCAGACAGTCACCCGCTGCGTTGGCCGCCGAGAATGGCGGACCTCGATCCGCCCTCACCGGGGCAGGCGTGCCAGTGCCTCCTCAGTTACTTCGAAGGATTTCGGATCAGGCGGTCCCGGGAGTAAGTGGGTGTCCGTGATGAGCAGGTGGCCCAGCTTGGCGAGATCGGCCCGGTGGATGGCTAAGGGTGATGACGGGGCGATGGTCGAAAAAACTATAAGTTTTATTGACAATAAAGATTATTGAGATAAGCAACCCCTCAAACTGCCGAAAAACCCAAGTACTCATCCTATGAAGAGAATTCTAATGCTCGCCGGCTTCACGTTGGCATTCGGTTTGGGGGCCGGCGCGCGGGCGGCGTTGGTCAACTTGCTGCCGATGCAGCGGGGCACGGTTGTGGTGACGTGTTTCTCCAACAACGACTGGGGCAATCTCAGTCCGAAGCCCAACGGCCCCGTAGTCGCTCTCTACAATGGGAGCGCGGCTGAGTTGGCGGCGGCGGGGACCGGCCTCGGGACCTACACGTATCCGTGGCAATTCAGCCATAACGAGGTGGCTATCCAGGCCGGCACACCCAGCCCCACGAGGGAGTGGGCGGCGCGAAATCTTGGTGAGGTTTTCGGCATTGCACTGGATGACGCGGCGACGCCGAACATCTACGTGGCCGCGACCTCGGCCTACATGGTGGCGACATGGCCGGCGGGAAACGGCCCTGGGACGGTTTACAAGCTCGATGGTACTACAGGCGCGATCACACCTTTTCCTCAAATTCCCAACGCGGGTGCACCCATCAACTCGCAGAAGTTGGGCGCGAGCTTGGGCAACCTCTGTTATCACCGGGCCGGCGCCAACCAATGGCTGTATGTGACGAACCTTGGCGATGGAAAAATCTATCGTCTCAATGTCGCGACCACGACGGTGGACGCGACCACGTTTGATCACGGGACGCAAGCCCTCCCCGTCGCAGGCCTGAGCGCGGAGCCCGACAACCCGGCGCTGAACTACACCCAAAGTGTTCGTCGCCCATGGGGCATTGGCGTCCATGCGGGACGGCTCTACTATTCCGTGTTTTCCGGAAAAACGCCCGCCGGCGCTGTGGTTGAGCAGGCGGAGGTTTGGTCGGTAGCGCTGGACGCGACCGGAAATTTTCTGCCCGCGACAGCGCTGCGTGAGTTCATCACGCCGCTCTACGTGCCACCCTACGTCAATGGCGCGATGTTCGACCCGAATTCGGGCGCGGTGCGCCTCAATTCGCCGATTTCGGACATCGAATTTTCCGCCAGCGGTTCGATGTTTGTCGCCGAGCGCTATCACTCCGGGCTTTATGCATGGATGAGTGGCACACACGGAACTCGGGTTTTGGAATATACCGGGGCGAGCAGTTCGTGGATCACAACCCCCGCCAATCCACCTCCGAACCAATGGCAGGTCGGCGTCGACAATTCCTGGGGTCGGCCTATCGCTAACAGCGCGGGGGGCGTTGCGCCCCTGTGTGATGGATCCATCTGGGCCAGCGCTGATGCCTTGCACACGACCGTTCTCGCCTACGGCCTCCAACGCATCAAAGCGGGCGGCAATATGGCCGACACGCCTCCGCAACTTCTTTCCCAGCTCATCGACCTCGACAATGACGTGACGAATTTTGACAAGGCGTCCATCGGCGATGCCGATGCTTTCGACATCTGCGGGTGTTTTGACATTGTGGGTGAGCCGGTCGCTTGTCCTGAGCCAGGCAAACCGTTCCAGTACACGTTCACGCTCACCAACAAGACGGCCCAAACCGGCTACTACCTTTGGTTCACGCCGTGCCTGCCCGCGGATCTGACCGGCGGGGCCGTGACGACGACGCCGAATGTGGTAAGCGCGCCGCCGGGGCTGTGGACGCTGCCAACGCCGCTGGGGCCGAACCAGAGCACGAGCATCACCGTGGAACTTCCAGGCGTGACCGGTGGGCAGAAAGTCTGTTTCCGCATCACCATGCTCGATTTGCACGGCGATGTCTGCTGCACGGACAAAACGTGCGTCGAATTGCCCCCATGCGACTGCCTTACCGTCCTGAAAAAAGACATTCGCTGTGAGGAAACGCCCGTCGGCCCTGTCTACACGCTCACGATGACAGTGCAGAACAATTCGCCTTACTCGTGGGGCTACCTCGGCCTGATCCCGCCCGGCGCGTTCTCGCCCTCATCGTTCACCTTCGGCACGCCGGTGCCGCCAGGGGGGGCCACGACGATATCGACGCAAGTCGCAGGCTTCCCCGGCGACCGGCTTTGCTTCGACATAACCGTTCACGATGGAAATCTAGATCACTGCTGCTCGTTCCCGTGCTGCATCACGCTGCCCGACTGCGGCGGAGTCAAGCCCGACACCTGCGACATCACACGCATCCAGCCCTGCTGTCGGTCACTGACCGCCCCCCCTGGCCCGCCTAAGGCAAAAATCACGATGATCGTCTGCAACAACGGGACGATTCCGAAGACCTACATCGTGACCGCCAGCGGAACGCCCGCGACGGCGGCTTGCCCGAAGGTCCTCACCCCCGCCAGTTTCATCCCACCGACGCAATCCGTGACCGTACCTCCGAATGGGTGCATGCCGGTGTCATTCGAGGTGCTGTGCGAGGGTTTTGCCCCGGGCGATTGTGCCGGCTTCAAGCTATGCGCCCAAGTGGAGGGCCCGGCGCCCAACACCAACCCGCTCCTCTGCTGCGATGGCAGCATTATCGCGCCGCTTGCCGGCGACCCAACCATCGAGGACTGCCGCAAACAACAGCCGAATGTCGTTTCCACCGACGGCGACACGCTCCTCGAGTGGGTGATCTCCAACCCATCCGACCATCCTGTCGACCAAACATTGACGGTAACTTCAGGCATCTTCTCGCCGCTGCTCTTCGGCGTGCCGGACCAGACCGACCCTCCCTCGGGCGTCGTTCGCGTACCCGTGAGCATACCGCCACGCGGCACGGCCACTCTGCAACTCCTGGCTCGTGCCGCCAGCCCAGGCTTGGGAATTTACCCGCTCACCTTCACCTCGTCCAGCGGTCACACCGTGCTCGCGACACTCGCGCAATTGGCCGCGCCGCTCGACATCGTGGCGGTATCCATCGCCCCCGTGCCCGAACACGCCCTGCGCCTCAAACTCAATACGCCGGTCCAGCGGGTGCTCAAACTCCAGCGCAGCAGCGACCTCGTGAATTGGATCGACGAAACCTGCACCACGCCACCCGGCTCCGGCTCGCGGCTCGAAACTTTCATCGGCAACGGCTTGCCAATGGAATGCGACGTTCCCTGCGATCCGGACGAGCCCTATATGTACTATCGCGCTGTGGACCTAGGCCCCGTCCCCTAGGGGCGAACCGGCGTCTGCGATTTCCTCCCTTTCGCTGGCTGACATCGCCGGTGGACACGTTTCACCGCCGCCGATTTGACGTTTCCATGGTGGCCGTAGTAATGCATTTCCGAGACCGCGGGATATCTTGCCACGCGCTCAAGTACGGCGAGGCCATCGCCATCGTTGGCGATAGCCTTGATTTGAGTGGGTGCCTCAGGGGAATTCGTCGGTATTGCTCACGCCGAATACTGCCAGTCACGTTTTTTCATCAGCTCGGGCTTATGCCCTCAAGGCGACCGTGGAATCCGACTCGCTGCTGATGACTCCAGTGTCGCGCAACCAGTGGGCCAGGGCCGCGGACGCCAATGCGGTTGTCATCAGGCCATTCAGATCGGGGTGCAACTCCGACGAGGATATATCGCAGCCAGATTTTCTCGGCACGCGGAGGAGCGCCGACGGAGCCCAACCCTCATTTCCGAGCCGAAGATCCAGAAGGCGGTCGATGAGTGCGCTGGTCAGATCTTTCAGTGAAAGACCCAAAAAAACCGCTGTGAAGAGACGAAGGCTCAGTTCGAAGGCGTTCAGAGCGCAGGGGTCTTCCCGCAGCCACGCCGTCGCGTCAGCTCGAATCGCGTCAGAAATCCCCCCGGTTCGCCCAAGAAACTCGAGGGACCACGCCGTAGCGTAGGCATCCGTAGGCCACCAAAACGAGTTCCAGATGCCATTGGCTCGCCGTTCCCGAATGACCGCCAGTCTTATGTTCTTGATGGAAGGGTTAAGAGGATGGATCGATCGAAGCGCCAGCCCCATCATCGGCGTGACATCGGCGTGAGCATCCCCCCAGGATCCAGCGTTTGGTTCGAGAAAGGTGTGCGCCCGCCCATGGACATCAAGAAACCGTTCCACACAGCGCACCGACGACGGTCCAAATTCCGCTCCCATCAACGCCAGGAACCGAACGGTCCACGCGGTACTATCGGCGTCTGCGCCCGTCGTCCGATTGTAGCCCCATCCATCATTTCGCCGACACGCCACCAGAGCCCGGGCGCTTCTTTCCAGGGCCTGGCCGGAGGTGGTGCGCCGCCCAGATTGGACTAGGCACCAACTCACCCAGGCCGTACTCCACGCCTCACTCATTCCAGGGCGCAGATTGTAATCGCGCCAAAAACCATCAGTCGCTTGCTCGCGAAGCAGACGGTCAGTCCCGGCCTTTACCGCTTCCAGGACGTCTCGGGTAAACGCTGAGGAATGCATTGATGCCACAAAAAATCCGCAACCACGCGCGTTTCGACGATTCACCGATCCCGTGATAACGCCCGCCGTGTCCGTCACCAATCATCCGGGGACGGAAATCCAAAACAGACGCCACATGGATAAGGGGTCCGCTTCTCTTCGTAGCCAAAGAAGTTGCTCGGGTCCCTGCAAACATATACCTCCGTGCACCAGAGCACCAGCAAAGTGCAGGTGGTATCAGTGCGGACAAACCTGCATGTCTTTTGGTCGGGAACATCCCAAAGGCCCGCGAGGCGCACCGGAGCCTCAGTCTGGATTTCATTGCTTGCCGAGCCAGCAGGCAATAACCCGGTAAATCCGGGTAATTTCGATTCAGTTTTCATGATATTGCTTTAGTTGTGCTTAATAGTGAGGAAGCGGAATAGTGGGCGACTCCCCCCGCCCTACGGAAATACTGGGCGCGTCCGGCGCTGGGACGCGCCCCGGCTTAACGGAAAAATAAACCCGCCAACCGACGAATCCCTGCGCATTGTACTTTACACCCAGATAGCTGACCCACATCGCTCTCAAGGAATCGGCGGTGTCCGTTAATTCCGAAATTCTTTGCTCGTCGGTGCCTTTCCCTCTCAAAAAGTTGAACGTTTGGCGGAGCGGAACGTTCGCAGGATCGAACTTGAGGGTCGTTTTCCCGCTGGTGTCCGATGAGTCGAAGCCCACGACTCCAATGGGCCCCTGAGGGTAGAGGCCCTGGATGTCCTCACGTATCGTCTGCGCAAGTTCTTCAGGCAGACCACAATGCGTCGCTAACTGCGCTAGGGGCTCTGAACCCAGGCTCCGGCTATTGCCCCCGAGCTTAAAGTAAAGCGCGGTTTTATGCTCACCATCCTCACTGACCCTAAAACCAACACCTCTCGGCCCGGGCACCCCAAGGGTGGTGGCCAGGATGGAAGGCGCTGGTCCAAGCCATTGGAATGGACGCGCCGTGGAAAGCGCCAAATCGAATGATTCATCCGTCAGTACTGTGGGAAAACGGCAATAGAGAGTGAGTCCCGCGACGCGTTCACCCGAGCAGTCGATCCTGAGCAAGAACGCATCCGGCCGAACGTTGCCGCTGAAGCGCCGCATCGCCCAAGCCCAGTCGCCAGCGTACGGCAACCCGGAGGCAAACTGGCCCACGCGATCCAGCATCGCTGAGCTTCCGGAAATCATCACTCCATGGCGTGATCCCACTGAGTCGTAGCTGTATTCGACGCCCCCACTGGCTTCGATACGGAAAAGCTGGCAAAAATCGGCGGCTGTTGTCATTCGATTCGGTTAGAACGGCATGCCCCAACTGCTGTTTTCGACGAAAGGAGCCAAGCCGAGCGCGTTTCGGACACCCTCATTGGAATCCGCGATGAATGGCCATTCCTCCGTGACGTCCACGCGACAAAACAGACGTTCGGGGATACCCGTCACAACATCCAGAAATGTAAAGATGACCGCGACCAAGTGCCGTGTCCCGATTCCATGCAGTTCCCGGGTTTCGATCTTGTCCAGAACCTGTTTGCCCGAACGTTCCAGTGCGGCGAGAAACAAACCGGCGTGCTGCATGATCAAATAGTTCAACGCCCGATGAGCGTCGCTGGCCCCAAGATTTTCCGTGGAACTGACCACGCGATCAAATAACTCTCGGGCCACTTGCTTGAAGTTTTTGGCTTCGACCTGCCGGCTTTTCAATGCCGGTCGCAACCGCATTTCCAGCGATTCGATCCAATCGTCCATTGAGAAGGAGTAGAGCTGATCGCAGGCAACCAGCGGGGCCAAAATGCCTCCGCACAGGCTCGGGGGTGCCACTGCGCCGCGACGGCCGATCAAAACCGTCCAGTAATCCCCGGTTCCAGAAAGGCTGATCGCGCGCAGCAAATCCGGCCGGAGATGTCCGCCGCTGGGAACAACGATGTAAAGAGGAACGGATCCCGCGGAAAAAAGGTAGCAGACGCGGGTGGCAAGATGACCGTTGGCTTCCAACACCCGGCTAATTCGTTCGCCGCGAGAAGGGGCCGCACCTTTTCCTTCGGTGATTCGGCTTTCGCGTTGTTGAAACTCACGCTCTATCCCAATCGTGGGAAAGCGGACCTCGATCTTGCCCATGGCATAAACAAATTGTTCCGGTCCGGAGGAGTTCCCTCCACAGGAACAAGGAGGCGAGGCAGACGCGGCCGGGGGAGTAGCGTGCGTTGCTGGAGCCTGGGTTGGGGGGACGGAAGGCGATTCAGATTGATTCGTGTTCAAGTTAGTAATTCAGTAGTTGGCCCAGTGTGAAAGTCCTCGCTCGAGGTCCAAAGTTCTCGGGACGAACGGGCTGAATCGCGGGGAAGTCCCGGCCTGATCGAGCAGTATTCGCCAGATGTCATCGCGCGTTGCGCGAGGTAGAAGCCCGCTCAATAAGCCGGCGGCGCCGGCCACAAGAGCTGCCGAAAAACTGCTTCCAGAGCGCAGTGCGTATCCTCCGGTCGAGAGCGCTCCGGGAATATCCACCCCGGGCGCCAGCAGTCCCCGCTGGGCTATCGCCATTCCGAGTGTGGCTCGGGGATGCACCAATCCGTTGTCGTAACCGAGCGCGACCGGAACCGCCCCTGGAGCAGCGGCGACCAAACCCGGATCGAGCGAAGACTGGTTTCCTGCCGGGAGCACGGTTCTCACTCCTCGGGCGGCGGCTCGGGCGATGGCGTCCGCGACAATTTGAAAAGCCTGCTGCTGTCGCGGCGCAAACTCAAGACTCAGCACCACGAGATCGGCATCTGCTTCCACGGCCCGCCCCACACACGCCGCGATCCGTTGAGCCGTTTCGCGCGCCGACGTCCGACCAGTGACCATGTCGTCGTCAACCGCGGGTAAACTCAACACGGTGCAGGCCGGACACAAACCGACTACCTCATCGGACTGGCCCACCAGAATTGAAGCCATGAACGTGGCGTGCCGCCGGGAGGGCGAAGCGGAATTGGAATCGGACGGTACGGCTAATTCAGTGATGGGGGCATTCGTTAAAGACGGGTGATCTCGCGCTACAGGACCGTCGATCAAAGCGATCTTAAATGTGGGCGTCCCCTCAGTCCGAGAATAAGCTCGGAGCATCCCGGCGTGGCGCAGGAGGACGCGAAGTCGCGCGTTTTGGGGTGAACGCAACGCCGGAGACGGTGAGGGTAGCCCCGGCACTTCCCCCACCAAACCACGCTCGGGAATTAGGGTTCGGCGGTCCGTCGGAAGTAATTCGGTTGCCAAGTTCATTCACACCTGCTCCTTGAATGAGGAGAGTTCGAGATCATTGCAGCTTTACCCCCCCGAAGAATTCTCCCCCTAAAATTTCAGCGAAGGTTCCGTCGCGGTTATATAGGGAAATCCCTGAGGGTCCATAACACCTCTCTTCGCCAAAAGTCAACTAGAGAATTAAAGAGATCAGATTGGGTCGAGTCGCCCAGTTAGACTTGGCGGAAATCTGGACAACGGTTTCCGAGCATTCCGATGAGGTTTTAATATAAGGGATCAAGGCAAACACCGAGAACTCATATCTGGCCCAAGGCAATTTGAGTGGGCGCCTTGTTTGCCATGAGTCCGGGCGGAAAGCCAGCGGCCATTGATCGCTCGCTGAAGGCGATTTTTTTGTCGGCGATCCATCGGGGTATGTCGCATTCCCGGCGGATCGCTGCGTTTGGTGGCTCGGACGGAATGAGGCGAAGCTGCTGAATTTGGGGGTGGAATGAGATGCGCCGCGAAGGAAGGCCGCTGTCTGCCCGTTCCAACGCTTCCTCAACCGACCCGCGCACCCATTCCCAACACCGGCCCCTCAAGGCAGGTTCCCATCAGAAGTATTCCGCTTTTGCTCGCGGAGCTTCCTGACATCGATGAGGTCCTGATCTCGACCCAGCTGCTCCTTGCCTAGAATGAGATCCGATTCGGATAGGTACGGCACACTGAGCCCACCAATGTCCACCATGACCCGACGTTCCCAGCACGGGGCGAAATCCAAATTGGCACAGGTTGTAATGAAATCGATGGATGTTGGTGGGACGCCGACCATGAACTGCGTGCCGGGCCGCGCGAAATCCGCCTCGGTGACTTCAATGAGCGGCAATCCGAATCGCCGAAAGGCTTTTGCCAGCGCTGAAGCATTGGTTGCACTGGGCTCGATCCAGAGGTCCAGGTCCTTCGTGAACCGCGGCTCCGCGTAGTGGATGACGGCATAGCCGCCCACGACGAGGAATCTAACTTCCGCGTCGATCAACGCGGACAATGCGTCTTTGAAGTCTGAGTTCATCAAGCGGACGTCCTTTGAGTTTCCAGGCTTCGACCACCATATCCCACGCCGCCGTGGCGCGCTCGCTCGCGCTGACTGCCTGCCAGTCGCACACGTGCTGCCGATCCATTTCCTCAAACGACACGCATTTCCTCACCACCCAGCCGACTCGGAACGGCGGGGCGGCATTCGACGGGTCGGTGCTGGCCGGATGCGCCACGGCAGACCACTAATCCAGGATGGGCGAAGCGTCCACCTCACTCGTGTAATCGGCCACTTGATCAATGAGCACGCCGACGGTTCCGGTAAGACCGGTGCAACAGGAGGTGCCTCTCCGTCGCAATTCCTCATTGGATTGACGCAACGTTTCAGTGGCGAAGGCGGCTTGGGAGGGCCAGTTTATCAGGGCATGCAGGGGCGAAAGCCCGGACACACTTAATTTGCAGAGTGACGCATTTATTCAGCTTCCGAGTTGGGCGGGTGGCCGCACGCGCGCGATTCGCGGCGCGGCCAGGGCGGGCGTGTGGCCTCAGGTGGCTGGGGGTCGGTGGGCTGGTGTCGGTGTGGATGGCGGGTTCGGCGTGGGGGACGCCGGCGGCGGCGGTCGATCATTCGAAAATTCCGCCGGTGTGGTCGGGTGCCGTGGATTTTGTGCGGGACGTTGAGCCGTTGTTTCAGGCGAAGTGTGTGACGTGCCATGGACCTGAGAAACAGAAAGGCGGGTTGCGGCTGGACCATCCGAAACCGGCGCGGCACGGTGGTGACGGTGGGCCGGTGATCAAACCGGGGCAGAGTGCGGAAAGCCGGTTGATTCACTTGGTGTCGGGGGCCGAGCCGGAGTCAGTGATGCCACCCAAGGGCGAGGCATTGACCGCCGAGGAAATCGGCAAGTTGCGGGCGTGGATCGACGCGGGGGCCGACTGGCCGGACGACGGGCGGGCGGTGGAAATCCGGAGCGATCATTGGTCGCTTCAGCCGATTCGCGACACCCCGGAGGGCGGGCGGACCTCGGCGGCGATCGATTCGTTTGTGCGGGCCAAGCTGGCCGAACAAGGCCTGGCGCTCTCGGCGGAGGCGGACCGGGCGACGTTGATTCGGCGCTTGTCGTTTGACCTGACTGGCCTGCCGCCATCGCCCGAGGAGATCGATGGCTTTGTGCATGACGCGGCGCCCGATGCGTATGCGCGGTTGGTCGAGCGGCTGCTCGCTTCGCAGCGCTATGGCGAGCGGTGGGGGCGGCACTGGCTGGATGCGGCGCGGTACACTGAGAGCCACGGCTTTGAGTATGACAAGCTGCGACCGAACGCGTGGCACTATCGCGATTACGTGATTTCGAGCTTCAATGCGGACAAGCCGTACGACCAATTCATGCGCGAGCAGATTGCGGGGGATGTGTTGAAACCGACCACGACGGATTCAATCGTGGCGACCAGTCTGCTGGTGTGCGGCCCATGGGATGAGGCGGGCAACGCGCAGGCCAACCTGACGCAACGCGCGATCACTCGTGAGGATGAAATGGAGGACCTGCTGGGCGTGGTCGGCCAGACGTTCCTCGGGCTGACCATCAACTGCGCCCGGTGCCACGCCCACAAGAGCGATCCCATTTCCCACGAGGAATACTATCGCCTCAAGGCGGTCTTCGATGGCGTGAAGCACGGGGAAAGGGCGCTTGCCGGCACCGACGAAATCGAAGCTCACCGGGCCCGTCGCGATACCCTGGCCAAGGCAGCCGCCGACGCCGCCGCACGAGCCGAGGCGATCGAAGCCGCCGGCGCCCAGCAGGCCGTGGCGGCCAACCCGACGTCCGCGACGCATCGAGGTCCATCGCCCCTGCTCGAATGGAACTTCACGGCGGCCAGCGGTCCCGCGCCCACCGGCACGCTGCACGGCGGGGCGGTCATCGCCAACGGCCGGCTCGTCCTGGCCCAAGAAGGCGCGCATTTCCAATCCCCGCCGCTTCCGCGCGATCTGGGGGAGAAGACCTTGGAAGCCTGGGTCGCGTTGGACCGGCTCGACCAGGGCGGCGGGGCGGCTATTTCGCTGGAGGACGCGACGGGTCAGGTCTTCGATGCCATTGTGTTCGCCGAGCGTCAGCCCCTCCGCTGGATGGCCGGCAGCGATGGCTTTGGGCGGACGGTCGACGTGGACGCCGCCGCCGAACCCGGGCCCGCCGGCTCACTGGTCCACATAGTCATCACATACCGCCGGGACAACTCGATCGCGCTTTACCGCAACGGCCACCAGCTCGGCCAACCGTACACCCCTGCCGCCCCGCTGCACACGTTCGGCGCCGGGGACGCGAGAATCCTGCTCGGACGCCGGCATTCCACCAGTGGGCGGGTGTGGCTGACCGGGGAAATCGCGCGTGCCGCGGTGTACGACCGAGCCCTCAGCGAGAACGAAGTCGCCGCCTCATTTCAAGCCGGCCTGAACGCCGTGTCACATCAAGCCATCCTCGCCCACTTCACGCCCGCGCAGCGAGCCGCCCACGCCGAGGCGCGCGCCGCCCAGGAGCAGGCGAGGAAAGAACTCGACAACCTCGGCCCGGCGCCCGACGCCCAAAAATCGTATGCCGGCACGCGGTTTCAGCCGGCGCCGACGCGGCGATTTGTCCGCGGCGACGTCAGGGCACCCGACGAGGTGGTCACGCCGGGTGCCCTCAGTGCCGTCGCCACTCTCAGCCCGGACTTCGGCCTGGCGCCGGATGCCCCGGAGGCCGATCGACGGCGCGCGTTTGCCGACTGGCTCACCGACCCGCGCCACCCGTTGCCGGCGCGCGTCATGGCCAACCGCATTTGGCACCACCACTTCGGCCTGGGGCTGGTCGCCACCCCGAACGACTTTGGCGTGGTCGGCGCGCGCCCCAGCCACCCGGAGTTGCTCGATTGGCTGGCGGCGCGCTTCATCGAGGCCCGCTGGAGCGTCAAATCGCTGCACCGCCTCATCGTGCACTCGGCCGCCTACCGGCAGTCGTCGGACTTCAATGAAACGGCGGCCGCGGTCGACGCCGACAACACGCTGCTGTGGCGGTATTCTCCGCGACGGCTGGAGGCCGAGGCGGTGCGCGACGCCATGCTGACCGTGAGCGGCCAACTCAACCCACAGCCGGGCGGCCCGAGTTTCGTCGCTTTCGACGCCATTCCCTTTCCCGCGAATACCTACGCCATCGCGGACAAGATCGGCCCCGAGTTCAACCGCCGCACCGTCTACCGCATGAACGTCAACAGCGGGAAGGATCCGCTGCTCGATGCCTTCGACTGCCCGGATCCCTCAGTCAAAACGCCGCGCCGAAACGTCACCACCACCCCTTTGCAGTCGCTCGGCCTGATGAATGGATCGTTCGTCCAGCGCCAGGCGCGCCACCTCGCCGAGCGCGCCACCGCCGCCGCGCCAGCCCGTGACCTGCCCGCCGCCGTGCAGGCCGCCTGGCGGTTGGCGCTCGGGAGGCCGCCCACCTCCGCTGAAATCGACCAAGCTGTCGCCGCCGCCCGCGACCGCGGTTTGAGCAGCGTGTGCTGGGCGCTCCTCAATGCCACCGAATTCGTCTATGTCCGCTAGCCGACTCACCACCCGCGACGCTCAATCGCCGACCGCGCTCTCGCGCCGCCATTTCCTCTGGCAGTCGGGCGGCGGACTGGGTGCCATCGCCCTCGCCTGGATGCTCGATCGCGACCGCGCCCACGCGGCCGCCCCTCACGCCGGCTCCGCCCGGCAGCCGCACTTTTCCCCCAAGGCCAAACGCATCATCCAGGTGTTTTGCGCCGGGGGCGTGAGCCACCTCGAGACATTCGATCACAAGCCCGCCCTCAACCGCCTCGACGGCCAGTCGCTCGAAGGACGCGGCGAAAACCTCGGGTTCTTCGGGCAACCGGGGCACCTCATGAAAAGCGTCTATGAATTCCGCCAGCACGGACGCTCGGGCGCCTGGGTGAGCAGCCTGCTCCCGCGCATCGCCGGCTGCGTTGACGACGTGTGTTTCATCAAATCGATGGTGGCCAAGAGCAACAACCACACGCCGGCCACTTTCCAAATGAACAGCGGTTTCACGCTCAATGGGTTTCCTTGCATGGGCGCCTGGTTGAGCTACGGACTGGGCACCGAAAACGAAAACCTCCCGGCTTTTGTCGTGTTGCCCGACCCTCGTGGCTTGCCGGCGGGCGGTTCGATCAACTGGACGGCCGGATTTCTTCCCGCGAGCCATCAAGGCGTGGCGTTTCGCACGCAGGGAAGCGAGCCGATCCCCGACCTGCGCACGCCGGATGATTGCCCACCCGAAGCCCGCGCGGCCGACATGCACCTGCTCGCCACGCTCAATCGCCAGTTCGCCGACGCGCACCCGGGGGACAGCGCCTTTGCCTCGCGCCTGCGGTCGTACGAACTCGCCGCGCGCATGCAGTCGAGCATCCCGGATGCCACCAGCATCGACAGCGAACCGGAGCACATCCAGCGGCTCTACGGGCTGGACAACCCAGGCACCAAGGGATTTGGCCGCAATTGCCTGATGGCCCGACGCCTGCTCGAACGCGGCGTGCGGTTCGTCCAAATCCTCAACGGCGGCGCCTTCGGCAGCCCGCGCATCAATTGGGATGGCCATGAAAACGTGAAGGAAAACCACGACGCGCAGGCGGCGACGATGGACCAGCCAGTGGCCGGCCTGCTCATCGATCTGAAGCAGCGCGGACTGCTCGAGGATACGCTCTTTGTGTGGAATACCGAGTTCGGCCGCAGCCCGGTCACCCAGGGGCTCAAATCGATCGGCCGCGACCATCACCCGGCTGTTTTCACGTCATTTCTCGCCGGCGCCGGCGTCCAAGCTGGCATCAGCTATGGCGCGTCGGACGATATCGGGTATGACGTGGCGGAAAAGCCGGTCACCATTCCCGATTTCCACGCCACGCTGCTCCACCTGCTCGGACTCGACCATGAACGCCTCACCTTCTACCACAACGGGATTGACCGCCGGCTCACCAATGTGGAGGGCTCGGTCATCCATGGGATCTTGACATGATGAGCATCCTGCCCCACCCGGTCCCCCCGCACTCGTCTTGCCAAACCCGTACATGACAGCCTCCACAGGTTCTCCGTTCTCGCTCACCGGGCGCGTCGCGCTCGTCACCGGGAGCACCACCGGCCTCGGCAAAGCCATGGCCATCGCCCTCGGACACGCCGGGGCCCGCGTCGCGCTCAACTACCACAACAGCACCCCCCGCGCCGAGGCCGCCTTTGCGGAATTCCAGGCGGCGGGCTGCGAGGGGCGCCTCTTCCGCGGAGACGTGACCAGCGAGGCCGAAGTCCCTCGTCTGCTCGCCGAGATCACTGACACACTCGGCCCGGTCGATATCCTGGTCCTCAACGCCACGCCGCTGCAACCGCAGAAACCGATCGAGCAGTACGACTGGGCGTTCTACCAGCAGATGCTCGACTTCTTCGTCAAAAGCCCGTTCCTCCTCAGCAAGGCGTGCCTGCCGCACATGAAAAGCCAGCGGTGGGGCCGGATCATCAACATCGGATCCGAGGTGGTCGCGCGCGGCGTCCCGAATTTCACCGCCTACCTCGCCGCCAAGGGCGGCCAAAACGGCTTCAATCGCGGCCTGGCCACCGAGGTCGCGCGCTGGGGTATCACCGTGAACATGATTTGCCCTGGCTGGATCCCGGTCGAGCGCCATGCCAACGATCCGCAGTCGGAAAAGGACGCGTACCGTGTGCTCATCCCGGCCGACCGTTGGGGCGTGCCCGACGATGTGGGTGGCGCCGTGGTCTTCCTCGCCTCCGAGGCCTCGGCCTTCGTCACCGGCCAAAACATTCACATCAACGGCGGCCTGACCGTCCATTGACGCCTGAAATCGAGTCGCCGGCCCCGCACCTTCCGCGCCTCGCCCTGGCTTGACCTCGCAAAACCCACTTCCACCATCCAACCCATCACCGCCCAAGCCCCGGCATGAAAATCACTCGTCTCACACTCGCCTTCCTGGCGGCACTTGGCGTCATTATCGCCGGATGCAGCAAGCGCTCAGCTTCCCCTGCCGGATCCAGCGGCTCCGATCGCCCCCGGCTTGCGTTTGTCAGCAATGGCGTCGCCTCGTTTTGGAACATTGCCGCGGCCGGCGTCAAGGCGGCTGGGGAGGCGCTCAATGTGGAGGCCGAGACATTCATGCCGGTCGAAGGCATTTCCGACCAGAAACGCATCATCGAGGATTTGCTCACGCGCGGCGTCGAAGGCATTGCGGTCAGTCCCATCGATCCCGCCAACCAATCGGACATCCTCAACACCGCCGCCCGGCGCACCCGATTGATCACGCACGATTCCGATGCGCCTGACAGCGAACGCCTCGTTTACATCGGCATGGACAACTACGAAGCCGGCCGGATGTGCGGCGAGTTGGTCCGGGAGGCGATGCCTGATGGCGGCAGCGTCATGCTTTTCATCGGACGGCTCGAGCAGGACAATGCCAAAAGCCGCCGCCAAGGGTGCATCGACGGAATGCTCGGCCGCACACCCGATCCCACCCGCTTCGACCCGCCCAATCAAGTCATCGAGGAAGCCGGGTTCACTGTGCTCGGCACGCTGACCGACAACTTTGACCGCAGCAAAGCCAAGGCCAACGTCGAGGACACGCTCTCGCGCCATCCGGACATCGACGGACTGGTCGGCCTCTTCGTGTACAACCCCCCGCTTATCCTCGAAGTGCTCGGCCAAGCCGGAAAACTCGGCCAAATCACCGTGATCGGTTTCGACGAGGATGATGCCACCCTGGCCGGCATCCAAAATGGTCATGTCCACTCGACCGTGGTGCAAAATCCTTACATGTACGGCTACAAGTCGATCGAGGTGCTGGCCGCACTCGCCCGGGGCGACACTTCGGTGATCCCCGCCAACAAACGGATCGACATCCCCGCTCGCCAAATCCGCCGCGCCGAGGTCGATGCCTTTTGGGCGGACCTCAAGTCGAAGGTCGAGCCCGCGCGCTAAACGAAAAGCCGCCATGGATGGCCCACTGCTCGAGGCCCGGAATTTGGTCAAATCGTTCCCCGGCGTGCGGGCATTGCGCGGTGTCAGTCTGACCGTGAACCGCGGCGAAGTGGTGGCGGTGGCCGGCGAAAATGGCGCCGGCAAGAGCACCCTCATGAAAATCCTCGCCGGGGTGCAACCACCCGATGAGGGCGAGGTGTTCGTCGATGGACGCCCCGTGGAGTGGCACTCGGTCGCCGACGCCTTGGCTCGCGGCATCGTCCTGATCCATCAGGAACTGAACCTCGCCGGCAACCTCGATGTCGCCGCCAACATATTCCTCGGCCGTGAGCCGCGAAGGTTTGGCCTGATCGACACGGCCCGCCTGCGGCGTGAAGCGCGCCCGTGGCTTCAGGCGGTCGGGCTGAACGTGGATCCGGCGGTGCGCGTCGATTCACTCGGACCGGGGCAGCGGCAGTTGGTGGAGATCGCGAAGGCGCTGGCGGCCGAGGCCCGGGTCCTCATCATGGATGAGCCGACCTCCAGCTTGTCCGAGGGCGAAGCGGCCCGGCTCTTCGACGTCATCCGGTCGTTGCGCGCGCGTGGCGTGGGCGTCGTGTACATTTCCCACCGCCTGCGGGAAATCGTGTGCCTGGCTGACCGCGCGGTCATTCTGCGCGACGGCGAAGTGGCCGGGCACCTGTCGCACGCGGAACTCGAGTCATCCGCCATCGTGCGGCTGATGATCGGCCGTGATATCGGGAGGTTTCACCAGCGTAGCGCGGCCCCCGGCGCACCGGTCCTCGAAGTGCACGGCCTGCGCACACGCCGCCATCCGGCTCAGCCTCTCGATTTCACCGTGCATGCCGGCGAAATCGTCGGGCTCGCCGGCTTGGTCGGAGCCGGGCGCACCTCGCTGCTTGAATGTCTGTTTGGGGTTTACCCCGCCACGGGAGGAAGCGTCCGACTCAATGGTCAACCACTGCGCGCCACAAGCCCGCGCGCCGCCATGGCCGCCGGCCTCGCCCTCGCCCCGCAAGACCGCCAGCGCCACGGCGTGGTGCTCGGCCTGCCGGTCGACCAAAACCTCACACTGGCCAGCCTCGACCGCCACCAGCGGCGCGGGCTGCTCGATCGCCGGTCGTACCGCGCCGAGTGCCACCGCTTGATCGAGACCCATCGAATTCGCACGCCCCATGCCCGCCAGATGGTCCGTTTCCTGTCGGGCGGCAACCAGCAGAAAGTCGTCTTTGCCAAGTGGCTGGCGTGCGGCCCGCGACTCCTGCTCCTCGACGAACCGACGCGCGGCATCGACGTGGCCGCCAAGCAGGAGATTTACAGCCTGATTGCGGAGCAGGCGCTCAATGGGCGCGCCGTTTTGTTCGCCTCCAGCGAGATGGACGAAATCCTCGGCCTGAGCGACCGCGTCCTCGTCATGCACGAAGGTCGGCTGGCCGGCGAACTCGGTCGTGACCAAATGACCGAAGCCGCCATCATGCAACTGGCTACCGGCGGCCGCCCGACCGTCACCTGACCGCCCCTATCCCATGCGATTTTACAATACTTACGGCATCGCCCTGCTCCTCGTCCTCCTCTGTGTGGTCACGGCCCTGCTCAGTGACAGCTTCCTGAGCGGCTATAACTTGGAGAACCTGGTCCGCCGTACTGCCCTCTTTGGCATCATCAGTATTGGTGTGGCCTTCGTCATCGTGACCGGCGGGATCGACCTGTCGGTCGGCTCCGTCGTCTGTTTGGCCGGGTGCAGCCTGCCGTGGCTGCTCGTCACGCACCAATGGCCGCTGCCCGCCGCCCTGGCCACCGTGCTCCTGGGATCCGCCGCGCTCGGTTGGATCCACGGCACCCTCATCACGCGACTGGGGCTTCAACCCTTCATCGTCACCCTCTGCGGGCTGCTGCTTTACCGCGGCCTGGCTCGCGGACTGACCGGTGATCAATCCGTCGGCTTTGGCACCGGCCACAAGGGGCTGCGCGCGCTCGCCATCGGCCAGATCGATCTTCCCTTCATCGATGGGTTCTCTCTCCCGGCTCCGTGCGCCATTCTCGTCGTCATTGCGTTGGCCGCCGGTGTCTACCTGCATGCCACCGTGCCCGGCCGCCACTTGTTTGCGCTTGGCCACAACGAAGAGGCCGCCCGCTACAGCGGAATCGATACCCGCCGGCTCACCGTGCGGTCTTACGTCGTCTGCTCGTCCCTCGCCGGTCTGGGCGGCGTCCTGTTCGTCCTCGACGTCAATTCCGCGCAACCCGCCGACCTCGGGAATTTTTATGAACTGTATGCCATCGCCGCGGCCGTGCTGGGCGGCTTCAGCCTGCGTGGCGGCGAAGGGACGATCATCGGGGTGCTCGTCGGCGCCGCCCTCATGCAAGTCCTCCGCAACATGATCGTCCTCACCACCCGCCAACAACACATGGAATTCGCCATCATCGGCGCCGTCATCCTGGCCGGCGTCATCGCCGACGAACTCGTCAAACGCTTCGCCCGCCGCCCCCAATCCCACTAACTCCCATTTCTTCCTTCCCCCTTCCCCCTTCATCCTTCATCATTGCCCCTTACCCCTTACCCCACATGTCCCGCCGTATCCTCATTCTTCTCGTCGCCGCTGCAGCCGTCGGCGCGCTGAGCCAGTGCAAACCTACCGCCGAATCCGGGTCGTCTGGGACGATCCCGTCCGCACCCTCCCGCGGCCAGATTGGTGTCTCATTGCTCACGCTCGACAACCCATTTTTCAAAGTCATCGGCGACACCATCACCGCGGAAGGTGAGAAGCACGGTTATCAGACCGTGGTGGTCAGCGGGGACAAAGATGTCGCGAAGCAGGGGAATCAGATCAAAGATTTCATCGTGAAGAAGGTGAGCGCGATCGTGCTCAGCCCGTGCGATTCCAAGGCGATCATTCCGGTGATACAGGAGGCGAATGCGGCGGGCATTCCGGTTTTCACCGTCGACATCCCGTGTAACGAACCCGGCGTGAAGATCGTGACCCAGGTGGCGACGGACAATTACGGCGGCGGCAAGGACGCCGCGAAGGCCATGATCGAGGCGCTGGGAGAAGCGGGCGGCAAGATTGCCGTGCTGCACTTCAAGCAGGCCGAGTCATGCCTTCTGCGGGTCAAGGGGTTCACCGAAGTGATCAACGAGCACAACGCCGGCACGCGCGCGCCGGTAACCATCGTCACCGAACTGGAAAGCGGAGGCGCCAAGGACATGGGATACAAGGCGGCGGAGGATGCGATTCAGGCGCATCCCGATCTGCGCGGCATTTTCGCCATCAACGACCCGGCCGCACTCGGCGCCCGGGCCGCCCTCGAGAAGGCCGGCAAGGCGGACCAGATCGTCATTGTCGGCTTCGACGGCCAGCCTGAAGGCAAACAGGCGATCAAGGACGGGCGCATCTATGCCGATCCAATTCAATTTCCCGACAAGATGGGCGTTCAGATCGTTGATGCCATCGTGCGCCACTCGAAAGGCGAGACGCTGGCTCCCCAAATGCTCATCCCCACCCAGCTCTACCGGAAGGCTGACGCCGATCGCGATCCCGAGCTGAAGTGAAGGAGCGCCCGGCACCACCGCAGGCGACTTCTCGTCCCCTTCTTTCATCGACGGCGACTTCCATGCCCGATCCCGATGCCCCTCCCCTGCTGGCGATGAGGGGCATCGTTAAATCATTCCCCGGTGTCCGAGCCCTCCAGGGCGTCGACCTGCGACTCGCCGCCGGTGAAGTGCTGGCGTTGCTCGGTGAAAATGGAGCCGGCAAGAGCACCCTGATCAAAATCCTCGGCGGCGCTCAACAGGCGGACGCCGGCGTCATCGAGATCGACGGCCACCCCGTGTCTCTGCGATCGCCGACCGAATCGGCGCGCGCCGGGATCGCCGTCATCCACCAGGAATTCAATTTGGTCCCCGGCCTGACCGCGGTCGAAAACATCTTCTTGGGACGGGAGGCCACACGTGGCGGGTTCATGGCGCGGTCCGAGGAACGTCAGCGCGCCCTGGCGATTTTCCAGCGACTGGGAACGGACATCGATCCCGATTTGCCCTGCCGATCGCTGACCACCGCCCAACAGCAGCTTGTGGAAATCGCCAAAGCCCTCGCCTTCGAGGCGCGGCTTCTCGTCATGGATGAACCGACGGCGGCGTTGACGGCGCACGAGGTGGATCGGCTGTTCGCCGTCATCCGCGACCTCAAGGCCCAGCGGATCGGCGTGATTTATATCAGCCACCGGCTCGACGAAATCTTCGCGATCGCCGACCGTGTCACGGTGCTCCGCGACGGGAACAACGTGGGTGATCGGCCGATCGCCGCGCTGAACCGCCACGAGATGATCGAGATGATGGTCGGCCGCGCCCTCGACAAGGAATTCCCACCGCGCTCGCCCGCCATCGGCGATGTGCGTCTCGAACTCAGAGGGTTGCGCCGCGGTCAGGTCGTGCGCGACGTCAGCTTCGACGTCCGCCGCGGCGAAATCGTCGGCCTGGCCGGCCTCATCGGCGCGGGACGCACCGAGACCGCGCGGTTGGTCTTTGGAGCCGACCCGCGCGAGGCCGGTGAGATTCGCCTCGACGGTCGGATCCTCGACATCCGCACGCCCCGTGACGCGATCGACGCGGGTATCGCGCTGCTCACCGAAGACCGAAAACATCAAGGATTGGTGCTGGCCCACCCGGTCCGCGAAAATTTTGCCCTGCCCAACCTCGACCGGCTTTCCCGGCTCGGCTTCATCCGCCGAGGTCAGGAACGCACCGAGTTCCATAAAGCGTCGAGCCGGCTCGCCATCAAGCTTTCCAGTCCCGAGCAGCCGGCCGGTCACCTCTCGGGCGGCAACCAGCAGAAAGTGGTGCTGGCCAAGTGGCTGGCACGCCACTGTGAAGTCCTGATCTTCGACGAACCCACTCGCGGCATCGACGCGGGCGCGAAATTCGAAATCTATCAGCTGCTCAACGACCTCGCCGCCCAGGGCAAAGCCATCGTCATGATCAGCTCCGAGCTTCCCGAACTCATCGGAATGGCTGATCGGATCCTGGTCATGCACGAAGGCCGCCTCACCGGCGAAATCGCCGATGCCCGCCGCGCCACCCAGGAAGAAATCATGCACCTGGCCATTGCCTGACTCCGCCATGACTCTGATCAAACTTTTCCTCCGCGACTACGGCATGGTGCTCGTCCTCCTGCTCCTCTGCGCCTTTTTCAGCGTGGTCACCATCACCGACCAATCGCCCCGCGGCGAAGCCGCCGCCGAACAGGTGGCCGGAGAAATCAGCAGATCAGCCAATGCCTCGCCCACCGTCCTCATCGCCGTGGGCGACCAACCGGACGATGCCCTTTTCGCCAGTGAACTCGAACGCCGATTGGTCGCCCAGGGCGCCCGCGTCGCCGCCCGGGCCCGCGGCGAGCCGAAAGCCGCCCGCGAGGCGCTCGCCGTCTTGGCCTCCAGCGGCACCCGTCTCGACGCCGTCGCCTGCACGCCGGCCTCCCGCTCATGGCTCGTCTTTGCCGATCTGGCCGCCGACTTTCCCGCGCTCGGCGACCCACAGCTCGTTTCGCCGCGCCCGTACCGGTGGCCGAATTTCCTCAAATCGGAAAACCTCCTCAACATCGCCAACCAAATCGCCGTCATCGCCATCATCGCCATCGGTATGACCATGGTCATCATCACGGGGGGCATCGACCTATCGGTGGGCAGTCTGCTCGCGCTCGCCGCCGTGCTCACGGCTCGTTTCATTCGTGATTATGGCGGTGGCGTGGACGCCACGGCTGCCGGCATGGTGTTGGCAAGCCTGGCCGCCATGGCCGTGTGTGGCGGCATTGGCGCGTTTTCCGGCGTCATGATCACGCGCTTCCGCATCCCGCCGTTCATCGTCACGCTGGCTATGATGCTCGTCGGCAGCGGACTCGCCTATACCCTGGCCGGCGGCCAATCGATCTATCAACTCCCTGATTCGTTCATCTGGCTCGGTCGCGGCGCCGACCTCGGCGGCTTGCCCAATGCCGTCGTGCTAATGCTGTTACTTTACGCCGCGGCCCACGTCATCATGTCGCGCATGAAACTCGGCCGCCACCTCTATGCCGTCGGCGGCAACAGCGAAGCCGCCCGACTCTCCGGCGTGGCCGTCCCCAGTGTCCTCCTGTTCGCCTACATCGCCAGTGCCACCCTCGCCGGTCTGGGCGGCGTGATCATGGCGTCCCAACTCAAAAGCGGGTCCGCCACCTACGGCAACATGTACGAACTTTACGTCATCGCCGCCGTGGTCGTGGGCGGCGCCAGTCTGAGCGGCGGCCAAGGCAAAATGCCCGGCACCCTCATCGGCGCCTTCACCATCGCCGTCATCCAAAACGGCATGAACCTCACCAACGTCGAAAGCTACACCCAAAAAGTCGTTCTCGGTCTCGTCATCCTCGGCGCTGTGCTCCTCGACCGACTCCGCCAGCGATAGGCGCCGCTCAATTGGCAGAACGGTGATCGGACCCACCTCCAACCGCCGACCGCCGACATCCGACCGCCGACCGCCGACATCCGACCGCCGCGATTGTCCGCGCCTTTTCCTCCGGTCGTGCTACTCCTTCCGGCTCGATGTCCGAGGCACCCGTCAATGAACCTCCTTGGCACGCCGGGCTGCGCGCGGCCCGGGCCAATCTCGTGCCCGGATTGGTCATTCAGGCTGTCATGATCGGGACCGTGCTCGCCTACTTCTTTCTTCTTGATTCGCGCGGGGTCTTTGACCAGCTGGCGCACTGGAAATCGCGCTGGGGGTATGCCTACTCGTCGGTTTCGGCGATCATAGCCGGAGCGATCATTCCTGAAGTGCTGCGCGTGGTGGTTTTTCAGAACGGGAAACCGACACGCCGGAATCTCGGAAACCTCTGCTTCGCCACCGCGTTCTGGGGGTACAGCGGCATGCAGGTCGACTGGTTCTACCGCATGCAAGCCGCCTGGTTCGGCAGTGAAGCCGATGTCACCACGGTAGTGAAAAAAGTCCTGGTCGACCAGTTCGTGTATTGCCCGCTCCTCGCCGCACCTCAATCGACCACCCTCTACGACTGGCGGGCCCGCGGATTCCGCTGGCAGAACCTGCCGAGGTGCTGGACTTCCGAGTATTACCTCCGGGCCATTCTCCCGACGCTCATCGCAAACTGGGGAGTGTGGATCCCCATCGTGGCCGCCCTCTATTCCCTGCCCAGTCCGCTCCAAATCCCGCTCTTTTCCCTCGCGCTCTCGCTCTGGGTGCTCTTGTTCACCTGGATGATCGAACAGCGGGCAGGGGCGCCGGAGGGCGGAGGGCGGAGGGCGGAGGGCGGAGGGCTGTAAACAGTATTCGGTATTCAGTATTCGGTATTCAG
>JBJXFS010000216.1:0-29003 GCA_046155625.1 Verrucomicrobiales bacterium | reverse complement strand
GCCCTACCCGAGACCGACGTTCTTGATTCAGGATTCGTCCTGGTCCTCGTCCTCGGCAAGTCCGCTCCGCTCCTCACCCTGTCACATTCGCCCGTTCCTCCTCCGTCCATCGGACTTCCCCCGTTTCTCACTGAAGACCGACTACTGAATACCCGCTCCCTACTTCCGCAAATTGGCTTCTGACCGCCGACTGCCGACTGCCGACCGCCGACTGCCGACCGCCGACTGCCGACCGCCGACTGCCGCCATGCCCTTCGTCACCCGCGCTTTCTTTGAACGTCCGCTGCTGACTGTGGCGAGGGACATGGTCGGATGCACGCTGGCGTGGGACGGCTGCGGAGGAACGATTGTGGAGGTGGAGGCGTATGCGGCGGAAGGCGACCCGGCCTGCCACACGATGACGCGGCCGTCCGCGCGGGAATTTGTGGCGCGGAACCCGCCGGGCGCGGCGTACGTCTACTTGAATTACGGCATGTACTGGCTGCTGAACGTTCTGGTCAAGGGGGGCGGGGAGGACGGCCTGATTCTGTTTCGCGCGCTGGAGCCGACGATGGGCGTGCCACTCATGCGGGAGCGCCGCAACCGGTCGCGGCTCGAGGACTTGTGTTCAGGCCCGGGTAAACTCGGGCGAGCGTTGGCGGTGACCCGCGATGATCATGGGCACGCTCTGGCAGGCCGGCCCTCGGCACGGACAGGCGGTCAAGGGGTCCGCGGCTTGCTGCCACGATCCAACCGGCGCCTGCTCGAATTGGTCGAGGACGGCCGGATTGGCATCAGCCAGGCGGCCGATCGCCCGTGGCGGTTCTCGCTGCGCGGAAACCCGTATGTCAGCGTGCGGCCCCGGGGGTAGCGGAAAATCCGCACGCCCATTAACTAAGAACTGGGATGGGAACCACGAAATACACGAAACACATGAAAAGCCAAGGAGCGGCGCTCCCATCACCGTCAACGTTCTGCATGAGGAAGTCCTTTGTCCTAACTCAATGAATTTTCGTGTGTTTCGTGACTTTCGTGGTTCCAGCGTCCCTTATTGGGATTTAACGAGCAACCACGAATCCCACGAATGCCCAAATGAATGGGGGGATCGATTATCGCATCCCCATTAACCTTCGTGTATTTCCTGCCTTTCGTTGTTGTTCTAACGTCCCCTTTTGGGAATCAGGGCTTTTTGGTGGCAGATTTCTCGGCGGTGCAGGCGGCGCATTCGCCACCGGCCTTCACGCAGCAGTCTTTTTTCGCGGTGCCTGACGAGCAGCACGCGGCAGCGCACTCCTTGCAAGCGGAGCACGAAGTCAGGCTGCTGAGACCGGCGATGGCCGCGCAGGCGAGAATGAGTGGGATCAGTTTCATGGTGAGTGAATGAGGTTCGACAGAAAAATGAGCGGGACGGAATGTACCGCACCGCTCATCTAATACATCCGGACAACGCTGGGTGTCCAGCTTACTTCCCGGAAGAATATCCACCAGTCGGCATCGGGGCGGGCGGCGGCGGTGGTGGAGGTTCTTTCGATTGACAGGCGCTCAGCACAAGGCTGGTCGCGGTCACGGCGAGGAGGAGCAGGGCGGTATGTTTCATGGTGGAACGATGGTTGGTCGATGGTTGATGCACCCAACCGGACTGGCGGGGCACGCGGAGAGTTAATTAACCTTTCCGTAATTTCCAGCGATTTTCCAAAAATCGTCAGTCTTGCTTACTCGCCCACGGTAACGGTCACTCGGAAGGCGTCGATCAGCGGGGTGCCGATGGGCAACCGGTGGCTGACTCGCTCGGTGCCGGATCCGTCATACTGGGTGACGTAGGTGACGCCGGTGAGGTCGAGCCAATCGAGCCAGGTCGTCAGGTCTTGGGACCGCTTGATGTTCCAAAGCAAATTGGGTTGGCTGGCGAGCCGGCGGGTGTAACTGAGGACGACCTCGGATCCCGAGCGGCTGAGCTGCAAACCCATGGAGTCCAGGGCGGCATGAGGCGATTGACCCAGCCCGTACGCCAACAGGGCGGGCAGGCCGGAACCCGTGGGCGTGTCGGCGGCCACGGCCGCCAAGCTCCCGAATTCATCCAGCTCCCAGGTGTCAGGCAAGTCGTCGTCGTCGGTATCGGCCAAGGCGGCGGCGGTGCGTAGTGCCTCGCGCACGACCGCCCGCTGAGCGGAATGGCTGGCGCCGTCGATCGGCTTGCTCGCGAGATCGAATCCCATCACGAATTCGTTCTTGTGGTCGAGAATGACGACTTCCCGATAAAGGGGCGGTCGAGTGCCCCCGTTCCCGTCTGGAATGGCCCAATTCACCGAGGGATCATTCACCCCCCCGTTGACCGTGCACCGGAGCCACGGCATCGCGCGGCCGGACGTCATGGCGGTCAGTGCCGCCGCTGAAAAGCTGTGGATCGATCGATTCAGCCCGATGATACGCACCGGCCGGTCGGTCGCGCCGGCCAGTTCATTGGTGATGGTTTGAAGGGCGCCAAACTGGGCCTGACAGGTGCCTCATCCCTCGTTGCCAAAATAATACGCGGATATCCACTCTCGATAGTCCGGAGGGGAGATCGGCTGGCCGACTCGGGATGAACCGGGATTCAAATCAGGCAGAGAAAACGCGGTCATCGGCGCGGCCGCCTGCACGGCACCCGCAGCCACCAGAGTCAGAACTCCCATCCCGAGGCGCGCCCACAAGCCTTCGTCCGCCCGGGCTCGGGTGGCCGGCGGTCGATGAGGGAACACGGAAAATCGCATAGGACCGTGGAATTTATAGCGCATCGGGCATAAAAAAGACAGCGGAAAACTTTCAGGCCAGCGGAACCTCCGCAGCGTGATTTCGTAGTCTCTTGAATTTTCGTGAGTTGCGTGCTCTTCGCGGTTCAAAAATCCCTTTGTGGGCGAAACAGGGCCGCGGTGCGCCCTCTCCGATTCCCTCAGCGCAGCCGGCGCGGCGGCGCCTCAGTCGCGGGGGCGGGACGGGTGTCGGCATGCCGCGGCGAAAAATGCATCGCGCCGGCATCGTGAGCGGCGAGCCAAATCCCCGTCGCGGTGGCCCCGAGGCCGCCCACTAGCGAAACCACCGTCAGCGCCCCTCCAAACCGTGTGCGCGCTCCCCAGACCGCCGTGCCGAGCGCCAGACCGCCCACCGTCAAAAACACCCAGCGCGATTCCTGCCGGAGTCGTTGTGCTTTCGAAGACGGCGCCGATCTCGGATGCTCCCCCTCCGCCGCCGCGGCCCGCACCCGCTCGTACGGAAGGACCGCGAGCCCGGCCGCCCCCATCAGCACCATCGCCAGTATCTTCATCCGGTCGTCCCGCAGCATCATCGACACCAACAAGAGAAGCGTCGCCAACCCCATCCCCCACACAAACACCGGGCGAAACAGCTCCTCCTGCATATATCCCTGCCGAAGCTGGAACCAGAGTTCCTTGCTCTCGATGGAAAATGTCTTCGCCAACAAGAGAGTCATGCGCCCTCCATCATGGCCCGCCACGCGCCCGGACGATAGTGGAAAATCTGGGAATCGGCGGCCGGTGGTCGGCGGTCGGTGGCCGGCGGTCGGTGGTCGGCGGCCGGTGGTAGGCGGCCGGTGGTCGGTGGTCGGAAGGAGTATCGGGTGTCCAGGATGGGCCGGCGTTCGGGATGAAACCGGGGCCAACCCGAATTCTTGTACGGCTTTGGAGGCGGAACGTCGCTGGATAGGGGTAGGGACGCCGCATTCGGTTGCGGCGCCCCTCCCACCGAACCGCACTGGCGGGATGTTCATTGTTCTCATCGCGACGCCAACCCGCCACTCCCAGTCAACGCCGGTTTCTTCACGCCCACCCGCCCGTGTCACGATCCGCCGCGGCCACTCCCGGCCCCCGCCACCATCTCGGTTGATCTTTCCCGCCAGCACGATATACACAGCTCGTCCCAGCGCACCTAAGGAGGGGTGGTCGAGCGGTTTATGGCAGCGGTCTTGAAAACCGCCGTAGGGAAACCTACCGTGGGTTCGAATCCCACCCCCTCCGCCAGATCTACCATATGTTGATTTGTGGCCTATAACAAGATGGCGGAGCCTGAAATGTTGGAGAATGGCAACGCGAGTGGCACCCTATCACGCCTCATTCGTCATCGGAACGCGCCAACATTTCAGGGTTTTCTCGCATTTTCAGCCCCGATATCCGGCAAAATTCGAGAAGACATTTCCGCACGATCAACCGCAGCCACACCCGACCAGACCAAGCCAACGCTTCTGGCTTGGCCTCGGAAAGAGCGGCCTGCCCCGGCCACCGAGCCGCGAGCAGATCATGAACCCGATTCCACACGTCGCGCGACACGATCACGTCACATTCGACAATGTCGATCAATCCATCAGAGAAAGGCATGATGGATGTCTTAAGAAATCCAGCAAGCATCATATTGTGATGGCTCCAGACCTGGATTACGAACGAGATCGAGACGACAAGGAGCAGGTGCAATTGGACACGAGATTCATGCGCCAGAGGGGTCGCGTCTGGCTGCGGGCTCCGAATGCAGGCAGGAGCTCAGCGAAGACAAGCGTGGCGAAGTCGTGGTGCGGGCCATCTCAAGACTCCCATGCTGTAATCAATGGAGATAGACAGCCAGTGACACCCCTGCAGTGAGTAGGCCGGCGAGAAACATCGTGCCAAGGAAATCACCGTCGGTGATGCGCCCGTTGCGAGAACGTGGCGGTTGTTTCATGACATCAGCTTCGATGGGACCGGTGGCGAGGCAGAGCGCGGGCAGACCGTCGGTGACGAGATTGATCCACAGCCGATGGAGGGCGAGCAGCGGCATGGGCAGGCCCATGACGATGGCGTGGTCATGTGGCGGCTCCGTTCACCTCAAGTGAATCATGAGCGTGTGGCAGAAGAAGCGCGGCAAATGCGGCGAGGCAGGCACCGACGCTGAATGCGACTGCGGCACCCCATTGCTGCCACAGCAGACCAAAAACAACGCTGGCCGGGAGGGCGGCCAGGCTCACCGCGCCATGATACCAGCCGAAAGCCGTGCCACGCAAGTTTGCTGGCGCGAGGCTGGCGACCCATGCCCGCTCAGCAGGTTCGGTGAGGCCAAAGTAAATGCCATAGGCAAGAAAAATGGCGATGAGCCACGGCGCAGAAGACAACCAGCCGAACGACACATAGATCGCGGCATAAAAGAGCCAGCCGGCACGGACCATGATTCTTGGGCCGATCCGGTCCGAGAGCCTGCCGCCATAGTAATTGGCGATCATCTTCACCACATGATGCGCGGACCACAGCAGCGCGATGCCTGCGGCGGGGACGCCACTTTCACTGAGACGCAGCAGCAGAAATCCGTCCGTGGAATTGCCCAGTGTAAACACCAGCACGGCGATGAGCAGCCGCCGATAGTTAGGACTGTACGCGCTCCAGGGTGCGAGGACCGTCGTCGCTTCGGCAGCCTTCTTGTGGTGGATTGGCGGCTCTTTCACGCCTAGCACCAGCACCGCCATCACCGCGACGGCCGGGATGGCTGAAAGGAGGAACACCTGCCGCAGTGGCAGGCCCGCAGCATTGAGCAGCAAGGCGGCGGCGAGCGGACCGAGCACAGCACCAGCGTGATCCATCGCGCGGTGAAATCCATACGCAGCACCTCGCGCACCCGCATCGGTCACGTCGGCGATGAGCGCATCCCTCGGCGAAGTGCGCAGCCCCTTGCCCACGCGATCAGCGAAACGAAGCACCATCACTGCCGGCCACGCCGTGGCGAGGCCGATAAGCGGCCGCATCATTCCTGACAAGCTGTAGCCGACAACGACGAGCGGCTTTCGACGCTGCGTGCGATCTGTCCAGCCCCCCGACACCACCTTGAGCAGCGCGGCGGCCGATTCGGCGGCACCTTCGATCAAACCGAGCGCCAGCGCACCCGCCCCGAGCACCGTTGAAAGGAAGATCGGCAGCAACGGATAAATCATCTCACTGGAGAGGTCGGTGAGCAGGCTCACCACACCGAGCGCGATGACCGTCTTGGGAATGCGATGGGCGTCGAGGCTCACGCAGGCCCCCCTCTCTCAAGAGATTGCTGCTTGAGCTGCCATCTCCATTCCTCGCCGCAATCAATGAGCGTGGTGTCACCCGCCGTGCCATCAAGTAGTGTCACTTCGCCAAGCTGAAACTCCGGCTCGAACCACGCCAGGTTGAACCACATCCGCAGGTGCGAGAAGTCACCGTAGCCTGGCTGATGTTGATGCCGCAGCAGGGCGGGAAATAGCCGCGGACTGTTCATGGCAGAGTTGCAGTTCCGCAATCGCATGGCTTGCCCTCCGGCCCGCAACAGCAGGACTCGGGCTTGCAAGTGCATTCATAGTCGGGCGATTGGAAGCGTTGCAAAAGCCGGGTGACGAGCTGATGCGTATCAGCGTCGTAGATCACGTCCGATCCCGTTCTTTTTATCAGAGTGTCCACGAGTTGCGGGAGCACGTCGGTGATGCCGCCCGTGCCAGTCAGCACGCCGATGAGTTTGCCTTCTTCATAAGCAATGGCGAACTCGCCCAGCGTGCCGCAACGACCACCCACCACGAGGATGATGTCGCTGCTGCGAATGTTGATGAGTTCCCTCCCCATCAATCCAAGCCCTGTGAAGATCATCACATCATACTCTTTGTAGGGGGATGCGAAGGTGCCGATGTGCTCCTTGAGATGCACGGCCGGGGAAATGCCCATCGATTGGCCGCCAGCAGCCTTGGCTCCGAGCACCACCTCATGCGGCATCCCAGGGCAGGCCCCCGTGAGCACACAACAGCCCTGCTCCGCGATAGCACGCCCCAAGCTGCGGCATTGCTGGATGATTTCGGGTTCATCGAGATCCGCAGCGGAACCCATCACGCCGATGCGGAGCTGCGCGCCGGTGAAAAGGTTTCTCGCACAGTTTGGGGGGGATGTTGGGCAAACTGGGGTCATGGTGTCACTATGAATGGGTGATGGCGTATTCGGTGGCTAGGATGGCCAGCGTGGTTTTCAGCACCGTGCCGGCACTGAGTGAGATGCTGTCGATGCCTTGCTAGACGAGGAATTGCGAGAACTCGGGATGGCCGCTCGGGGCCTGGCCGCATCTGCCGATCTGGCGTCCCTTGGCGCGGCAGGTGGCAATGCTCTGGAGCAATAATCTAGTTCACGGCGGCGTTTCGTTCGTCGAAGATGGGCTCGATGATTTCGCTGTCGCTATCCACGCCGCGGATGAGTTGAGTGAGGTCGTTCGATCCTATGCGGAAGGCGTCGCCAATGTTATGGTTCTGGATAGTTTTGTTGTTTTTCGAGAGCTTGTTGGGCGCGCGATTTCGCGGCGCGCTGCCATTTCCATTCCTCCACGGCGCAGAACAGCGTGGGAGCGATGAAGATTGTCAGGAGCAGACTCACCGCCATGCCCCCGACAGATGGGATTGCCATGGGCTGCATAACGTCGGAGCCGCGCCCCGTGGCCCAGAAAATGGGCATGAGACCGAAGAAAGTCGTGCAGAGCGTCATGAGGCAGGGGCGTATGCGTTTCAGACCTGCTTGGAGGACGGTCTCGCGAATCGCGGCGATGGAATTGAATGTGCGGCCGTCGTCGAACAAGCCTTCGAGATAAGTGGAGATGACCACTCCATCATCATCGACCACGCCAAAGAGCACGAGAAAGCCGACCCACACGGCCACGGAGAGATTCACGTCCCAGAGCGCCAGCATGATGAAACCGCCTGATGCGCTGACCAGAATCCCGAAGTAGATGATGGGCGCCACCCACCAGCGCTTGAAACCGAGGTAGAGCATCACAAACATGATTGCGAGGCAAACGGGCACAAGAATCTGCATGCGCTTCGTCGCCCGGACCTGATTTTCGAACTGCCCGCTCCACTCCCAATAGTATCCGGCGGGCAGCGTCAGGCGTCCGTCCTTGAGCGCGGCTAGCAGCAGCTTCTCCGCATCCTCGACCACGCTGATTTCGTCGCGCTCACGGGTGTTCATCGTCACGTAGCCCACCAGCAATCCACGCTCGCCTTTGATCTCCTGCGGGCCGAGGACGCTCTTGATCGTGACCACCTGAGCGAGCGGCACTTGAGCCATGGTGCTTGAAGGCACGAGGATTTTCTCAAGCTCGGGAATGTCCTCGCGAAACTCGCGAAGATAACGAACGCGGATCGGATACCTCTCGCGGCCTTCCACCGATTCCATCAAATTCATCCCACCGATCGCCATTTCGATTACATCCTGCACATCGCGGATGTTCACGCCGTAGCGCGCGATGCGGTCGCGGTCGATCTCGAACTCCAAATACGGTTTCCCCACGATGCGGTCCGCCACCACGTCCGTGGAGCCGGGCACTTCTTTGAGCAGGGATTCGATTTGAAGACCAAGGCGTTCGATCTCCTTCAAATCGCTGCCGTAAATCTTCACGCCCATCATCGCGCGGAAACCCGTTTGCAGCATCGTGATACGCGTTTGAATGGGCTGCAGCCAGGTGGGCAAGACGCCCGGCATGGCGGTCTTCTGCTGAAGCTCACCCAGAATCTCCGCCTTCGTGATGCGACGTTCTTCAGGCGCAAAAAAGGCCAGAGGCGCTTTCAACGCAGGAGGCCAGCCGGAGAACCATCGCTTCACAGGAAGGTTCCGCCATTGCTCCTCCGGTTTCAGGATGACGATGCTTTCCAGCATGGAGATCGGAGCGGGATCAAGGGCGCTCTCAGCGCGGCCGAGTTTGCCGACCACGGACTCCACCTCCGGCACGGTGGCAATCGCGAGGTCCAGTTTTGAATTCACTTCGATGGCGGGGCCGAGGCCGGTCTGTGGCAGCAACGATGGCATGTAGAGGAACGATCCTTCGTCGAGCGGCGGCATGAACTCGCGACCGATGCCGGGCAGGATGCGTCGCTCGCGAGCGACCGTCAGTCCGGCCTGCATGTCGCGGTGCTTTTCAGCCTCGTCCTGCCTGCGCCACAGCAGTCGGCTTTGCGACGACCCATCGCTGCGTTGCATGGACTGCCAGCGCAGTTGATCGAGTTCCACGCGTGGCTTGTCCGCACCGATATTGGCGAGCCACTCGATGGGTTTCAGAGTGACTCCGATGCCGAGCCACAAGCTCATGCCGAGGGCGAGAATTGTCAGCGGGGCGATGAGAAATGTCTTCTTGTGGGCGAGAATCCAACGCAGCGTTGGCGCGTAAATGTGTGAGACACCGCGTGAGACGGGGTTCGCTTCCAGCGGCAGGAACCGCTCGCCCGTCATCCGCACGAAGGCCAGCGCGACAATGACACCCACGACGATCGACATCGGCCAGCCGCTGTAATGCGAATCCGCCAGCGCCCACATGAAACCCGCGTGTGTGGCGAACACAGAGCCGGCACCCAGCACGATAGCGATTTTCCAAACAGTGTGCCGTGACCACTTCACAGGCTTGAAAAGGAAGTAGCAAACCAGAGGCACGACGGTGAGCGCGAGCACGACGCTCGCACCGATGGCGAAGGTCTTGGTGAACGCCAGCGGACGGAAGAGCTTGCCCTCCTGATCGGTCAGGAAGAAAACGGGGATGAAAGAGATAAGGGTGTTCGATACCGCGGTGACAATGGCCCCGCCGACCTCGGTCGCTCCCTCATACACCTTTTGAAAGTGGCCTTTCTTCGGATCCCCACTGGCAATGTGCCGGTAAATGTTCTCCGTCATGATGATCCCCATGTCGCCTACATCACCGATCGCGATGGCCAGCCCCGCCAGTGACATGATGTTGGAGTCCACGCCGAACGCATACATCAAGATGAAACACAGGCAGAGCGACAGGGGCAGCGTCATCACCACCGACAGCGTGCTGCGCAGATGGAGCAGAAAAATGACCACCACGAGCGATGCCATCAGCGCCTCCTCCGAGAGCGCCTCCTTCAGCGTCGAAACCGTTTCCTTCACAATGTCCGTGCGATCATAGAACGGCACGATGCGAACCTGGGACACGCGCCCATCCGCTAGCGTTTTCTTGGGCAGGCCGGGAGCAAGCTGTTGCATCTTCGCCTTCAGTCGCTCCACGACATCCTGCGGATTTTCGCCATAACGCATGAGCGCCACACCACCCACGGCCTCGCGCCCATGCTTGTCCAGTGCGCCCCGGCGGAACTCTGGTCCGATCGTCACGGTGGCGACGTTCCTCACCTGAATCGGCGTGCCGCCCTCCTGCCGGATGACAACCTTCTCCAGGTCCTCTACCGACTTGATAAAGCCGACACCCCGGATGAAGAACTCAACACCATTTTTCTCCAGCACCTTCGCCCCCACGTCGATGTTGGCTTTACGGACCGCTTCATTCACTTCCATCAGCGTGACACGGTGGGCACGCAGTTTGTCCGGGTGAATGTCGATCTGATACTGCTTCACAAAGCCGCCGATGCTGGCGACTTCGCTCACGCCTTCCACGGAGTTGAGCTGGTAGCGCAAAAACCAATCCTGCACGCTGCGCAGCTCCGCAAGATCGAAACCCTCGCCCTCTACGGTATACCAATAGACCTGACCCAGCGCCGTCGCATCCGGGCCGATGACTGGCACCACGCCTTTGGGTAAACGCTGCTGCGCCACGTTCATCCGTTCGATCACTCGTGAACGCGCCCAATAATAGTCAACGTCGTCCTTGAATATCACGAAGACCATCGAAAAGCCGAAGCCTGACATGCTGCGGATGGCCTTGACGCCCGGTGTACCCGTGAGCGCCGTGGTTAGCGGATAGGTAATCTGGTTGTCGACATCCTGGGGCGAGCGGCCGTCCCAGTCGGCATAAACGATCACCTGTTTTTCGCCGATGTCCGGAATCGCATCCACCGGTGTTTCCCGCAACGAATAGATGCCACCGAAGACGAGTCCGATCACACCGATGCCGACGAGGAACGGATTGCGCAGGCACCAGCGAATGACGGCGGCGATCATGGCTCACGGGTTGTGTTCCGGGGGCTTGGCTGTTTCCGCCGGCCCGTGGCCTTCATGTTCACGTGGTTCGTGGCCTTCATGTTCAACTGGTTTCGTCGGTGGATTCTCCGGTTCCGTCGCCGGCGTTTGATTGCTGTGATCCTCGCCCTTTTGCGAGGCTCCGCCGTGCTGATGCCCCGCCGCAGGAGCCTGACCTTTTTCGTAGAACAGACTCGGCAGGCCAGCGAGCTGGAACTGCGAGTCGAGCAGAAAGTTTCCGCGCACGGCGACGCGGTCGCCTTCCAGCAGTCCCTCGAGCACCGGATAATAATTCCCGGCGCGCACTCCGAGCTTCACTTCTTTCGCCGCGTATAGGCCCGGCTCCTGCTCCACATGCACCAGCCTGCGCGTCCCGGAGTCCAGCACGGCCGTCACGGGAATGGCCAGCGGCTGCGGGGCATGCGCGGCGGGTGGCGTTCCGGGAATCTGTTCCAGCGCCATGCGGCATTCCGGACATTCACCGGCTTGCTCCGTCAGAACATGAGGGTGCATGGAGCAGGTCCACTTTCCCTCGACGCCAGTGGGCGCCGCGGTACCGTCGGCCAGCAGCGGGACTGTGATGCCGGCACTGACAAACATGCCCGGCTTCAGTTTCCGCTTCTTGTTATCCAGCGACACCGTGAGTTTTACCGTGCGCGTTTCCTCGTTGAGCACAGGACTGATGAACCACACCCGCCCGGTGAAGGTCTCGCCCGGATACGCTTCCGCCGCGGCGGTTACCTCCTGCCCGTACCCCACCATGCCGAGCTCATACTCGTAGATGTCGAGGTAGAGCCACACGGAGTCGAGGCTGGCGACGCGATAGAGCACCTCGCCCGGCTTCACCATGCTGTTCTTCACCACCATTTTCTCCGTCACCGTGCCGCTGATGGGTGATTGCAGAGTCACGCGGTCGCTCACTTTTCCACTGCGCAGGAATTCATCTATCTGCTCCCGCAGCAGGCCCCAGCGCTCCATTTTCTTCCGGGCCGAGTCCTGGAGCACACCATCCGCAGGATCGTTGCGGCCGAGCAACAACTCACGCTGCGCGATGGCGAGGTCGGGACTGTAGATCTCCACGAGGTGATCGCCCTGCTTCACCTCGACGCCGGTGAAATTCACAAACAAATTCTCCACATAGCCTTCCACGCGGCTGGTAATGGTGGCGAGGCCGGTCTCGTTATAGCCGACTTTGCCCACCGCACGCAGCGTGTGCTGCAGGTCGCGGCGCTCTGTGGGAGCGGTCTCCACGATGCCCGCGCCGTCGCCATTCAGATGCACCATCCCGTCATGAACACTGCTTGCTTCACCGGAGCGAAACAGAGGCATTTCGCAGATCGGGCACTTGCCGGGGCCCGGCAGTTTCACGCCCGGGTGCATCGAGCATGACCATGTCTCCGCGGCGCCGTGCGCTGCGTGATCAGATGAAGCCGTTCCGGCGAATCGCCAGAGGATTCCTGCGCCGATGAGCAAAGCGGTGACGCCAGCGATGAGGATGCTTCGTTTCATGGCGTGATTTCGAAAGGATCAAGTTCACTTCGCGGCGCTCCCGCCGGACACCGCGGCCTTCCAGCGCACGTGGGCGAGATGGAAATCCCGCAGCGCCGCGGTGGTATTCATTTCGATCATCAGGAGCCGGTCGCGCGCGCGAAGCACATCCTGCAGCGTCGCTCTGTTATTCACGTAGGAATCTCGCACGAGTTCGATCTGCTGTTTGGCGAGGGGCAGAAGCTGGCCGGAGTACTCTTCGAGCACCGGGCGCAGTTCCTGCATTTCGCGGCGAGCGGAAGCCGCTTCGCCTCCGGCCTTGAGCCGCAACGCCTCGACTTCAGCCAGGGAGCGGGCGCGCATCGCCTCCGCTTCTACGATCTCTCCCTGGTTCTTGTTCCAAAATGGAAGGGGAATGGACAACTGCAGCCCCACCATCGTTTCGTCCATCAATCCCTGCGGCATGTCCATGGTGCGATTCCGGTCCACCATGAGCCCGCCGGACCAGTCATCCCACTTCTTCGCCCGCGCCAGATTCACCGACTGCCCCGCAGCCTCCGCGCGACGGACCGCCGCCTGAATGTCGGGGCGCGAATCATCCGGCTGTGCCGCCGCGGGCAATTGCGCCGCCGGCAGGGAACCCGCGACCGTCAGCGATTCGGACGCCGCCATTCCCAGCATCGGCTTCAGCGATTCACTCATGGCGGCGATCTCCGCCTGCATCCGCCGCACCAAATTCCGCGACTGCCGCGCGTCCAGCTTCATCTGCCCGGCCTCCAGCGCGGATTCGTTGGCGGCGGCGCGCGCCGCCGCGAGTTCGGCCATTTTGTCGGCCAGCGCCGCCTGATTTCCCGCAATGCGAATCTCCGCGCGCATCCCCAGAATCTTCACCGCCATGATCTCCGCCTCAGCTGTCAGCATTCGCCGCCTGTCCGCCACCTCCGCCTCCGCCGCGCTCAGTTGCACCGCCGTTACCGCTTTCTCCAGCCGCAGCCGCCGGGTGATGGGGAACTTTTGCATCAGTCCCGCCGTCCATCCTCCCTCCTCGCCTTCCGTCATGCGCCGCGCCGTCAGTTGCAACTCTGGATTCATCAGGCGTCCGGCTCCCACTTGCCGCCCGCGTGCTTCCTCGATCATCAGTCGTGCTGCCGCCAGTTCGGGATTGGCATGCGCAACACGTGCGGGCACATCCATCAGCGTAATCTCAAGACCCTGTACGCATGGGCAATAGAAGACCAAAGCGGCAATTGCCAAATCCTGCAGAGTGGAAACATTCATTTGGCGAAGAGACGATATTGGATTGAGGAATCCTCCCGCAATTGGCGACAGCCAGCTAGTGTAACACCAGCATGCACCTCGCCATTCAAAGCGTTTCTCGCGTCTGCGGAAGCCCGGGCTTACGCAGACGCGTTATTGATATGTGTACCAGCCAGTGAGGGACGGACTGGCCGCTAAATCCGTGGTGTCACCAAGAACCTGCAAGAGGCCCCAGGGGTACCCATGGGAAATCGACGACGAATCAGATACATCCTGACGCTGCTGCCTCCGCTCCGGTCCCCCTGCAGTGAAAGAACTGGCCGGCAGCAGCGCGTGTGGCAAACCTGTCAACTGCCGCTTTACGGCATGCTCCTATTGGGCATTCTGGGCGTTCTTGGGCCTCCCATTTCATGCGTGGCGCTGGCGTCGCCGCCGCTCGTGGGTTGAACGGGGCCGCGATCCGGCATGACGCTATTGTCCATTCTAGGGGTCCTTGGTCCTCCCATTTCGTGGGTGCCGCTCAGAGTCCCTTTGGATTGGCAGGAGGTAAGCGCGGCAGAGAGCCCGATGAGAGTGGCAGTAATGAGTAGTGTTGGGTTTTGTTTCATGTTGTTGAACTGTTAGTTGATTGAGTGTTGTTAGCGTTGGTGTAGCCTCAGCGAGCTGGGACACGTATCAGCCGCACTTAGAAGCCCCTGCGGCTTCCGTTCCTCGCAATTTGTTCCAAAGTGCGGTGCCGCCGCATTCCGGATCGCCTGCGAAGACAGTCTGTAACCGAAGCTCATGGAGATTGGTCGAAAGGAACTCGCCTAAGAGTATGTTGGTTTAATGATTGGTACAATGCGCCATCGTTCCGCCGCAATTCGAGCATGAATGCTTGAGTTGGCCTGTCTTCAAAAAATTGACAATGGCGGACTCGCAGTCGGGGCAGGTCATGGTCTTCACGCTTCTGAGTGCGTAGTAGCTGCCTTTTCCTGAGGCACCCCCATGTACCGCCCGTTTTACCCAAACCGTTTTACACTTGTCGCATGTGATGGCACTTGTAACCTCCGATGTGGCTGGCTGTGTCGTTTGGCAGGATGTGGTGAGCCACGCGGAACAGAGAAGGAAAGCAAGGGAAAGCGATTTTTTTGGTAATTGCATTTTAATCTTGTGGTTATTGTGGTATTAGCAACTCCCGAAACTCTTTTTCAATATAAACAACCTACTTTTCTAGGCATTTAATCACTGTCCCGGTGCTTTAGCCAGCAGTATCCACCGAAAAGCAGAAATTTTAATTCGGGTGTGTAGGCATCTAAGAATTTGTCTATCTGAGTAACTTTGTGCACCTAGGCGGTGTGCGTCTACCCACTTCAATCGGGGCACTTCCCACGATTGTTCGGATGCTAGAGTTACTTCAATTTTTCGACATACTTTTCGGGAGCCTTGTTGAAGTCCTTTCGGCAAGCTTTGCAGCAGAGTTTGATTTCCTGCCCCGTGTGATCGAAAACGACAGGCTTGCCCATCGAGCCGAGTTCGTTAACAGACACGATGCACGTTTTGAGTGGGTAGGGTTTGACATTCGGCTTACCCGGCTGCGAAGCCGGGGCGGACTGCGGTTTCGCTTCGGCCTGCAGAGCAGATACCGGGGCGAAGGGGAGCAGAGACAACAGGGCGGTGAGGAAGATGCTGTGGTTTTTCATAGAATTAGAGCCAGTGCGTTTTGAATGGCCGGACGTCTGTAGATGTCCGCTGCGATGGCAAACCCTCAGGTTTTTTGCTCGGGCTCATTTGAGAAGCACAAATTTTCCTGGGGTCTCAGCCTACACTGCGGCGCGACCCCAGGCTGGCACCCCTTCGGCATGCCCTTTTGCGGAATGAGAGGCAAGAGACGCATCCAACTCCTGCCAAGCGGCTTGGCCGCCGCTGTTCCAGCCGGTTCCTTCTACCCACGCCACGAGCCAACCGCCCCGCCCGTCCGAAGCGATGGAGGGGTGTTTGGCGGCATCGTCAGCCACGGTGACGGGGTCGGCTGATGGCTGCATCATCCAGGCGACGTTCATTTTTCCGGCCGTTTCCCAAGCGCTGAGGATCCCTAATTTTTCTGGAAAAAGCGCTGCCGAGCTCATCGGGCAGGCTGAATGGCATGTCGGGAAATCCGCATGGTCAGAAATCCACTCCAGAAGAAGCCGCCCCGGATCGGTCGGAAATCCCGACCAGTATTAAAACGAAACTCCGAAATTGTAACCGGCTTGGGCCACACCGTGCAGCTACCGCCACTCTATTTCACCTTCTGCAGTTTCGCATCGGGTGCCACTATCTCGAAGTGGCCACCAATCATCGTTTTGGTTCCGTCCACCAACTGCACAGCGAAGCGACATTTGTCGCCTATTATAGGCCGAAATACTTTTCTGTTCTTCATGTAGTCCCAGATGACGGTCTTTCCTCCCGGTGGGATAACAAGAAGCGTCTCCTTTTGCTTAAGACCCTGCACGCTCAGACCAGGTGAAAACTCGCCCCATCCCGCCTCCTTATCAACCCATTTTTCTACCCATACACGTGCTATCATACTCTCTTTGCGCTCATTTCCAATACGTAACTCAATAGCTTCCCCGAACACCCGCCTCGGCGGGTGTTCATCGAGTGCCGCTATATCGCTAACACAGACAATACACAGCACGACTACACACAACAAACGTCGCATCCTGTGGTCGCTCCGCCTCGACTGCCTTTGGATTCGATTGCAAGTATTCATAATATTGAAACACAGCCGTCCCATAGCGGATGAGAAAATTATGGGCTGGCAGCGGTTCTGCGCCCTGGCGCACGGCAGGTGATGAAAACAAAAACCAAACGACCAGCCCGATCAAGCATTGCCGTCTTCAAGCAACTGCTCAAGCACATTCCGCGTGGCCTGATGGGGGAGAGGTGGCGCGAGGGAAACCGGCGCGGCAGCTAAAACGTAAGCGTCTAACCAGTCCACGTCGGCGGTCGGAATACACCGGGGCCGAGTGGTGCGAGGGGTTAAGCGGCCGGACAACCTGAGCGGGTGCGCAGCCAGGAGGTCGGTCTCAGCGAGGGCACCTCGGTCATGGTGCCGGAGTCGAGGCGCGGAAGGACGTTAACGAGGTAGTCCTCGGGATTGATGCCAAGGCGTTTTGAAGATTCGATGACGCTGGCGGTGGCCGCGACGCGGGGGCCGGCCTCCCAGCTCCCCACATGCAGCCAATGCCCGGCTGCAGGAGCTGGAATGATCTCTTCGCCGCAGGCGCACCCCCCATGGCCGAAAGCAATTCTTGCGACCCAGCACGAGCGGATTCACCGAAATTTCGGCCCAGGTGGTATCACTCTCCGCCTCGCCGTAGTCGAAGACGCGGATCCGTTTTGGCCATTGGCCAAGGAGCTACGCACAGGCTTTGCCGAGTTTGATTCTGGGCAAACTGTCCCCCTTGGCGGCTTCGACTTTTTCTTTAATGGCGGGAAGCAACGGCACGCAGTGCCCCTGTCGATGGGCTGGGGGTTGTTCCGGAGGCGCGTCGATTTCGCGCAGCGGGCGTTCGTGCAGGTAGAGTTTTCCCATGGTTTCCACGATGCCGATGGCGCGGCGGCATACGGGACTTTTGGGAGCGTCCACTTTGAGGACTGTGGCCAGTTGGTGGAAGGGGCGGCGGGCATGGCTCCAGCACTCGAGATGAATGAGTCCTTCGTGGTCGAACTTGTCGTGGACGGCGCACCCGTGGGTTTGAAATTTTCCTTGAGAGTTGCCCAGAACCGGGATGGGAACCACGAACCACGCGAAAAGCCAAGTCGTTGCCCAATGATCACCGCCCACCTGATGGATGAGGAGGACGCTTGTCATAACCGAATGCTTTTTCGGGGGTTGCGCGACTTTCGTGGATTCAATGTCTTTTATTTGTTGAACGATTCCCACTGGAGTGAGGCGACATCGCCGAGCCGCTGGCCGGGTTGGAATCCCACCCCCTCCGCCAACGATTCCAACCCGACGAATCGCACGCGACAAATCGGGGGGGCGTATTATATTCCGGCTTTTCGCGAAGTTCGCATGATCCGTGACGTGTCCACTCTGAACCAATGCGCTTGCCGTCTCCATTGTGAGGCGGGGCGAGCTAGTCGGGCTGTGCAGGCAGCCTGACCACCGTCCCTCCCACCCCCTTGCGTTCAGATTCCTTACACTCACTTCATTCATGTCCACATCCTTGTCTTCCAAAGTGGCGGAGCGGATCCGCCAGATCCCGCGATCCGGCATTCGGGATTTTTTTGAACTGGTCCAGAGCCGGGGCGACGTCATTTCGCTGGGCGTCGGCGAGCCGGATTTTTCGACTCCCTGGCACATTCGCGAGGCGGCCATTTTTGCGCTGGAGAAGGGGGAGACGTGCTACACGTCGAACCTGGGCCTGCTGGCGCTGCGCAAGGCGATTTCCGGGTACATCGGCGGCCACTGTCGGACGCATTACGACCCGGCGAAGGAGATTATTGTGACGGTGGGGGTGAGCGAGGCCTTGGACATTGCTTTTCGGGCGCTGCTCAACCCGGGCGAGGAGGTGATTTATCACGAGCCGTGTTATGTGAGCTACAACCCGAGCATCTTCATGGCCGGGGGCGTGCCGGTGCCGATCCACACGCGACCCGAGGACGATTTTGTGCTGCGCGCGAGCGACGTGGAAAAGGCGATCACGCCGCGCACGAAAGTGATCATGCTCAATTTTCCGACCAACCCGACGGGCGCATTCGAGCCACTGGACGAGCTGGAAAAGATCGCGGCGCTGGCGGTGAAGCATGACCTGATCGTTTTCACCGACGAGATTTACACCGAACTGCTGTACGACGGCCGCAAGCACACGAGCATTCTGACCTACCCGGGGATGAAGGACCGGACGGTGTTGTTCCATGGGTTTTCCAAGGCTTATGCGATGACCGGCTGGCGGCTGGGGTACGCCTGCGCGCCGACCGAGATCATCGAGGCGATGATGAAGGTGCATCAATATGCCATGCTGTGCGCGCCGATCATGAGCCAGCGAGCGGCGATCGAGGCGCTGGAGAACGGGGCGGCGGCGGTCGAGGCGATGCGGCAGAGTTACGAGCAGCGGATGAATGTGATCGTGGGCCGCCTCAACGCCATGGGGCTGCCAACCTTTCGGCCGGGCGGGGCGTTTTACGTGTTTGCCGACATCCGGCCGACCGGCTTGACGAGCAAGGAATTCGCGATGCGGCTGGTGAACGAGCAGAGTGTGGCGGTGGTGCCCGGGGATGCGTTTGGCCGGTCGGGCGAGGGGTTTGTGCGGGCGTGTTACGCCACGGCGCTGCCGCAGTTGGAGACCGCGCTGGAGCGCATGAGCCGCTTCGTGGCCGGACTGCGCGGCGAGCGGGCGGGCGGGCCGCCGGTCAAGGCGAAGGCCGCCTGACAGCGCCGGCCACCCTTCCCGCCGACCCGGATCGACCATGACCCTCGCCGAACTCCGAGCCAACAAGGCCGCCGCCTACATCGCCCCGCTCGCGGTGTTCATGGGGCTGATGCTGCTGTCCGACCTGCCCGGTCTGGAATGGAAACACTCCGCCGCGCCCTGGTGGCGGCAGCAGCCGCAGCAGTGGGTGTACCCGCTCCAGACGCTGGTCGGGCTCGGGTTGATTGCCTTTTGGTGGCGGCGGTATTCGTTCCGCCCGCTCGGGGCCAAAGCCTGGGCCTGGGGTGTTGGCGGCGGCGTGGTCGGGATCGCTCTGTGGATCCTGCCCGCCTGGTGGCATGTCCGCACCGGCCAGACGATCTCGTGGCTGGGCGTTGTCGATCGATCGGAACCGGGATTCAACCCGGACATCTTCACCCCCGGATCGGCCGCGTGGTGGACCGCGGTGGTTCTGCGATTCGTGCGGATGACGATCCTCGTGGCGATCATTGAGGAGTTGTTCTGGCGCGGGTTCCTCTGGCGGTATTTCGCCACGCCGGACGGCCGATGGGAAGCGGTCCCGATCGGCGTAAAACACTGGCGCGCCATCGCCCTGACCTCCGTCCTCATGATGGTGGCCCACCAGCCGTCCGACTATGCCGTCTGCCTGGTCTGGTCGCTCATGGTCAGCGTGGTCGCGATTCAGACGCGCAGCCTCGGCGCCTGCGTCATCATGCATGCCGTCTCGAACTTCCTGCTCGGCCTGTACATCATGACCACCAAACAATGGGGGTTGTGGTGACAGAGCGAGGGCCGTGAACCAAGCGGGGACCGAAGAATTCGGTGAGGAGCGGGTTTTGCCGGGGAAATCAACAGGGCGTGGGGAGGCGTGCCCTGAATTGAGTGGATCGGCGGACCCACTAAGGACGCGGAACTCGATTGGCAGGGGGGTGACCGCTTCACGGGTTCCGGTCCGGGCTTCCCGGCGCCATCTCAAACCAGAGGATTCACAAAGCGGACCTTCGGGAAGCGCCCGAAGTCGAGATCCGCGGTTTGAACCTCGGCATCCAGCCGCAGGGCTACCGCGGCGATTTGGGCGTGGGTGGTGAGGTTTCCCGCCGTTCCTGCCGACTCCAGCAAGCGGAGCGCGGATTCCACATCGTCCGCCAGCATTTCGTGGAGTTGGACGTGCCGCCTTGCGATCCATGCGCGGACGAGTGCGGCTGCTTCACCCACCGCAAGCGGGTCCCGGAAAACCCGAGGATGCGTGGAAATTCTTACGAAACCAAAGACCACCGGCGGCAGCAGGATCACGGGAGTCGGCCCACTCATGATTCGCTCGCACCATGCCTTGGCGAGGGCATGAAAGGGGCTGCTTTGGTCGTAAGCGTAAAGCAGCAGGTTGGCGTCCGGCAGAATCATCGGCGGAGATCGGCGAGCTTGCGGGTGCTTTCGAGAAATGCCTCCGCCTCCAGATCATCGGCCAGCCGATTGAAACCCGCGGGATCCACACCGGCCCGCAACCCCATCGGGCGCGCCTCCACCACGAAGGGTTCCGCCATTTCCCCCCTTGCCTGCCCTTCCAAGGCGCTGCGCAAGGCATCATTCAGCACCTTCTTGAACGGCCGCCGAGTCCGCACTGCCGTCTCGCGCAAAACGCGCTCCAAATCACGATCCAACGTCACCGTCGTTCTCATGGTGGCATCATGATGCGTTTCCTTCAGATGTCAAGATGCCTTCTGGGGGAGCCTTGCTTCTCCGGGATCACCAGTTGCCTGGGTGAGCCTTTGCTGGTCGCCCTGTTTCACAAGGCTCAACGTCGAAAAGCCGGCTTGTGCCGACCCGCGTTCCAATAAGCGCATCGTTTTCGCGGCGACTTCGAAGACACCCACTTTCCGGAGTTGCGCTGAGTGTTGGCCTACCGCATGGATGGGTGTCTCACATGCTCACTCTTTGCGGGTCGGTCAAGCCGGCAGCGCGAATCCCCGCTCTGATTGAAGCCGCGCTTTTCCAACTGGCAGTTGTTCGCCGTCTGCGTGCTCGTCTGGGGAACGACTTGGCATGCGATCACGCACCAGATCGACACCGTCGCGGCGGAAGTGGCGGTTGCGTTTCGATTCACCCTTGCGGGACTCGCCGCGCTCGCGATCGCGCGCTGGCGAGGGGAGTCGCTGATCCACTGCAGCGCGGCGCATGCGTGGTTCGCCCTCCAGGGCGTGTTCATGTACGGTGTGGCGTATGTGGCCGTCTATCACGCTGAGATCCACGTGCCGTCGGGACTGGTCGCGGTGGCGTACTCGGCATCGCCTCTGCTTGCCGGACTGGGAGCCCAGGTCGTATTCGGTGTGCCGGTGACACGGCGTTTCGTCGCTGGCGGGCTGCTCGGTCTGCTGGGCGTGGTGCTGATTTTCTGGCCCGAACTCGGCGCCGCCTCTGACCGTCCGAACGCCGGGCGCGGCCTCGCGTTCACGATCGCTGCGGTGTTCCTTTCGGCCGTTGGCTCGGTGGCCGCGAGTCGCAATCGTGTGCGTGGGCTGCCGCTCTGGCCCGCGCTCGGCTTTGGCATGCTCTATGGCGCGGCCACCGCGGCGGTGGTGGCCGTCGCACTCGGCCGGTCGTTCGCGTTGCCGGCGACGACGCCCTGGTGGACCGCGCTGCTTTATCTGGCGCTGGCCGGATCGGTGCTCGCGTTCGCCTGTTTCCTCGAACTGCAGCATCGCATCGGCCCCGGTCCGGCGTCGGCGATCGGCGTGATGACACCAATAATCGCGCTCGCGGTGTCAATAGGACTTGAAGGCTACCGGCCCGATGGGCGGGCTGGGGCCGGTGCCGCGCTGGCCGTGCTCGGCAATTTCTGGATGCTTCGGCGCCCGCCCCGGCCTTCTGCCTCGGCCGCGGGATGAAATCGGTCCCGTGGAGCACACGGGCGAAGTGCGGCGCCTCCCCGTCGTCCGGCGTCTGGCCGATCAGCCAGTGTCGTGCTGAAATCACCGCGGTGCGCTCGTGTCCGCGCGGCGAGGCTCATGGTTTCGCCACCGCGGACGGCTAGCTCACGCTCTGCCGGATAAACCCAGAATGGGCGCCTGCCTGATCCTCACTGCACCGGCAGTGGTTCTCGCCGCGACGGCAAATGCCGCGGGAGATGCCGCGTGGTGCTCGGCCACGAGCCGTGCGGAAGTGCGCGGCCTCAGGGTTGAACGGGCAAACCTCGACGGATCCACACTCATCGAGTGTCGGCAGGGACACGCCGTTTTCCTGCGCCCAGGCCGAGGCGGCTGATGGATCGCGTTTGAGCCATTCGGTGAGGCCGAGGGTGATCGCCTGGGTGCGGGTTCGATCATCCGCCAATTGAGTGGCCCAGGTCACGGCGCCGGCGGGGTCGTTGTCGAACGTGGCCAGGGCGAGCCCGCCGATGGCGGAATCGCGGGCGGGACCGGCGGGCTGGGCCTGCAACCAGGTGGAGGCGGCAACCGGGTCCTGCTTGGTCCAGTTCCAGAGCACGACACGGCTTCCTGGGGCGATTTCCGAGCCCACGCCTCGCCAATATCACCCAGAATGTTCCGTCGCTGTCAGAGACGGTCACGCCCAGGTGGCGCTGTTCTTTTTCCCAGGAGTCCAAACACATCATCTCCGAGCAGGACCGCGCAGGGAACTAGGAACAGGCTGATGGCGGTGGCAAAAAGGATCCCCCAGCCAAGCGAGACGGCCATGGGGATCAGGAACTGGGCCTGCGGGCTCTTGGCAATCATCAGGGGCGCGAGTCCGGCGAAGGTTGTTGCGGAAGTGAGCAGGATCGGACGGAAGCGACGGGCTCCGGCCTCCAGACAGGCGCGGTGTAGCCCCACCCCGGTTTCCCGACGGCGCCGGTTGATGTCGTCCACCAGCACCAGGGAGTCATTCACGCTCACGCCGGCGAGCGCGAGCATGCCGAATACGGAAAGAAAGGAGGGTGTCACATCCATGATGAGGTGGCCGAGCAACGCCCCAAGGATCGAGAACGGCACGGCCAACAGAATATATATCGGCTGGGTCAGGGATCGCAGCGGAATGGCCAGCATCGCGAAAAGCACCAACAGCAACGCCGCGCCAGCGATGAGCGTTCTCCTGCGGGACTCGGCGGCATCCGCCACATGGCCCTTGAACTCGAAAGACAGATCGCCCGCGGCGGCGCACATTTCGCTGATCCGCGGCTTGAGGCGCTGGGCAAGCCCCAGGACGTCCACCGTATCGCTGGCCGGTTGGGCTCCGATGCGGATGACCTCGGCGCGGTCGTTGCGCTCCACAAAAGAGGGCGCCTTCACGAACGCCACATCCGCCACCGTGTGCAACGGAACCGCGGCGCCTCTTGGGGTGCGGATCTTCAGTTGGTCGAGCGTGTGGAGCGACTCGCGCTCCGCCTTGGGCAGCCGCACCATGACCCGGAGGTCATCCACACCGCGCTGAACCCTCTGCGCCTCTTCGCCGAAGAACGCCTGGCGCACTTCCCGGGCCAGCAAGGCCTGATTGAGCCCGAGTTCGGCAGCCCGCGGCTTCAGGCTCAACTCCAGTTCATCCTGGCCGTCGTTCACGGCCGCCCAGGCAGCTTGGATTCCCGGCTCGACTTGCAACATGTCCTTGATCTCCCGGGCGATCCTCGCCTTCGCCGGGCTGGACGGTCCGCGCAGCTCGAGATGGAAATTTTCGTCGGTGTACTCCTGCCAATTCTTGAGCGATTGATCGGAATAGATCCGGAATGTTTCCGCTTCCGGGATGGGGCCCACCAGTTCCGTCCAACGAGCGGAAATCGTGCTGTTGCGGGGGCCGGGCTTGGTTCGTTCATCGACGTCCATGATCTCGAGGGAAACCGAACCGTTTGACTTCTCGAATCCGGAACCCGCGCTGAAGCCCCCGGTGACACGCGTCACGTTCACGATGAGTGATTTTCCGGTGCCGGGATCGACGAATTCCTTCTTCAATGTCGTCACCGCGTCCGCGACGCGGTCCAGATACCGCTGCGTTGTCGCCAGCGGCGTGTCATTCGGCAGATCGATAATGGCCGTGATTCGCTGGCTGTCGACGGAGGGAAAATTCACGAACGACATCCGCCCGCCCGCCACATAACCGGCCATGGCCATGGCCATCGCCATGAAAAGCGCGATCACCGCCAGCCGGTGCCGCACTGCCACGTTGAGGCACGGCTGGTACACTTTTGCCACGAATCTCTCGAGCCCCTGCGCCACGCGTTGTTGAAATCGGGCGAACCAGCCTGACGGCGATTCGACGCGGAGATATTTGAGGTGGGCGGGAAGACACAGCTTGCTTTCCAACAGGGAAAAGATCAACACACCGACCGCGACAGGCGGAATCTGCTTGGCATAATCCCCCCAAGTCCCATCGAAAAACAGCAAAGGCACGAAGGCCACGAGCGTGGTGAGGCAGCCGAAAGTCACGGGGAGAGCGACCTCCTCGGTGCCTTGCACCGCGGCTTCGAATGAATTCATGCCACCCTGCATCTTGGTGTAGATGCTTTCTCCGGTGACGATGGCGTCATCGACCACAATCCCCAGCACCAGGATATAGCCGAACAGGCTCATCACATTGGCCGTCACGCCCAAGTGCGGCAGGAGCAGAGCGCTGCCCGCGAACGACACCGGGATGCCCCACACAATCCAGAACGCCAGCCTCGGGCGCAGGAACAGACCGAGCACCAGCATGACCAGCAGTGCCCCCTGAAGCATGCTCGAAAGGAGGGTGCCGAGCCGGGCGCGGATCATTTTCGACTCATCGTTCCAGACGAACAGTTCGATGCCGTCGGGAAAACGGGAGGAGGCCTTGAGCACGTACTCGCGCACTTGTTCGGCAATATCGAGGGCGCTTTCGTTTCCACGCCTCATCACCTGCACGAAGAGGGCGGGTTTGCCGTTGAACCCGACTTGTTTGTCGCCCTCCTCGAATCCATCGTGCACCTCCGCGATTTCCCCGAGGAGCACTTCGGAGCCGTTGGCGGCGCGGATCGGGATGTTGGCGAAGTCGCCGCCGGTGTAGGCTTGCCCACGCGTTCTCACCACGAAGGTTCCACTGCCGCTTTCGATTGCCCCCGCCGGCAGATCGATGGAAAACCGGCGCACCGCATCGGCCAGATCCTGAAAACTCAGGTTGTAGGCGAGCAGCTTGTCGGGTTTGGCTTCGATGGCAATCTCCAGCCGTCTGGCGCCCTCCATGGCGGCCCGGCTCACTCCGGGCATCTCCAGAATATCTTCCTGCACCCGACGGGCGACGCGGCGCAGGTCCTCGGCTGGCAGGCGGCCGGTGACTGCGACGTTGAGCACCGGGATGTAGTTGCCGGATTCCGGGATGAAGACGCGCGGCCGCTCCGTTTCATTGGGAAACGTGGTGATCGTGTCGATCCGGGCCTTCACCTCGTCCATCAGCGCACGCAGGTCCGTGCCCTTTTCGGCCTGGAGGAAGAACTGCGCGCGCCCGCGCATGCCGTCGGCGTTCAGTTGTTTGATTCCCTGCACACCCTCCAAGGCCTCCTCGATCGGAATCAGAATGGCCCGCTCCACATCCTTAGCCGTGGCGCCGCGGTAGGGCATTTCAATCATCACCGTGTTCCAGTTCAGGGAGGGCGTCACCTCCACCGGCACGCGGTACAACGCGGTGTAAATCCCGCCGAGCAGGATCCCCAGCATCAGCAAATTGGCGGCAATGCCGTTCTGGGCGAACCACCGGATCATGGGTCTCGGGTGGGAAGCCGGCAGGTCTCATCGGGAGGAGTCCCCGCGAACCCTGCCTGGCGGGCGATGCCGAATGGAGACGCTGGGAAAACGAGGGGAATCATCGGGTTGATTCTGGTTTTTCGTTACCGGGCGCGGTGGGAGACGACGGATCGGCGGGCGGGAGTTCCTGGATGATCGTCACTTTCGCTCCGTCAGGGGCGTACACGAGCGGCGTCATGGCCAGGAGCATGCCCGGAGGCAGGCCGCGCACGATGATGTGCTCCTCGTCGGACCAGAGTGGGGTGATGGTCACCAGTTTCAGGGTGAGCGATTTTGAGTCCACGAGGTAAACCCGGTCGAGCTGGCGGACGGCGTCACGGGGGATTGCCGTAACATCGGAAAGCACGTGTCCCGGGATATGAGCGGTGACGGGCTGACCCAGCCGCAGGGGCACACGCCCGGCCGTGCCGGCCTGCAGGGCGAATGGATCGTCCACGCGCGCGATGGCATACAGGTCGAGCGAATTCTCATCAAGGGCTCCTTCGCAGCGGATGATGCGGGCGGTCCAAGAGCCGTAGGCGTCGCCTTCGGAATCGTGAAGCGTCACCTCCACCGATGGATCGTCCGTGGATTCAGGCAGGGTAAGAAAGCGTCGTTGTTTGGCGGCGATGGGGAGACGCACGTAGGCAGCTTCGGTGGCAAAGACGGTACCCAGCGGTGTTCCCGCGGCGAGGGACTGGCCGGGACCTGCGGTGCGGGCGCGCACTCTCCCTGCGAACGGGGCGCGAATTTTCGTGCGTTCGAGATCGCGACGAGCTCGCTCAAGCAATGCCTTCGCTGAATCCACCGCGGCCTGCGCTTCCCGCAGTTGCGGCAGGCGCAGAACCAGCTCGTTGGGTTCCTCATTGTAGCCGAGATCCCGCCAGTTGAGGCGCGCCTGCTTGGCGCGCGTTTGCTCCTGAGCGTGTGCCGCCGCCGCACGGGCGAGCTGGGCTTCGGCGGCGAGCACGGCGGTCGCGTAATCATCCGGCTCCAGCTCCACCAGCACTTCATCCTCGGAAAAAAAGGCTCCGTCTTCGAAACCGGGGTGCACCTTCACGATGCGCCCGGCAACTTCCGCCGTCACGGTGATCTCATCGTAGGCCCTGACCACACCATGCGTCTTCACGGACACCCGGTAGTCGGCCGTTTCGAGTTCCATCACGCGGGTCCGAATCGCCTGCGGTGGGGCTGCGGGGACGGGGTGTTTCGGCTTTTGCCGTGCCAGCAAAGTGAAGGCCAGCCATCCCGCTCCGAGGATCGCCGCCGCTGGCCACAGACGCACGATCCAGCCAAAGCGGCGGTCACGCGCTGGGCGGGGAGGCGGGTGGAGAGAAGCCGGGGGATCGGGAGACGTCGTCATGGCTGCCGAAAGTCTCCGCCAAGAGCGAGAAAGAGGTCGACGCGGTCTTGCAGGCGCGCGTTGCGCAGGTTGATGAGAGCGCTGCGGGAATCGAAAGCGCGGCGCTGGGCTTCCAGCACCGAGAGGTACCCAACAATGCCCTCGGAGTAGTCGCGGGCCGCTTGTGTTTCCGCCAGCTCCGCCTGTTCCACCTCCTGAAGGAGCGAACGATACTGATCCGTCAGGGACTGCTCCGCCGCCAGAGCTGATTCCACCTCCCGGAAGGCGGTGAGGGCCTGCTCCTGAAAGGCGTGGATCGCCGCTTCGTTCAGCGCGGCGGCCTGACGCGCCTGCGCCTTGAGTGATCCCCCGCGAAAGAGGGGCTGGACCAGGGAAGCCGCCACGCTCCTTCCGATGCTTGCGGGATCATTGATGAGATCGACAAGTGATTCGCTGGTGAGCGTGGAGCCGCTGGCCGTCAGCGAGATCGAGGGCAGGAGCGATTTCCGCGCTGCGGCAGCTCGTTCGGAGGTAGCCAGGACCTCCGAGGCGGCGGCCACCAGGTCGGGCCGTCGCATCAGGAGCGAAGACGGCAACCCGGCCGGCACCCGTGGGGATGGGGGCGGGAGATCCCCCTTTCCCTCGACCAAAGCTGCGGGGTAGCGTCCAAGAAGGATTTCCAGTGTGCGTTTGGACTCCTCCAGGCCAAGCCGTCGGACTGACAGTCCGCGCTCCGCTGCCGAGAGTTGCGTGCGCGAGAACTGCACATCCAGCGGACTGGCCGCTGAATCGCCGGCCCGATAGTTGCGCTCCACGATGCGAAGGTTGCGCTCGAAACTTTCCCTCGTCTTCTCCGCCAGCGCAACCTGCTGCCGGGCCGTGAGCAGAGCAAACCACGCCTTCACCGTGTTCGCCGCGAGCGACAATTGCGCCGCCTGATAGTCGGCCGCCTGGTTCTCATAATCCGCGCGGGCCGCCCGGTCCAGGTTCGCCAGTCGTCCCCACAGATCCAGCTCCCAGGTGGCATTCATGTAGATCCGGTAATCGTTGGATCCTTGGAAATCACCCAGGGTGCCGTCCTGTGCTCGCGGCGCCACCTCCACTCGTCCACCGTCCAATCCCGCGCTGAGTGATGGAAAACGTTCGGCCCGTGAAACGATGGTGGTTTCACGCGCGGCCTGCAGCCTCGCGGCCGTGGCACGCAGATCTCGGTTGGACGCCATCGCTTCCGCCACCAAACGTTCAAGCCGCGGATCATTGAACGACTTGATCCATCCCGCCCGCACGTCCCCGACATAAGCCTCGGCCCCCGCAACCCACTTCTCTGGCAGGGAGAAGTCCGGAGGCACGCTCGCCAGTTCATGCTTGTCCGGGGCCGACAGGCATCCGGCCAACGGCATCACCACCCACGCCAGCACCAAAGGGCGAACGATGCCGCGCGAAAACGCGGCGGCGAGACAACAGGTCTGGTCGGTTTCCGAGATGGCGGATGGCATGCGGCGGGTGGCGTGAGGCATACCCTTCCCTTTCATTCGGAGGCGCTCCGAAATCCGAACACAATTCTTTGAAGAATAGGATGGTCGCTCATGACGATTGCGGAAAGGGCCGTTGATAAAAAGATGGGCTTTATCGAAGTTTTTCCCCGTTCTCCCCAGGACCGGGAGGGGCGGATAGGGATGTATAGAGCCCGGCACGCCTAAGGTCACTCCTCCAAATAAATTTTTATCAGATTGGGGAGTGGCGTGGGCGACGCCGACCAACTGGTCAGCGGCAGATATCGCAGCCTGCTGCACAGGTTCAGGATGGCGGCCCAGAGCCAGGCGACACTGGTGGAAAGTGCCCGACACCAAGAAGATGGCCATGACCGCAGGCCAAAGAGTGATTCGATGGGACATGC
>JBJXFS010000200.1:0-10791 GCA_046155625.1 Verrucomicrobiales bacterium | reverse complement strand
TTGAATTATGGAGCGTTGATGCTTAACAATTAATAGATACGAATAATCTTTCGATCCAAACCATTTCTCCCTTCCCGCTGCACCCCAGACTCCCACTCCACACGTCCCATTCCACGGCCACGTCGCGCCGCCACGCGTCTACCCACCCTGTCCGCGCCCTCAACCCCCACTACACCCGTAGTACCCGATCGATCGACCCGCGCTTCGCCCGCGTTCCGAGGCCCCTAACGCTACAACAGAGCGGGTGCGGTGGGGGGGTTGAGGGTTGCCTAACGCGGCAATTTCTAAAAAGAGGCGGCCAAACGGGCTTCTGTTGCAGTGTTAGGCGCCCGAAAATTCTAAAAATACGGAAATGTTGATTATTAAGCTTGACCCAATAGAGCGTTAGGGAATTTAATGAGCGTGTTGCTGAATTCATCGGCTGGCGAGTTCTCTCCCGCGAGGCCGATCGTCACATGACGACCCTTCAACCATCCAATTTGGAACTCCAGGCGCTGACGGTGCTGTGGGAGCAGGGACCGTCGACGGTACGGGTGGTGCGGGAGGGGTTGCCTGACGGGCGGGTGCGGGCGTACACGACGGTGCTGACGGTGTTGCAGAAGTTGCAGCGCAAGGGGTTGGTTCGGGTGGCGGGGGCATCGGTGGGGCGGGCCTGGCGGACGACGGCGCATGTGTACCGGGCGGCGCGGTCGCGTCAGGACATTCTCCGGCCGGTTTTGAGATCACTTATTACCAACGTGTTTCACGGCAGTCCGACGAGGCTGGTGGAGCACGTGTTGGCCGAGGCCGGGATGGCCAAGGCCCAGACAGCTGTTGTCTCAGTCCGCCTGCGGCGCCTATTGTTGGCGCGGCAGCGCGCGGACGGAGCGGCAAACCAACCCAAACAAATACAACCCAACGTGAATACCAAAGTGCTCGCGGCCAAAAAAGCCGCCAAGAAAGCCGTGAAAAAAGCGCCGGCGAAGAAGGCCGCCAAGAAGGCCACCAAGAAGAAAGCCGCGCCCGCCGCCAAGCCAAAGGCCGTGACCAAAGCCAAACCCGCCCCCAAGGCGAAGAAGGCCCGCGCTGCCAAGAAGGCCGCCAAGAAAGCGGTGAAGAAGGCTCCAGCGAAGAAGGCCGCCAAAAAGGCCGCTAAGAAGAAGTAATTGGATTCGGGAAGGAGCGGGCTCCGAGTCCGCTCACTTCGCACGCGCGTCCGCGCGCGAAAAGCCCGGGAGGTCATGGCACCTTCCGGGCTTTTTCGTGTGGGGAAGGTCATCAGTAATCGGCAATCAGCGCGAAACGGGGTTGGTCCGATGAACAGGGGGAGTGACGGGGGTGGGGGAGGACGGTGATCGAAGCGGCCAGTTCGTGGACGAGGACGATGGCAATCATCCTGAACCGGCATATCGCCCTTAGGATTGCCCTCAGATTGATTCGACCCGGACAGGAATGAGATCCCCCGAAAATCAGTTGCACGCGGCACCCGGTGCGCCAGTCTATCGGCCCTCACCCGCCGCGGCGGGTTTCGGCACAGCGGGCGCGGTTAGCTCAGTGGTAGAGCACTACCTTGACACGGTAGGGGTCACAGGTTCGAACCCTGTATCGCGCACCATTAATAATAAGGCAGTTACGAAGAATCTGCCGACGCCGAAAAAAGTTCTCGGGTCTAATTTGGGTACTACTTTCGAAATTCAGGTTTAGGCAGTGGGCGCGGCCAGCTCGATCCGTCGTGAGGTCAACGCGCGACTCTGATCTCGTCTGATCTCGTCTCTACGGGCGTTCTCAGCCTGAAATTTTCGCCCCGCTGGCACGCTCGCCACGGGTATGGCGTCGCCCCTGCATCCCGTGTTCCGCGTCGCTCCCTGCGACCCACCGGCGAACGGCGAATGGGTGGCCATCGTCGGGGGCGTCGACCCATCATCCTGCCGTCATTGACGCGTCCAGTCCCGCAATCTGAGCGGCGGTGGTGGCATCCTGGTGGGCGACTTCGATGCCGTCCTGCACCGTCTCCGCCACTGGTCGCGCGGTCGCGGCGTTCTCGGTCGAGGTCGAGCCTGGAACCGCCAAGGCGCTCGGGGTGCCACGCCACCAGACGTTCGCGGCTGAGGGCTCATGTGCCGCTCATGTGCAATCTGTGGAACATCCTCGTCCCGCCCCTGCGCACCGATAGACACCGGGCCCGACGGCATGGCCTACTTGCTCCACCTCTCGCTCCGCCCCGATGGCGAGCCACCGAACGAAGGGTGGCGCTTCGCGACTCAGACGGGCCAAGGCGGTCGGTTCGCGGGCTCTCTGCGGATGGCTGGGCGGTCGGCGTTGTCGTTGGCCTGGTCGAGCCGGTGTCGAGGCGTCGTCCTGATCCTGCCACGGGCCGGCCTGCTCGGGTTGGCGAACAGGCGGTTCGTGATCCGTGATCCGCGGTGACGTGGCCAAGCTCGATGCCGTGGACGTGGACCGGCTCAGGGTGCGCCACAAGGCGGCAGTAAGGCGCGGGTTGCGGATGGCCAGGATGCGGGTGGCGTTCCTGCGGGTGGCCTGCCTGCTCAGGTGGCCATCGGCGTGGCCGGCGCTGCCGTAGGACGCCTACTTCCGAGCCCGTGCCAGCCAAGCGCGCTTTGGATTGCCTGCCCAGACGTGCGGGCCAAACTCGCGGCGGTTCTGTCCCTCGGCGCATTCGACGGCGACGGCGAAACTGGCCAAGTCCTCTTTAATCGGCTGGCCTACCGGGTGCCATCCTCCATTGGCATCGCGCTCGCATAAGCACACGTCCCAGCGAAGAGCGCGAGGGAATGAGCCATCGTTCTCGTCCTCGATGCCGTCATCGTCGTCCAGGTCCAGGGCGGTGCCGTCGAGCAGGTGCGTTGCCATCGCCTTGGTCGGTGCGTCAATCCTGGGGCCATGGGCAATCACGCGAACGCCATGAGCAGCTGGCCGGCCTCGTCCTCGTCGGGGTGGCCATCCCCATCGTCCTCGGTGCCATCGTGATCCTCGGCATCGTCCTGGACATCCTCGTCCCGCTTCCGTGGCTTACGCCTGCTCGCTGCGGGTACCAGTTCACATCAATGCACAGTTCTGCTAAGCCAAGTTCACTCGTGCCATGGCTTGTTTCATCTGGATTGCGGGGTGGTCGGCAAGCGCAGATTATTCAATCTGCGAAGCGCTACCAATCCGGCCAGACAGAAGCTCATAAGGGCTAAGGAATACACGCTCTCCGGGGCAGTGAGCGGCTGTGGCTCAAAGCGAAAGTCCCCCGACAGCGAAACCCCTGGTTGATATTCAAGATTTGTAATGTATGCGAAGTCAGTTTCGCTTCTGAATGGTTTAGCGTGAGTCGGAGCGTATGTATGATCTTCAGTTAATAAACGGCCAAACAGTACATTCGGAATAAATGGATGGTCCAATGGACGGAACACTATGTATGGCTTTAGATAAAAACCACTTGGTTGATCAACTTGAGTGAACTCACCAACTTCAAACCCGTTCCCATATTCGTCGTATTGTACATCGCTGATGCCTGTGCCAGGAAGTTCCAAGAAGAAGCTGCCAGAAAAGGCATCGGTCGAGCCAGGGCCACTAAACGTAATACTGATGGCATGCGATTTAGCCACAGTGAGGACGAAAACGAACCAAAGTATGAGACCGGTTTTCATACCTGGCACTTACCACAGCAGATATAATCATAGCAACAACAAAGTTTTGTGTTGACGAAATTCCATGAATTATCTTTTCTATTAAAGATATCCTGTAATTAATGCTTTCCAGATTATTTGAAATGCGAAATTTTGAGTAGTTTCTACAGCATTCACTGATCGCACTTCACTTTCATTACTGTGACTATTCATCGATGCCATCATTTGTGGAAGATTTTGAAGCCGCAGAAATAGCAATTCACACTATCGGGCGCTCAACGTAGCGGCCGTCCCGATCAGAAAAACCCCGAGGTATGCCGGGGCTCGCGGGAGGATGGTGATGGAGGCTGCCAGGGTCAGAATCCGATGGCTTTCCGCGCCAGTCGTCGGAGGCGGTCCACGGTCGATTCGGGCCGCGTCGGTGCCAGAGCGGTTTTGAGGCGCGCCACCAGCATCGTCACCATGGGCAAAGGGACGTCGAGCACGCCACGGAATCCGTGGGATCCGTAGGAACCCTGCTCAGGATCGGCTTGATTTGGCGCCAACGGCATCCGCCCCGCGAAAAAAATGCAGGCGGCGTGAAAGACTGTCCCCCGACCCGCCGTTGTCCTGATGCCCGGGCGGCCCCCACCGGGCGCCAGATTGTTCTTGAAAGAGCGGTTGGTTCTGTGGCGTACTACTCCCGGCGGCCATTCGTGGTTGCCATCGCCTCGTCGTCGGACTGGGAGGGCCGGCGGCGGGGCGTTCTCTTTTCCCCCTGGTCGGCCATGTCGGTGACGGCTACGTTCCCTCCATGGACTCCGCCCACAATCTGCTCGACCAGGTCCAGTTCGCCTTGGTCGGCGCCGCTCTCCCACTGCTCGGACCTCTCCCACCGACCGCAGAATGTTCTTGAATGGCCACGGCATTCTGTGGCGTACTACTCGCGGTGACCGCATCCGCGGTGCGTCGCGTTCCCTTAGCTCCACCCATGTCGGGTGGAGGAAATCACAAACAAAACAAAAACACCATGAAAACGCACTCGGCGCCCTCTACGCGGTCTTGGGCTCCCGCACGCTCCCGCCCGATCACTTGCCACTCGAGCGTCTGGCTCACCTCCCTGGCGGCGGCTCTCACGCTCCTCGCTCCGGCAGCTTCGGCTGAAGTCTTGCTCGTTCCCGATGAGAACAACCCTGATAAGTGCGTTTTGTTATCGGGGAGGTGGGATAGCGGGGAGTTTCCCTATGTTGGTATAGCGATCAGTGGTGTGGTTGGCGGAGAGGGGGAGGGTATTGAGTTGGTCGGCTATGGTGGAGGAGAAATTATGGATATGTATATTTGCTCGGATTTCGACTGCGTTCCTTTTAGTTTTTGGAGTGATGGTAGAACGACAATTCCTTCTCCGGAGGGTGTGTACTTGAATGGGAATACCTATGTGATCAATTATGATCATGTTTTTGATGCTGAGGGTCATGCCTTTTGGTCTGGCACGTACTCTATTCGGAAACCCGATAAATTATGCGTGCCTGAGGGTGGGAGCGGGGTGGTCTTGTTGGCCTTCGGGTGCGCTTCTCTCGGGGGCCTGCGGCGTCTGGCGCCGACCGTTGGCATACATCGTGCTCATTTCGACCGCCTATGAAAACGCTCCTGCTCTCCGGTGTTCTCCTGTTGTTTAGCCTTCCTGCCAGAGCCGTAATCATCGATTGGGTGATATTTTACGATGCATATGATATCAACGTTCCTGAAAGGTTTTATGGTGAGATGTTTATTACAGGTTCCTTTGAAGCCGACGAACTACCAAGCGGATTGATCGAAAATCCCCGCAACGCCACAGCAAGTGCTGGCGACAGTTACGGAAGCGCTGAAGAATTTAGTGTGAACAGTGATATTTTGATCGATCCTAATTCACCGCCCTACATCTTTTATTGGCTTCGGTTCCCAGATGGAGGCATCAATAATAGACCACGATCGTACCAGGTACAAGCCTTTGGGGAAGCAAGAGTATGGGACGCGGAAACGGGTGATGGCGTCTTTGGCCCGATAACCTCGTGGCGCGTTGATCGCCGAAACGTATCGGAGCCGATTGCTTTCTGGCCGGTTATTTTGTCTACGTGCTTGATCGTCGCTGTTCGGCGCTACGGTTGGCAACGCTCCACCTGAGGGTTTTCGATTGCTACCTCCGCCGCCCCGGATTCGTCGTAGGCGGCCCTCCTGTGTCTGGAGTTGTATTAGTCACCGGCATGTCGCTGGCCGGCGGCGCGGGTTGAGCATTGGCGGGCCAGGAGATGCGCGGAGAGTCGTTCATAACTCATGCCAGCATGTCACGGGAAAGGTAAAGTGGTCGGTCGTATTTCATGGATGCCAACAGGGCGAAGCTCCCCTTTTTCATCGGACGGCATTTCGGCCGCCACCAGCCCAACCGACGAATCCTCAGCAACTCGCAGAAGACAGGCGTTTTCGATAACTCATTTCCCGTGCCATTGGGCGAGCTATCGGTTTTGCCATAACGGCAGAAAGATTGCACCGCCTCGCCCACCGAAGCAAGGGCGGGATGCGGGCGAAATGTCATAGATTTTCATCCCAGCGGACGTTGGCCCCGGTGAGTTCTTGAAGCTTCTCTTCAGCATCGTTGTCGCGGTTTCGGATGGCCTCTTTCAATTCGCGAATGTAGGCTGAGAGCGCATTGTCCGGGTTTTTTTTGAATTGTGCTTCTTCGACGCTGAAGGCCATGGCTCGGATTTGCGGAATCGTGTTGCGCTCCCACCCGCGGACTTTTCCGATAACGGCTGTAACCTGTCGGCCAGCGTGCTGCCACGTGAATTCAACGGGCTCGCTCACGTCTTTCCACTTGGCCAAGCCGTCGAGGTATTTATCGACATCACGGGATGCGTGGCGACCAACGCGAGCAGCCATCGCACGAACGCTTTTCGGGTTAAATGCCGTAATGACGGCGGGCAGGATTGCGTCCATGGCTGTGACAATATCCGACGTTCTCATTAGAGAATTGTGAGTTTTTCGGGGTTTGGATTGGCGGCTTGCGGCTGTTCGGCGGCGCGGATGGCGTCCAATGGCACAAGCGGGCGGGTGCTCCCCGGGAGCAGGATTTGCGGTAAGTGGCCACGGTTGAGCTTCCTTCTCAGGGTCGAGAGTGAGCAGTTCCACCGCCGGCTGAGATCCTTCAGCGGGAGCGCGTCGAGAGTTTCGGGTAATGCTGACATACACGGGAGGCGGAAGTGTCAATCGGCGCGCAAACTTAGCCATTCGTCGGCATCCCTTCGCAATCTCGCCACGGTACGGCATGGGTGAGCCATGGTCAGATTCGGATAACTCGCGGAATAGCCCCGCAATGCCCCGGAATTGGCCGTCTGAGCGCGTTTCGACTTCGGGGTGACTCGCGGGGTCGGTCGGAACCTGGACGCGCTTGTACGGCGATTTTCGCGGCGGCTTCGGCGTTGGTTTTTCCAGAATCTGAGGTCTGCTCATTTGATCGGACCTTAGTGAATTGGTTTGCACCATCTCTTGAAGCTCTGGAATGCCATCCTTGAGAACCTTCTTGGCGCGGCGAATTGTCGGTTCCGAAACTTCAACCATGGCAGCGGCGTCCGCGTTGGTTTTCAACGGATCATTTGATCGCTTGAAATCCTCACCGCGCCTATCTCCTCCATGGCGGAACGTGGCATACTTCGCCCCGATCATGGCGGCCTCGTTCGTCGTTAGGTGGCGGCGGGGTCGGATGCCGCTCAAAGCCCATGCCGGCGGCGGAGGCGCGGCCACAGGTCCGATTGCCTCAATCGAAAGCGCTGCCCCTGCCGTACCATCCTCTCGCGTAACTCTTCGATGGATCTCACGTTGTATGGCGGATCGGCGAGGGCGTCGTCAGCATCCCACTGTTTCCACCGCTTGAGCGATGGGCTGGCAACGCCGAAAAAAGCAGCCACCTCCGACATCGTCTCGAAAAACACTTCGCCTCGGTTGAGTGCCTGCAAGAGCGACTCCTCTTCGGCGGTTAAGCCGGCTTCCTCGCGGTGTAAGAGTGCTCGGTGGGCCAGGGTGAGGTCGGCGGCGGTGGTAATTCTCATAATCTTAAGGTTTTCGATTCACTGAGCGGGTAGGGGGCGCGCGAGGCGGAAACCTGTTGAACAGTGGTATTCAAAAAGATTCCTTAGGGGGGGTAGGGGGGGTAGGCGGATTCCCTATGTCGTTAATCCTTACACATTTACTATAAAGTGTCGGAAAACCTAACAGTGTGCCACGTGCAATCGGATTGCATTATAAACGGCTCGGGGCGGCGGTGGTCGACGTGGGCGCGGTGGCCTGACCGGCGGTCATGGACAGCGCAATCTCCTTCAACCGTTCGGCCAATGACTCCACCTCTTCAAGCGAGTATCCCAGCTTCCCGTCCGCTGACTGCATCCTGGTCAGTTTGCCGCGTGCCTCTAAGTCGAGCACGTGCGGACGAGCCAGTCTTAGAACATCCATGACGCCTCTCTGACACACAAGCCCAACGCCATCCTCGGTGAAAAAGTCAGGGCCGATTGATCCATCGGGCAAGCATCGGGGGGGTAGCTTGCGGCGCCTTGGCTTCTTACGCTGCTTCGGTTGGTTGGCGTGTGACTCATCGATGGCTTTCAGATCGCGGCGCAACGCTTCCAATGCGGCGGCCACAGGCGATGGCTGAGCCGGCGGTTGAGGTGACGGTGACGGTGGAGCGGTTGGTACGGGTGACTGGGTCACTTGTGGAGCGGCGCCAGCCAATGAATCAGCGAATGCGACAAGCCCCCTGCCGATAGCCTGGGCGAACGCGGAGAGTCGTTCGGGGTTCATTGATTTGTAGAATGCCCGTTTTTAGCGAGACGCTCGCGCGCCAGGGCAAGCATTCGTGTTGTCCATGCAAATCTCCCCCACTGCTCCGAAGAGGGCAGGAATTCGGACCCCCTACCCAAAAAAACGCCATTCGGGAAAGTTCTGTCTTGGGAGGTCCGCCGAATGACCATCGCCTCGTAAGCCACCACGGTGCCGGTCTCACGGTCGGCCTGCTCATAAATCGCCGTGGTGTCGGTGCGTTCAACGAGTCGGTACGCGAATCCGGGCTTGGTGAACCTATCAGGAATCCGACTCGGTGCCGGTGCGGTTAGTGTGCTCATCACCCAGCCGCTTCCGTCAATGCGCCAGCCCGGGCACGCTCAATCCGTGCGGCGAGCTTCGCGGCTTCCTCGGCTGGCTGAGCCAGGATGCGCCACGCCAGGGCGGCGGCATTGGGTACGTCCCCAGCGAACAGAACCGGCGTTCCCCGGCGACACCAAGCTGCGACGCTGCCCAGGATTGCCTCCATGCTGAGCCCGCCACGGATGCGGTCGAGGGCGGGTAAGTCGCTTTCAACGATGACGAAGAAGCCGGCTAGATTCCGCGCCCGGGCAAGCTCACGGTCGAAGCGTTGGCGCTCACGGCCGACACAAGCCAGAAAATCGCTCCCGCTTTTTCTCTCGCAAACCCAACCGGGATTTTCGAGCAGGCACACGTCCCCGGTTTCCAGCCCGGTCACCACGCTTTTCCAGCCGGCGGGCAGGTGGGGGAGCCACGGGTGGTTCGTCGGTTCCCTGGAATCAAAAATTACGGTTGGAGGCGGCAGGGTCATGCTTCGTCTGTGGCAGGATGTCAGGCTTTAGACAGGTGGTCGGTTTTTTGCCAGCTGGGGAGTGTTTCGGGGTTCGGGTAGGGTGGTGACAGCGGGAGCGGGGTCGACGCGCTCAGGCGGCATCCTGGGCGGGCATGTCATCGTTCGGGGCCACGGTGGTCGGTTCTGGCGCGGTCGGGGCGGCCACGTCCTCCACTCCAATCAACTCGGACGCGCGGCGGGCAATCGTGAGCCGGTAGCCGTCGCCGACCAGAACCATGTCCACTCGGCGGTGGCCAGGGCGCTCACCTCGAAAGCCCGCCAGAACCGTCTGGAGCAGGTCGAGGTCGACCGGGAGCAGGAACGCGGACGTGACGGGGTGCCATCCTGCGGCACGGGCGGCGGATTCGGTTGGGTAGTCAGGCTTGAATGCCGGGCGGGCGGCGGGGGCGGTTGGGTGAGGTGCGGTCGGTGTCATGGGTGCAGGTTTTTACGTGGGGCGCGTGAAAAGGCTTATCGTGGTGAGTGTTCGGCCAGGGCGGCATTGACGCGGCGGGTGACTTCCTGAGCGGCGGCTCCGGTCCTGGGAAACCAGATGTCATTTTTCCACTCGCCCCATAACTCCCCGTCGAGCCACACAAGCCCACGGACGATGCGTTGCAGGTCATAGGCGCGCGGCTTGAGAAGGTCCCGGATTCCATCGGCCTTGAATGCCCGGCGGCGACTACTGGCAAACTCGGCGCCATCGAAAATCCACAGGGGGAAGAGTCCGGGGGCGGCGACCAGTGCCAGGTGCTTCGCGACGTAGTGGGGCGAAAGCGTGTGGATAAACTCGCGGACGGCACCGGTGCGGCGGTTCATGGCGTCGAGCCGGTAGCGCTGGCCTGCCAGGGTGATGGGCGCTTCGATTTCCCATCCCTCGAATTTGTGATAGGCGAGTTTTAGCGCGAGGTGCCAAGCGGACTCCTCATGATAGCACGGCGGGGCGGTGGGCTCCCCGGGTGATGCCGGCTTGTGTGCCCAGTGCCACACGACTATTTCGCCACGGCGGACGGTGAGTGGTCGGCCACAGTCTGGGCATCTCGATGAGTCAGGGGCGAGCCATTCGCGGACGGTGAGGCGGCGGGGGCGGTGGTCGAGGTCATGGGTCGGATGATTTAGCTATACGGCGACATTCGGAGTGCCTCGGAAATCGCCCTTCGAAGGGGACTCTTGAGATCCGGTAAATCGAGAAGCCACTGCAAGTATTTGGGATTTTCTTCGGCAAGCTCCGAGAGCAACCGCCCCTTGTGCCGGCCGAACGGCATCATGGGGGCGGTGGCGGGTCGTCGTGGTGGAGGTGATAAGATGAATGGTGACGATGGGGCGTTGGCGACGATGGAGCACCACGTTTGCCCGGTTGAGTGGGCGAGACGGCGAGCGGCACGAAATGCGGCGGCCGCTTCCGCGTCATCGGCGTCCGGGTCGAAGGCCATGGCGAGGAGTTTGTTCAACCTAGGGTCCATTGAGTGAATGCGCCGAGTTCGAGTCGTGCTGTTTTTGGGGCGGTTGCAGGAATCCCGCGCACTTGGCGGAATCGCTTCTCGG
>JBJXFS010000194.1:0-92971 GCA_046155625.1 Verrucomicrobiales bacterium | reverse complement strand
CGTCGGCGGTGGCGACGGCGAGCGACTCGCGATTGACGGCGACGAGGGTGCCTGGGGATGGGAGGGGGGTTGGCGGGGTGGAGTCGGGCGGCGGCCACGGGGTGACGCGGGTGGGTGGGAAGATTTTGAGCATTTTGGTCCCGAATTCCGCAGGCAGGCAGGTGTGGGTTCCGGGCCATGGGTGGTAGGCGCGGATGAGACATTCGAGTTCGACGGCGGGCCGGGACCAATCGAGGCGCGCGTGGTCGCGTGAGAGTTTGAGGCAGTGGGTGACTTTGGCTGGGTCTTGGGGGAAGCGGGGCGCAGTGCCGCTTTCGACGAGTGGGAGGGCGCGGGCGAGGGCGCGGGGAGCCAGCGAAGCCAGGCGGTCGTGGAGTGACTGGCCCGTTTCCTCTGGATCGATGGGGGTGGTTTCGGCGAGGATGGTGTCGCCGGCATCCATCTCGCGGTCGACGTGCATGACGGTCACGCCGGTGTGAGTGTCGCCGGCGGCGATGGCGCTTTGGATGGGGGAGGCGCCGCGCCAGCGCGGGAGCAGGGAGGCATGGAGGTTAAGGCATCCAAGAGCGGCGGCCTCGCGCAACCGCTTTGGGACGAACTGCCCATGGGCGATGACAAGGATGAGATCGGGGTGGAGTGCGAGCAGGGCCTCGAGGGCGGCGCGGTCGTTCAGGCGATCCGGTTGGAAAACCGGGATGCCGGCCTCAAGGGCGACGGATTTGGGGGCGGGCGCCGTCAGATGTTGGCGGCGGCCGACTGGTTTGTCCGGCTGGCAGACCACGCCGATGACGTGATGACCGGACCTCTCGATGAGCCACCGCAGGGTGGGCACCCCGATTTCCCCGGTGCCGAGAAAGAGGATGGTCATGGCGGGAGGCGGCTCACTTTTCCTCCCGGATGTGCTCCATCCAGTCGGGTCGGTGGCTGACGCGGTTCAGGATATCGCAAAGCACCTGCACGGGGGACCGGAGAGCGTCGATATCCATCACAATATGCTTGTGATAATGGTTGAGCATCGGCTTGCATTCCTCCTCGTAAATGCGGATGCGGCGGGCGATGGTTTCGTCGCTGGCGTCGTCCCACCGGTTTTCCTTGAGGGCGCGCTTGCGCAAGCGTCGGCGGAGTTCATCGCGGTTGGGGCACGAGAGGTGAAAGACTTGGAGCACATCGAGGTGGTGGTCCATCAGTTGGGCCTGCGCGTGATTGCGCGGGATGCCGTCGAGGACCAGAAAGTCGATATCTGGTTTGAACCGGTGGGTGCGCACCTCGTCGTCGATGCGGGCTTTCCAAAGTTGGACGGTCAATTCATCGGGCACGAGTTGACCGCGGGACGAGTAACGGATGAATTCCTGTCCTAATGGGGTGCGAGTATCCAAGGTGCGAAAAACTTCGCCGCAGGCTTGATGGAAAAAGCGCGGTATGGCGCCGAGGGCTTTCCCGATCGTCCCTTTCCCGCTCCCCGGCGCGCCGAAGACGAGAAATGTTTTGAATTTGTCTGGAATGGCACTCATGCGGTCAGTCCGGCCGGGGTGGGGGCTGGAAGCCGGTCACCATTGGGTGTGAGCCCCCGACTTGCAATCAGGGAATAGGTCCGTTGCCCTCCGGCGCGGCCATGATATTATACGAGGCATGATCCTGATAACCCGTCTGCATGCGATGAGGGGAGCGGCGCTGGCCTCTCTCGCTTTTGCCTCGTGTGATTCCTCGGTTTCCACCCGTCAGCCGGCCCCCTCCCCGGTCGCGGAGGCGGCATCGGTGATTGGGACGGCCGGTTCGACCGGATCCGGCGGTACCGCCGCACCTGCCGATGCCGAAACCCTTGTCGCGACCACCGCCCCATCCACCATTCCCATGAAAAAACCCGCCTTCACCGTGCCCTCGGACGAGGAGTTGAAAAAGAAACTCACACCGCTCCAGTGGAAAGTGGTCCGCGAAGAGGGCACGGAACGGCCATTTTCCAACGAGTATTGGGACAATCACCGGGAGGGGTTGTACGTGTGTCTCGTGTCCGGAAAACCGCTCTTTTCGTCGAGGGACAAATTCGACAGCGGCACCGGCTGGCCGAGCTTCACGAAGCCGCTGGATGGCATGGACGAGATCGTCACCAAAGAAGACCGGAAACTTTTCAGTGTTCGCACCGAGGTGCGGACCAAGACGGCCGATACGCACGTCGGGCATGTCTTCGATGACGGTCCCCCACCGACCGGCCTTCGTTATTGCATGAATTCCGCCGCCCTGCGGTTCATCCCGAAGGAAAAGCTCGCCGAAGAAGGGTACGAGGAATACCTCGCGCTCTTTGCCGACATCCCTCCGGAAAAGAAATGAGGCTGAGGCATCCCGCCGGAAGAGCCTTTGTCGGTCCCACTGACTGAGCCCCATGGTCTCCGAGGCCATTACAACCGAGCCAGTGCCCGCCTGCTCCAGTTGCGGAGGGCTCATGAATGAAGAGTCTGGCGTGGCCGTCTGCCCTCAGTGCGCGGTCGGCAGCCTGCTGGCCATGGACCCGTTGACCGGGGCTGACGCACCTCCCGCGCCCTCGCCGAGCACGGAGGTTTTTGACGATGTGGTGCCAGGGGTCGACTTGGTCATGATCAAGGGCAGCGGCGGCATGGGGACGGTGCTCAAAGGACGCCAACTCAGCCTCGACCGCGACGTGGCCGTCAAAATCATCCGCCGCGATCACGCCGATGATCCGGCCTACGAGGCCGCCCTGCGCGAAGAGGCCGGCAGCATGGCCCGGCTCGACCACCCCGGTATCGTCCGCGTGCTCGATTTCGGACGCACTCTTGGCGGCAGCCTTTATTTGCTGCTTGAATGGGTCGAAGGCATCACCCTCAGGCAACTGCTCGACCGGCGCGGCGCGCTCCCGGCCGAAGAAGCCGCCAGCCTCATCCTGCCGCTCTGTGCCGCCCTGCAGCACGCGCACAACCACTGCGTCGTCCACCGCGATCTCAAGCCCGAAAACATTCTGCTGACAACCGATGGCCAGCCGAAACTGGCCGACTTTGGGTTGGCCCGCCTCGGGGGCAGGGCCGCCAGTTTCGCGGCCACGGGGGCCAAGCCGAACCGCACCTCAAGCACGGTCGGCACCCCGGCCTACATGGCGCCGGAGCAAGCGGGAGGGGCTGCGGTGGTTGACCGGCGGGCGGATCTGTATGCTCTGGCCCTGATCTTTCAGGAGATGCTCACGGGCCACCGTCCGGCGGTGCGTCCCATCACGGGCCAGGCCGAGGATCTACCACCCTCCACCGACACATGGCGGCAACTGCCGCCCGCGACCCCGCCTGGAGTGCGCGAACTGATTCGCCATAACCTGAGCAACGATCAGGAGCGGCGTGCCCACAGCGCTCAGGCCTTCGCTGGCGACCTCCGCCGCGCGCTCGAGCCCCCGCAACCCGCCACTCCCGCCAGTGACCGTGCTTCCCAGGGCCTCTCCCGTCGCACGTGGATCATTTCGCTGGGGAGCCTGGGATTGGGGATCGCCGCCGGTGCGGCCTGGAGAAAGGGGCAGTCTCCTCCGCCAGCCGCGACGATCCATGGCTATGCTGACCTCCCTGATCCCTTGCGCGATCAAGGATTTCTCTCAGTGCTGCCCGGATTGGAGGCCGCCGTTCTGGCGCGCCAATCGCCCAAAGTCGAACCGGTGCCCAACTTGAGTTTGGGCGCCCCGGTTTCGTTTCGGAATCCTCTCTCAGCGGCTGCAGCCGCTGAGATGGACCGGCCTCTGGAACCGGGGCTCGATGCCGTCGCATTGCGCTTGCGGATCGCTCGGTTTGCGGAAGCGCATGTGCGTTGTTACGACTCGGATTCGCCGCGCCCGCCCGAACTGGCCGAGGACGGTGAGATCGAAGTGGGGAACGACGAAACCGGGTTCCTCAACATTGGCCGAGTCGGCAACGGCCAATTCAAGGAAAAATGGCACGCGTACGTGAAGGACTATCCCCATATGTACACGCTGCTTATTGGCGCGCCGATCGTTCGTGAGCTCGCCTCCGGCGTCCATGAAGCCATGGTCGTCCTGTGGAGTCGATTCGGAACCGGCCATCGCTTCGGCAAGCTCGAGACCTCGTTGCGGCTGGATATTGTGGCCGAGGAAGGACGCCCGTTGCGAGTCCAGCGCATCCGGAAATCGGAAAGCACTATCGTGCCATCCAATCCGGGCGAGGTCCGGCTCTCGATCTTCAAGATGGCCAAGCTGATCCTCGAAACCCTGACACCCGATAATAGCGCGTTCCTGCCCGCTTTCTTCGAAGGCCGCCATTATTTCCGTGGCCAAACGCGCCTGCGCGAATCACTCGAACGGCAGATCGCGGAACGCACCCCAGAGCTCGACCGCAACCGGCTTCGGCTGGTCAGCGGTCCGGAAGTGTATCGCCACGACACCTGGATACATTCCGGCGTTTTCCTCGCGGAAGCCGTAAGGGAACTGCCTGACGTGGGCGCGCGCGCTGGGCAACCGTGCTTTGTCTTGATGAGCATGCATTTCGAAAAAGTCTGGCCGCTCATCCGATCGCTCGACATCCGTCCTCTGGGCGGCTCCGCCGCGGAACCTCAGACCCCGCCACCCAGCAAATAACTCAGTTCAGCCCGGGCCGCCTCCTCCGTGGGTGTCTCGAGGAGCTCGGAGACCAGCCCGAGCAACCGTTGCCGCAGCTGCTGGCGCAGGCGGTGCGCGGCGGCGCGGTCCGCTCCGCTTAAAGGCTCACTGTCCGCCTCCCGCCGTTCCCCGGGCGTCAATGCGATCGGGAGCAGTCGTTCGAACGTGGCCCCGAGGCCGCGCAGCGCATGGTCGGCCCGCACCGCCGCGATCGCCTGCTGCAACAACGAGGCCAGCCAGCGTCGGTTAAAGTGTGCTTCAGGCGTCAGCCGATCGGTCGGTTCACGCCCGTACCAGCCCTCCGCCTGCGCCAGGTCGAGCGACAATACGATTTGCCCTCCGCCGCGCCTCTGGCTGGTGGCCTGGCGGTGCTCGTCGATGAGAAACCGCTTCAAGGAAATCATCACCAGAGTGCGCAACCGCCCGCGGGCGCGGTCCGCTTTGTCAACTAGGCTTTCGGTCAGCACATGCTGAAAAAACGACTGCGTCAAATCGCGGGCATCCTCCGGGTTGCGGCCCGATCGCCGGATGTAGGCGTAAATCGCCGGCCAATACGCCTCGGCAAACCATTTCATCGCCGCCGCCCGCTCCGCATCGCCGCCGTCCTGAAGCCCCTGCAGAAGGCTCCAACGGGTCCGCAAGCCGCTGTGCTCAGGCGCTTCGTTCACGACCTAAACGCTGGGGCCGTTCGATCAGGTGGTCAATGCGACGTTCCACTGGCTCGCCGGTGAGCGTTGGGAGCGGTCATCGGCGGTCGGCGGTCGGCGGTCGGCGGTCGAGGTGAGTGGGGAGTTGTCGGCGAGAAGCGGTAGTCAGTAATCGGCAATCCGCCCGAAACGAGCGGGGCACGATGGAAAAGGGAGAGTCACAGGCGTGGGTGGCAGGGCGGTCAGCGCAGCGGCGACTTCGAGGACGAGGACGAGGACGAGGACGAGTGGCGCAAAGGATGGATGGCTGAGGGTGACGAGCCATCGTGTGGGCGGAAATGACGTATTCAGGAAGCTTGGAATCGTCCTCGTCCTCGTCCTCGTCCTCGACTCCACGTGTGCGATCCTTGTGCACCCAGGACTCGAAAAACCAAGTCTTCCTGTAATCAGCTCTTGCTGACTGTTCTTTAAGCCCGGGAGGTCTCGTCCCATATTGAGCCACAAGCGCGGGTCGATACGTGACTTCCATTTGTTCACATTCTTCCGGTTCATGGCCCAACGGCGGTATTCGACGGCATTGCCAATGCCCTTTACCTCATCCGCGCTGGGCTTCGCCTCTGGGCGCTACGTGGGACAAACTCCAGGCCCGGGCCAACGGACCGGGAAAAACGGCCTTGAAACAAACCACGGCTGAAAGCGCGTTCTATAACTGTTGCGGTCATCGGACGTCATGGGGTTCAACGAGTTCAGTTTCGGGGCGGGATCGGTCGGGCTTTTCAGCCCTTGGTTGTTTTCGGGTGGCTTTCCTGGGCCGCTGGCCAAGGCCGGTAAAGGATGGGTTTTGCCCCTTGTTGGGAAATGCTGCCCTCTGGCCAGGAGAAGGCGCAACACGAGGGACGGGGACTGCGAAGCGATTGTTTTTTGAGGCCTGAGGCCCGCGTTCCGTTCCCACGGCTGTCACAATGCATTAGGCTGATAATCGGGAGGCTTGGTCATTCACTTCGTCCCCGAAACGATCCTCTTGGCGAACCCACCTACCCCCTGGCTGAGGACTCACCCCGCCCCGCCCTTTTCGAGCTGAATGCCGATTACTTCTGAATACTGAATACTGATTATCCTCTTCTCGCCGACAACTGCGCACGCACTTCAACCTCCGACCTCCGCCCACCCTCATGTCCTCACCTACCGATCCCGCCCCTCTGGATGCGCTCCTGATTGGGAGCGGCGTGATGACGGCCCATCTCGGGGCACTGCTCAAGGAGCTTGACCCGCGGCTGCGGGTGCAGGTGGTAGAAGCGGCGTCCTCGCTGGCGCCGGAGAGCTCGCACGGCTGGCACAACGCGGGCACCGGCCATGCCGGGTTGTGCGAGCTGAGCTACACGCCGAGCATCGACGCCTCAGGCGCCGTGCCCGTGGAGAATGCGATCGACATATTCGCCCAGTTTGAATGCTCGAAGCAGTTTTGGGCTTATGCGGTCGAATCCGGGTTGACCGGCCCCGCCGGGACATTTCTCCATCCGGTCCCGCACCTCAGCTTCGTCCATGGCGACCACTACGTGAAATTCCTTCGGGCCCGGTACGACGGATTACGCGCCCACCACTTTTTTGAGGACATGGAATTTACGACCGACGCGGCGACCATTGGCGTATGGGCGCCGCTCCTAGTGGAAGGTCGTGAGCAATTTCAGATCGCCGCCACCCGCGCCCGAGGCGGGACGGACATCGATTTTGGGGCGTTGGCCCGCCAACTCCTGCACTGGCTGGCCCACCAGCCGGGTTGCGCCGTGACCACCAACGCGCGCGTGACCGGACTGGAAAAATGCACCCAGGGCTGGCACGTCACGGTCACCGAACCAGATTCCGGAAATTTCACGCGGCTGTCGGCGCGATTCGTCTTTGTTGGGGCCGGCGGCGGCAGCCTGGCGCTCTTGCAGGCGGCGGGCGTGGCCGAAGCACGTGGACTCGGCGGCTTCCCCATCGGTGGACGATGGCTCGTCTGTGACAATCCATCCATCGTCGCCCGCCACCAGGCCAAGGTGTATGGCCAGCCGCAGCCGGAAGCACCCACCATGGCCGTCCCCCACCTCGACACCCGGATGCTTGACGGCAAACCCTCGCTGCTCTTTGGACCGTTCGCCGCCTGGACGTCACGGTTCCTCCAGCGAAGCGGCAGTCCACTCGACCTGATTCGATCGATCCGACCTCACAACGCAGGCACCCTAATCCGAATCGGGCTGAGCAACATGGAACTTGTCCGGTATCTGATCGACCAGGGGACCCAGACGATGGAAAGCCGCGTTCGCCTGCTCCAGTCGTTCTATCCCGCAGCCCGCGAGGAAGACTGGTGCCTCCGCACCGCGGGCATTCGCGTCCAGGCCATCAAGAAAACCGACGGTGAAGCGGGCATCGTCCACTACGGCACCGAAGTCATCGCCAGCGCCGACCGCACGCTGTGCAGCCTGCTCGGAGCCTCGCCCGGCGCCTCGGTCTGTGTGTCCATCGCCCTGGATGTCATTGAAAAATGCTTCCCGCACCTCCTGCGCGAGAGTGCCAGCCGCGAGCGCCTCGATCACATGGTGCCCGGTCATTTCGAAGACAATCGACCCGCCGCGAACGCGGGTCGCCACCGAGTTCGCACCGCCCGCTGCGCGGAGATTCTCGGTCTGCCGGTCACGCCATGACCCCCGGCGAAGCCCCCTAAAGAAAGGCATCAAAGAGTCTTGAGGTGTTCTGCAGGAATTTTCGTTTCAACGAGCGCCGGTCCCAGAGTTCCTTGGTAATCTCGGTGGAATCGCTCATGTAGCGCTGCTCGATGCGTTCGAGCGCGGCGGTGACCGATCGGTCATAGCACAGCAGGGAGACTTCGCGGTTCAGGTCGAGCGATCGGATGTCCATGTTGGCGCTGCCGACCACGGCGATCTCCCCGTCGATCGTCACGATCTTCGAGTGGAGCAACGTCGGCCGGTAGCAGTGGATGCGCACCCCGGCCACGATCAATGGCTCGAAAAACGACTCCTGCGCATACGTGACAATGAGGCTGTCCGACCGCTTCGGGACAATCAAATGGACTTCGGCGCCGCCCAGGGCCGCGGCCTGCAGCGCGTTCACGTACGTGGCATCTGGAACAAAATACGGCGTCGTGACGCACACGCGTTTCACTGCATTGTGAATCAGAGAGGTGAGCACTTTGCGGGTGTGACTGAAATCGTGAAGCGGTCCGCTGGGCAACACGTGGGCGTACACCGATCCGGACTCCTCAATCGGCGGGAAAAGGTCCGGGCTGTCGATCCGTTCCTCCAATTCGAGATAGCGGTCGCCCAGGAACACGACCTGAAACTGGGAAGCCACCGGCCCGGTGATCCGCAGGACGATCTCTTCGCATGGGCGGCCGTGGCGGCAGGGCGGTTCCACAATGTTGGCGGACCCGACGTGGGCGATACAGCCGTCGAACACGGCGATCTTTCGGTGATTGCGCAGGTCGAAGCGAGCGGTCTGCCTTTTGAGAAATCCCACGGGCAGCATTTCCACGACCTCCACCCCGGCTTCGACCAGCCCGGACCGCAAGTGCTTCAATCCCTTCGCCGCCCCCACGGCATCCATCAAGACCCGGCACGCCACGCCTCGGCGGGCGGCTTGGGTCACGGCATCGGCGACTCGACGGCCATAGCGGTCGTCCTCGAAGATATAATACATCAGGTGGACGTGGTGTTGCGCGGACTCGATGTCGCGGATCAGCGCCTCCTCGCCTTCGGGATGGGTATCGAACAGCTCCACGGCATTGCCGCGGGTGATCGGAAAGCCGCTCAAATTGACCGCCAGCCGCGCGACGCCCTGCAAGTTTTCCGGCAGCGGCGCCTCTTCGACATGGCTGCGGTCGTTCCATTGCTCGGCGGCGCGGGTCAAAACCCTCGTAACCCGCTCCCTCATCCGAGCCAACCGCTTCGGTTGGTAGACACGTCCAAAGACGGCGTAGCACCCCAGCGCCACCAGGGGCATGAGAAGAAAGAAAAAGAGCCAGGCGCGCGCCTGGGCCGGGGGTCTTCGGTGAGGGATGATGAAGACGGCTCCAATGCGGATCGCCCAGCCAGCGATTCTCCAGCTGGTGACGAGCGCGGGAGGCAAAGAGTCGAGAACAGAATCCATGGGGGCTCCGGGTTTCCAAGACGATAGAGTCGAGCATCCGCGTATTCGCGAGCTGGAGTCGACTTCCGCGCCGAGGGCTGCAGCCTCGCTCATCAGCGGTCTCGATGGAAAACTTAAAACCGTGAAAGTTTTGCCCTGCACGCCGCGTAGACGGTGCCGCCATGCCAACCTCGAGCCGCCCCGGTCGAATCCCCGAGGCTTCCCCGCCCCCTTCGGGCCTTGATGGGGGGCGATCGACCCCCACTGGGGCGCCGAGCGTGTCGAAGCGCGGGTTTTCGCTGGGTCGGGGCCTGGTCGTGGCCGGCCTCGCCGTGTTGCTGCTTGGGATTTCGGCTTATTGGCTTTTGCCATGGCTGGTGCCGCTCCCGGCACCTCTGGCGGAGGCGGGGCCGGCGGCCGGCGGCCACGGTATTTCCACGGTTGGCCATTCCGCCCCCTCGAGCCGTCCCCGCACACCTCCCCGCGATGCGGAACTCATCGACGCCCTTCCCAACCGCCCCCCACCGAACCTCGAGAAAGCTCTCCTGGCCGCGCAGGATCCGGACTTTTGGCATCATGGCGGCACCGATGTGGGGCGGGTGGCGGGAAACCTCGTCGACAGCGTGGGCCATGGGCGATTGGTTTCCGGCGGATCGACCATCACAGAACAGCTGGCCAAGATGAGCGCCAACCGCGCGTCCCCGCGCACCATCGCCCATCGGGTGGCGGATGCCCTGGTCGCCCGCCGCCTCGAAATGTCCTGGAGCAAGGAGCGAATCCTGGCCGAATACGTCGCCCGCCTCCCGTTCGGCAACGACTACACCGGGATCACAGCCGCCGCAGCCGGGTATTTTGGCAAGCCGCCCGCCGATCTGACTCTCGCCGAATGCGCGCTCCTCGTCGGCCTGCCCGATGCTCCCAACCGCCTCAACCCGTACCGGCATTTCGAGGCCGCCAAGGCAAAGCAAAAAGTCCTCCTCGACCGCCTTGCCGCGTCCGGCCAGATCACCGCTGACGAGGCCCGCCAAGCCGCGGATGAACCGATGCGGCTTCGCCCTGGGCCGTAAGTGCCCCGCAGACTGGGGCCGTAGTCCAAGTGAGTTGTGTTCCTCACCCCGCCATTTCCACTTTCTGGCCGGCGAGTTTGGCGGCGCGTTCGGCGAGTTCGATGTGGAATTGTTCCGGGGTCGGGGCGTCGCCGGAGGTGCGGGTGCGGCCGAACCAGGCCGAGAACGACTCGCCGGGCTGGCGTTCGGATTTGTAGGCTTCGAGGAACGGGCGCACGGCGGCGGGGATGTCAGCGAGGGCGACGACCTTGTGCTCGAGGCCGGCCAGGCGGTCGCCGGCGATGCTGCCGCCGACGTACATGGCGTATTTGTTCGGGGCGCGGCCGACGAATCCGAAGTCGGCGTTGTAGGGCCGGCCGCAGCCGTTCGGGCAGCCGGTCATGCGCACGAGGATCGGGTCGTTCTCGAGGCCCAATTCGCGCAGCATGGCGTCGATCTGGTCGAGCACGCTGGGCAGGACGCGTTCGGACTCGCTGAGACTGAGCCCGCAGGTGGGGAGCGCGACGCAGGCGTGGGCGACGCGCCGGGTGGCCGTCATACCATCGGCGTGCGGCACGCGGTGCTTCGCGAGGATGGCATCGACGGCGTGCTTTTGGTCCGGCGGGACGTCGGCGACGATCAGATTGGTATTCGGGGTGACGATGAACGGGAGCTGGAGGTCGCGGGCGATTTCGTTGAACGCGCTCAGATACTGCGGCCCGTCCGGCCGGTCGGTCACACGGCCCATCCCGATGTACACGGCGCAATAAAGCCGCCCGTCGCCCTGCTCGAACCACCCGAGCGCATCCTCGACCGTGGTGAAATCCAGCGGCTTCGGCGGCTCGACCTCGACCCCCGGAAGCCGGCTGACGACTTCGTCCCGAAAGGCGTCCAGGCCCATCGATTCGACCGTGTACTTGAGCCGAGCGTTCTTGCGTTCCGTCCGGTTCCCGTGGTCGCGCTGCGTCGTCACGATGGCCTCCGCGGCATCCACAACATCGCGCCGCTTCACGTAAAAGAGCGGCTGGGCCAAAAATGGACGGGTGCTCAACTGCCCATGGCTCATCCCAAACCCGCCCCCGACCGTCACCGTGTACCCGTCGATCTGCCCCGCCACCACATGCGGGACAAACCCCAGATCTTGCGAAAAGACGTCCACGTCATTCCGCGGCTGGATCGCAATCCCAATCTTGAATTTCCGCGGCAAGTACTGGGTCCCGTAGATCGGATCCGCCTCCCCAGCCCCATTCGGAGCCGCCGTGCGCGCCCGAACCGCCGGATTGACGTCGGCTTTCGCCCAGTCCAACTCGATCTTCTCGCCGTCCAGCCAGATGTCGGCATACGACGCGCTCCGCCACAGAAACCGCTGACTGATCTCCTCGCTCAGTCGCTGCGCGTCCGCATGCACCGCATCCTTGATCGGCGCCGCCGGCCCCATGGTGTTCCGCACCACATCTCCGCACGCGCCCATCGTCGTCAGCCCACTCTTCGAGATTCCCGCAATCACCGACTTCAAATTCCCCTTCAACACCCCGTGCAACTGAATCCCCTGACGGTTCGTCAACCGCAGCGTACCCTCCGACAACACGCACAGATCATGATGCATCAACCATTGTGCCGCCGAGATCCGCCCCCCAGGCATCTTCGACCGCACCATGAACATCCAGGCCTTCTCCCGCTTCTCCTTCGCCCGCGCCGCCCGCTCATCCCGGTCGTCCTGCTGGTACGTCCCGTGAAACTTTAACAACACATTCTCCGCCTCCTCCACATGCGTCACCGCGGAGTCCGCCAATTGCTCCGTAATCCGCCCACGCAGACCACCCGAGCCCAGTTTGATCTCTTCAACACTCGCTTTCGACATAATCGCTCCTCTCTTGAATTCCCATCGCAGCCAAGTCGACCACGGCGCTCCCCACGCCCCAACCACTCAGCCTCTACTCCCCCCATTCAACCACGCCTCGCCAACCCCGCAAGTAAAATGTCCTTATTGTCTATGGGAAAGGTCGAGAATTGCGTCGCCATAAAGTGCCAGGCAGTTTATCAAGCCAAGGCGACTTGTTCGAAACCGCTGTAGCGGACGCTCGACTGGGCAACATCGACTTTGACACGGGACGGGAGCCGCCTAGAGCGCATGTGGTATCCGGTGACGCCACCGACGACGAGACATGAGCGACCACGCGATACCCTTGGGCCTTTCATTTGACGATGTGTTGCTCGTTCCTGGGAGGAGCGGGATACTGCCGGGGGAGGCGGAGGTGACGACGCGGTTGACGGGGAAGATTGGGTTGAACATCCCGATAGTGTCGGCGGCGATGGACACGGTGACGGAAGCGGAGCTGGCGATTGCGCTAGCAAGGGAGGGGGGGCTGGGGGTGGTGCATCGAAATATGCCGATTGACGAGCAGGCGGCGCAGGTGGCGCGGGTGAAGCGCTCGGAGAACATGGTGATATCGGATCCGTTTACGGTGCCGCGAACGATGACGCTGGAGGAGATGGAGCGATTTATGGCGGACAAGGGGGTGGCGGGGTTTCCGGTGGTGGATGCGGACGGCCGGCTCGAAGGGATGGTGACGAATCGGGACATTTGGTTCGTGGAAAACCCGCAGCAGCGCGTGGAGGAAGTGATGACTGGCCTTGATCGCCTGGTGACCGCGCCGGAGGGCACGGGGTTGGACGAGGCGCGCCGAATTCTCTACAAGCACCGGATCGAAAAGCTCCCGCTGGTGGATGAGCAGGGGCGGCTGGCGGGGCTGATTACGAGCCAGGACATCGAGAAGCGCCAGCGCTACACGGACGCGTGCCTGGACGAAAAGGGGCAATTGCGAGTCGCCGGCGCCATCGGTGTCGGGGAGGACGCGCTCGATCGGGCGCGAGCGCTGCAGGCGGCCGGGGCGGATGCGCTTTTCATCGATGCGGCGACTGGGCACACGACGCGCGTGTTGCGGGTGGTCGAGCGGATTGCCGAGCTGGGGGTCGACGTGGTGGCGGGGAATGTGGTGACGGCGGACGGGGCGCGCGACTTGCATGCGGCGGGGGCGGGGGCGGTGAAAGTGGGCGTCGGACCGGGTAGCATCTGCACGACTCGGGTCATTGCGGGCGTGGGGGTGCCGCAGTTTTCGGCGATCCAGGCAGTGGCGGCCTGGGCGCGGGAAAATCGGGTGCGGGTGATTGCGGATGGCGGGATCCGGTACTCCGGGGACGTGGTCAAGGCACTCGCCGCGGGCGCGGACCTCGTCATGCTCGGGTCACTGCTCGCCGGCACGGCGGAAAGCCCGGGAAACTTGATCCAGCACCAGGGCCGCACGTTCAAGGAATACCGCGGGATGGGCAGCCTGAAGGCCATGCGCAAAGGGTCGGGTGATCGCTACGGCCAGAATACGTCGGGGAAACTCGTTCCCGAGGGGGTCGAGGGACGCGTCCCGTATCGCGGTCCGCTGCGTGACACGGTCTTTCAACTTCTCGGCGGGCTGCGCTCGGGCATGGGGTACGTCGGTGCCGCGACGCTCGATGAATTGCGCCAGAAAGCGCACTTCATGCGCATCACTGCCGGCGGCCTGCGCGAGAGCCACGCCCACGATATCGTCATCACCGAAGAACCGGTGAACTACCAGATGAGCGTGTAGCGCCAAAGACTGGGCGTTTGGTTCGTTCACTTATAGGCCGTCAAGAAGGCCGTCAGGAAGGTCGCCAACTCGGCCGGCAGGAAGCGCTTCAGGAAGCGGTGCTGGCGGTGCTCCTCACCCGGTTCGAGAGGATCCCGGACGGACTCAAACAAGATGTTCGCGCCGTCGAGGGAGAGGCCCCGCGGCATTCGTAGCACCGCGCTGCCATCGAAGGCCCGTCACCGGCGGCTTTCGCGGAAAGGCTCTGAGCCTCCGACGGCCGCAGCCCGCCACTCCCTGTCCGTTCCGACGCCTTCCGACTGGGTCGAGAATCCGCGGGCGGGGCATTGCTTTACGCGCGGGGTGTGCCAAGTCTGCCGGCAGCGTCTCCGATGGTCAAAGCCGGCGGGCGACGCTTTTGATTACGAACTCCGCCCCATTACCCGTCATGGCCAAAAATCCGTCAAAATCGAAGGCTGTTCCGACGGCCGGCAAGCCCGCCCGGTCCTCGAACCAGAGCGGTGCCATTTCGCGGTTCGTGCGTCACCATTACCGGCATTTCAACGCGGCGGTGGTGATTGACGCCGCGGATGGATACAAGGCGCATCTGGCGAAGGGGGGCGGCATGTTCGTCACGCTCGCCGGCGCGATGTCGACCGCCGAGCTCGGGCTGTCGCTCGCGGAAATGATTCGTCAGGAGAAGGTGCACGGGATTTGCTGCACCGGGGCCAACCTCGAAGAAGACATCTACAACCTCGTCGCCCACACCCATTATGAACGCGTCCCGAATTACCGGGACCTGACACCCAAGGACGAGGTCAAGCTGCTCAAACGCCACCTCAACCGCGTCACCGACACCTGCATTCCCGAGGGCGAGGCGATCCGCCGAATTGAAAAGCACTTGGTCGAGCTTTGGCACCGCGCCGAGAAGAACGGCCAACGCTTTTTCCCACACGAATTCGCCTATCAGTTGCTCAAATCCGGGGTGTTGAAGAAGCACTACGAAATCGACCCGAAAAACTCGTGGCTGCTCGCCGCGGCCGAGCGCGACCTGCCGCTCTTTGTGCCCGGTTGGGAGGACAGCACCTGCGGCAACATCTTTGCGGCCCACTGCATCGAAGGCGACGTCGAGGACCCGCGCACCATGCGCGGGGGCATCGAATACATGATGCGTCTTGCCGAATGGTATACCGCGTTTACAAAGAAGTCGTGCCTCGGGTTTTTCCAGATCGGCGGCGGCATCGCGGGCGACTTTCCGATCTGCGTTGTGCCCATGCTCCATCAGGACCTGGGGCGGCGGAACGTGCCGCTTTGGGATTACTTCTGCCAGATCAGCGATTCCACGACGAGCTTCGGCAGTTATTCGGGCGCTGTGCCGAATGAAAAGATCACTTGGGGCAAGCTGGATGCCACGGGGCCAAAGTTCGTCATCGAGAGCGACGCGACCATTGTCGCCCCGCTTATTTTCGCGCAGGTGCTGGGGTGGTGAGGGGCGCGGGCACCCGGCGCAACCAGATTTCTCGCCAGTAGATGTGGTCGAGACGCGGGCAGCCGCCGACCACTTGCTGGCATGGACAGAGTGCTCCCTCGAGCAGGACGGTGTTTTTCATGGTCGCCATCTTGCCGGTGCCCTCGACGATGATGCGGTCGAGTCGGCTGCGCACGCGGAAGACACGACCGCACTGCGGAGCCAAATCGTAAGAGAACTGCAGGCCGCGATTGCGCGCGTGGGTGTCCAGCGTCCGTTGGATTTCCTCGAGGGATCGCACCTGCACCCATTCACCCGGTTGCAGGCCGAGCGACTCGGTGGGCGTTTGGGTCGCCGAGGTCGACGGGTAGCGGGACACGAAGTTGTGTTTTATCTTCGACCAGAGCGGCCTGAGGATCAGGAGGACCATGGTACTGATGGAGTACGTTCCATGGCGGACATCTCGCACGCATGTCTCCAACCGTCCCCAGGCGGAGAGTGAGGCGGTAGCGGCGGGTAGTTCGCTCGATTGGCAGCAGTAACGACCGTCGGCGTGGCGCGTCGGGAGTTTGGCAGTCAACGCCTCCCCCTGGCGCTTGAGCTCCGCCTCGTCCATTGGTGCCGATGAAGCATAGTCCGGGCCGACGAGCAGAAGCCAAGCCTCTTTCCAGAAGAACAGGCAAGCCCGGCCGCACCCGTCGTGAGAGGATCCTTGGCATCGCAGGTTTTCCAGGAACACCACGTCGTGGTGCGGGAACTGCCTGATGCCGTCCGGACTTCCCTCGACGCATGTCTTTTCCGCCCTCCGTAACACCCGGAATCGCTGGCCGCAATACGCCGTCATTTCAGGCATGAACGGAAGACCATGGGTCCTGCCCTGCGAGTCGAGCAACTGAGCCAAAGAGTTTGGCTGTCGCACCTCGACGAGGTCTCCTGAACGCAGGGGTCTTTGGATTAGTGGCACAAGGAATTGCCCTATTGAGTCTCAGCCGCGGGCAAAAGTCAATGCGGCGACGCGCCGCGCTGCCGTTTCCGTGTTCAGGACGCGGGCGCATTCGTGCATGGTGGCTCCGGTGGTGAAGACATCGTCGATCAGGAGGACGTCGCGTCCCGCGAGGGGTGGCGCATTGGGCCTCCGCGGCAACCACCGCCGACGGAGGCGAAACGCGCCCTGCAGATTGGCCAGGCGATCGTGGCGATCGAGCGACGCCTGGCCGGTGGTGTACCGAACGCGCTCCATGACGTCGGCGAGCGGGTGGCCCGTCAAGCGGCTGAGCGAGGCGGCCAGTTCGGCCGCTTGGTTAAACTCGCGTTCGCGGAGGCGTCGTGGGTGAAGCGGCACGGGCACGAGTATCCAGGAGCCGTTGGCGATTCGCGGATCGGCGTGCGGTCCGCGCAGGGCGTCGGCGAGCAGGCGGCCAAGCGAGGGGGCGAGCCATAATTGGCGGTCGTATTTAAATTGGTGGATCAGGTCGCGCACGCCTGCCCGCGCCTGGAAGGGAGCGGTCGCGAACTCGAAGGCAAAGCGACGGTCCGCGCAATTAGTGCATCGGAAGGGGCCGGGCACCGCGCCGACAAACCATTCGCCGCAGACCAAGCAGCGCGTCTCACCGACGCGCGGCAGCGAGGGCAGGCAGGCGCCGCACACGGCTGGCACCGGGGAGCCGGTTGTGTTGCCTTGGCACAAGGCGCAAGAGTCGGGAAAAACCAGACTGAGCGCGGCTTGGCGCCCCTGGTTCCAGAGGTCGTGCAGCAGGGAGGGCATGAGGGTGAGGTCAATTCAGGTGCGGCCGGTCGGGCGCGTTCCGGTGCTAGTCGATGCGGGGGCTGGGCCGGCGAGCGTGAGGAAGTCGCGGTAATGGATCACTTCGAGCCGCCGGTCGAGGTGTTCGACGACGCATGTAAGCGATTCCACCCAGTCACCCGAATTCAGGTAGTGGACAGTGCCGACAATTTTATCGGCAGGGGTGTGGATGTGGCCGCAGATGATGCCTCGGCAGTTTTTGCCGGTGGCGAGCCCCTGGAGTTGTTCCTCGTAGCGGCCGGTGAAGCTGATGGCTTGTTTGACGCGGGCCTTGATGGCTTTACTCAGGGAGAAGTACTCCTTGCCACGCAGGCGGCGCCACCAGTTGTAGATGCGGTTGAGGCGGAGAAGTTGATCATAGCCGATGGCGCCGAGCCGGGCGATCCACGGATGATGGGTGGTCACTTGATCGAACCCGTCGCCGTGAACGACGAGGTAGTCGCCTTGGGGTGTTTGGTGCACGTGTTCGTTGACGATCGAGAGTCGGGCGAGCCGGAGCGGGAGGAACCGATGGAGCAGATCGTCGTGGTTTCCGCGAAGATACACGACTTCCGTGTTTTCTTTTTCAAGCTTTCTCAGGACGAGGCGGATGAAGCGGGTGTGGGCGGTGGTCCAGTGGTTGCGGCGGCGCGACAGGTGCCAGGCGTCGATGATGTCGCCATTGAGCACGAGTTTTTCGCACCGGCTGCGGCGGAGCAAGTCGTTTACTTCATGCACTTTGCAGTCCGGTGTGCCCAGGTGGACATCGGACAAGAAGAGCGTCTTGAAGCGGACAAAGCGTTCCGAAATGGGACGAGATTCGTGGGTCATGGCGCAGGCGCGTTGGTTGATGATGGCGTGGATTGGGCGCTTGGCGAGCACGAGGCGGATGTCAGGAGTTCCTCGAAGCGACGGACGATCCGATCCCAGTCGAGTCCCTCGGCGGTTCGTCGGGCGGCCGCACCCAGGGCAAGGCGTTCGGTGTTGGGCAGGGTCAAGGCTTCAGCCAATCTCTCCGCAAAGGAGGCGTGATCACCCAGGGGCACCTTCCATCCGTTGACTCGGTCGACCACGTGTTCGCCGGCGGCGGCATAGTCAAACCCGATGACGAGCAATCCGCTGGCCAGGCCTTCGAGGAGCACGTTGCCGAAGGTTTCGGTCAGGCTGGGGAAGACAAGCACGTCGGCCGAGGCGAAGTGGCGCGCCAGTTCCTCGCCGCACAGGGCGCCGGTGAACCGGGCAAAGCGGAAGCGCCGGACCAGCGCCCGGCGATCCGGCCCATCCCCGATGACCACGCAGTGGCCGCGCCCGGCCGTGAGTTCATCGATGGTCTGCAAGGCGAAAGGCAGGTTCTTCTCGGGCGCGAGGCGGCCGGCCAGCAGGAAAACCGGTCGATCAGTGGTCCCCCAGGATGCGCGCAGAGCGAGGTCCCGCCGTGCCGGTGAGAACAGCTGGGCATCCACTCCCCGGCTGAGGATTTCCAGATTCTTGAACCCCTGCGCCCGCAGCCGCGCCACCACATCACGCGTCGGCGCCAGCGTCATTGAGGTTCCGTTGTGCAGGCGGCGCAAGTAGGCCAAGGCGAAAGCCCCGAGTCCCGGCAGATGACGCGCCCGTAAGTAGTCGTCGAAATTTGTGTGGAATCCCGAAGTCACGGGGATTCCGATCCGGCGCGCCAGTGTGGCCGCGGCCCACCCCAGTGGGCCTTCCGTGGCCACATAGATCACATCCGGCCGGATGGCCGACCAGAGGCGCCACAGACGCAGCCAGGAGGGCAATCCGAATCGCAGCCCAGGGTACCCAGGCACCGGCAAGGACCGCACTCCGGCCTCCCGTCGGCGCATCCTCAGCGGCACCGTCCCTCCGCTCGGGCGCACCACGGTTACCCGGTGGCCCCGCGACTCCAGCCCCCGCCGGAGACGGTCCATCGTCAACGATACGCCGTTGAGGTCCGGGGGAAAAGTGTCAGTCACAAGAGCGACTTGCATGAAAGCACGCGCCAATGGCGGGGAATAACTTGTGAATATCTTTGCCCGCCTCGCTCGCCCTCCGCCATCGCTTCCGTGTGCCGGTTTCGTTGCGGCAGGGAAGCCCGAAGTATCGGGGGTCAACGATGACTTGCTCCAACCACCGAGCCCGGCATGATTGCACTGAGCAGCCGATGTCGTCCGCCCAGGCCACCGTGGATTTGTGCCGCCTGTCACGGACGGGCCGGGAAGTTGTGCGGGACGCAGTGGCGGTGGAAGCGCCGCTTGAGATTCGGGTCGAAGGGCGGGCGGTAGCGGTGGCGATGCGGACGCCGGGGCACGACCGAGAGTTGGCGGCGGGGTTCTTATTGAGCGAAGGCGTGATCGCCGAGCGCGGCGATGTGTTCGAGGTTTCCACGTGTCCGGCCACGCAACCGATTGATGACGGGGGTGGGGCGGCGGCAGTGGACGTTTTGCTGACGCGGCCGGAGGCGGTCGACTTCGACCGCCTGACGCGGCATGTTTTTACCGCGAGCAGTTGCGGGTTGTGTGGCAAGGCGGTGGTGGACGAAGTCATGCGCCGGCATCCGCCTCTGCCCGCGGTGGATCGCAACTCACCGCGTGTCCCCGCCTCTGTCCTCTTTGCCTTGCCCGACACCCTGCGCGCGGCGCAAGCGACCTTCGCCGCCACCGGCGGGCTGCACGCCAGCGCCCTCTTCGACCTCGACGGCGGCCTCCTCGCCGTCCACGAAGACGTAGGCCGCCACAACGCGCTCGACAAGCTGCTGGGCGCCCGATGGCTGGCCGGCCACTGGCCGCTCGACCGGCACATCGTGATGCTCAGTGGGCGGTTGTCGTTTGAGCTGGTGCAAAAGGCCGTGGTGGCGAGGGTGCCCGTGGTGGCCGCCATCTCGGCGCCGAGCAGCCTGGCCGTGGCCACCGCCCACGCCGCGGGCGTCACGCTGTGCGGGTTCGTCCGCGATGGCCGCATGAACGTGTATAGCCACCCGGATCGAATCTCATGAAGCACCCGCTGACCCTTGGCTTCGACTCCTGGACACCCCCGATCGATCACCTCGAACCCGCGGATCGCCCCCAATGGGTTCGTTTATCCCTCGACGGCTTGGAATTCTGTAATTACCTGAACAAAGTCGACTGGCGCGAGCGGCCGCTCATCTTGCAATCGTGTGAGTTGTGTGGTGAGCCACTGTGCGGCCGGGGCGATCTGTGTGATTTGGTACGACTGCGCAATGCCGTGTGTTTTCTCAAGTGGCCGATGCACCCCGATTATCGGCGAATTTTGACCGAAGACGTGTGGTTCTCCATCGAGCAGTGGAGCGAACTTCGGCGCCACGCGCCTCAGGCACCGGAGTGGGAAGGCCTACCGGCCATTTCAAACGGTCAAGTGCTGTCGCTCTGGCTGGCCAGTGCCCCGCCCGCCCTGGCTATCAAGCTCCCAGCCGATTTGGCTCGAGCCGTAAAGAATCGGTTTTTGGCGGCTGAATCCATGGAGCCGGGTGCCGCTAAGGCGCACCTTGAGTCCAGAGCCCGGCGATTGATCCTCCGGGACGGAGCGCCGTCGAGTTGGGAAGTGGTCGAACTCACGGATGAGCCGGAGGCTCTCGAGACCATTTGGCTCGAGTCACCCGACTCGGACATCCCGGTCGCTTGGCCGGTTTGGCTGCGAGATGATCCCAACACCTTGGTGATCGGTTGTCACTGGGCGTTGAAGCCAGTGGTGGCGGAGCCGATTTGAAAGAATTGTCTTTGGACGGAACCCGATGGCTTGAGCGGAAAGCGTTGCCCGCCCGGCCCCGCGTTGCGGATGAATCCAGTACACCATCCTCGTGTCTGCCTGGAAAAAAAACTCGCGTCCCGACGGCTCACGCCGATACGGTGGAGGGGTGAGCCAGTCTTCAGCGGACGACGATGACATTTCCGAGTTTCTTCGACGCCCGGAAGATCCGGGATTCGGGGAAAAGAAAAAGGACATACCCGGTGGCCTGTGGCAGAAGTGCCCGGCCTGCGGTGCGGTGATCCATGAGTTGCAATTGGCTGAGAACCAGCGGATTTGCCCGAAGTGCGACAACCATTTCCCGATTGCCGCGCTCGAACGCCTGACGGCGTTGTGTGATGAGGGCACGTTTTCGGCGATGGACGATCATCTTCAGACCGTGGACGTTCTGAAGTTCAAGGACTATGCGGACAAGATCAGGAAGTACCAGGAGTCGACCGGCTTGAATGACGCGGTGCTGAGCGGGCGTGGTCGGATTGCCGGGATAGCCACGGTGCTGGCCGCGATGGATTTTCGATTTTTGGGCGCCTCGATGGGGAGCGTGGCGGGGGAAAAAATCACGCGGGCGATCGAAGCCGCGACCGCCGAGGGCAAGCCGGTCATCGTCTTCTCGGCCAGCGGCGGCGCCCGCATGCACGAGGGCATTTTGTCGCTGATGCAGATGGCCAAGACGAGCGCGGCACTGGCGCGCCATCACGATGCGGGGTTCGCATTCATTTCGGTGCTCACGCATCCGACCTTTGGCGGGGTCACGGCCAGCTTCGCCACCCTCGGCGACCTGATCCTCGCCGAACCGGGGTGCATGATCGGGTTTGCCGGACCCCGCGTGGTCAAGGAAACGACTCATCAGAATCTGCCAGCCGGATTCCAGACCGCCGAATTCATGCTCGAACACGGGCTGGTCGATTTTATTGTCGATCGTCGCCAGATGCGGGCCAAGCTGACCCAAGTCCTGGGCTACGTCACGCGCTCTCCGAAGGCCGCCACGTAGCCGCCGCCTCCGCGGCCGGCTCGTCCCCCATCCGCCGATCCATGAACCGGGCGCTTCACCCATTCGGTACTGACCATCTCGCCACGCGACGAGGCTTCTGCACGCGGATGGCGGCCGCGGTGGCGGTGGCCGGCCTCACTCACGCCGCCAACCGGGAGGCGCGACCACTGGGTGAGTTCCTCGAATCGCGACGAGCGGACGCCGATTTGCCGGCTCTGGGAGCGATGGCCTTTACCTCGTCGAAGATCCTCGATCAGGCCGTGACCGGTCGCCGACTGCGAACCACGGCCAAGCCGCAGGTCACGCTGGCCGATCGCTTTCACGTCGGATCGCTCACCAAGTCGATGACGGCCGTGCTCGCCGCCCAGTTCGTCGAAAAAGGCCGCCTCCAGTGGGACAGCACGCTGGGCGATGTGCTCGACGGCATTTCGATGCACCGCCAAGTCCGGCCGGTGACGCTCTGGCAGTTGCTGCGGCATCGCAGCGGTCTGCGCCGCGACATTCCGGACGAGCTGTATCACGACTTGAAGCTCAGCGATATTCCGCCGATGCGACAGCGGCGGGAACTGGCCAAAGTCATGCTCGCGGAGCCTCCCATCCGCGACCCGGAAACCGCTTACGAATATTCCAATGCGGGCTATACCTTCGCGGGATTGATGCTGGAGACGGTGGCGAAGACGCCCTGGGAGTCGATGGTCCAGCGCGACTTGTTTACCCCGCTCGGGCTCAAATCGGGCGGGTTTGGCGCCCCGGCCAAGGATCCGGACAAAGTCGACCAACCGTGGGGACATCGCGCGGACGGCACACCGGTTCGCCCCGGACCGCAGGCGGACAACGTGCCCGCCATCGGGCCGGCCGGCACCGTGCACCTCAGCCTGCCGGACCTTGCCCGGTACGCCCAGTGGCACCTGCGCAGCGCCGCACCCAAACCTGCTCTCATTGCTGCCGAATCGATGGCGAGGCTTCACGGCGCGGGCCAGCCGGACGACTATTACGGCGGCTGGAATCGGGCGGCCCGCGGGTGGGCCGGGGGGCAAGCCATCACCCACACCGGCAGCAACACCATGTTCTTTGCCGTCGTGTGGCTTGCCCCGGCTATGGATTTTGGAGTGCTCGCCGCTTGCAACCAGGGCGGCGAGGCGTCCGAAAAAACGTGCGATGTGCTGTGCGCACACCTGATCGGCCGCCATCTGGGATGACCGGGAGAATGGCGATTGCTGACACGCCGCGCGTGGTCAGCGTAACACCATGAATGCTCCATCCGAGCCGGCCCGAGCGATCGAGCCGGCCCTGCCACCGGCCGTTCCGGTTCGGCCCGTGCGACTGGCCTCGCTGGACGCCTATCGCGGGCTGGTGATGTTTCTGATGGCGGCGGAGGTGCTGCGGTTGGCAGATGTCGCACGTCATTTCCCCTCGAACGCCGTCTGGCAATGGCTGGCGAAGCACGCGGAACATGTCGAATGGACCGGCTGCGTCCTGCACGACCTGATCCAGCCGTCGTTCAGTTTTATGGTGGGCGTGGCGTTGCCATTTTCGGTGGCGCGGCGTCTGGCGGCAGGCGATTCGCGCTGGGGGCTTTGGATCCATGCGTGTTGGCGTGGCCTGGCGTTGGTCTTGCTGGGGGTGTTTTTGCGCAGCCTGGGTCGGGACCAGACGTACTGGACATTCGAGGACACGCTGTCGCAAATCGGTCTTGGGTATCCGCTGCTCTTCGCCCTCGGACTGGCCCGCGAAAGGACCCGATGGATCGCTCTGGCCGTCATCCTGGCGGGCTACTGGCTCCTCTTCGCGCTCTGGCCGCTGCCGGGAGCGCCGGTCGATCCGGCGCAACACCGCATTCCGCCCGACTGGCCGCACGACATCGCCGGATTCGCCGCCCATTGGAACTTGAACACCAATGCCGCTTGGGCCTTTGACCGGTGGTTCCTCAATCTGTTTCCCCGCGAAGCCGCCTTCATCGGCAACGGCGGGGGCTACTCGACGCTCAGCTTCATCCCGACTCTCGGCACCATGCTGCTCGGGCTTTTCGCCGGCCAAGCGCTGCTCGAAGGGACTGGCTTCACCCGTCCAGGCGAGCGCTGGGGGTTGGCCATTCGCCTCGCGCTGGCCGGACTGGCGGCCATGGCGGCCGGATGGGCGCTGGACCAGCTAGGCGTTTGCCCGTCGGTGAAGAAAATTTGGACGCCGTCGTGGACGCTCTTCAGCGGCGGGTGGTGTTTCCTTTTCATGGCCGCGTTTTATGTGATGGCCGACGTGCTCGGCGGGGGGCGGTTGTTTTTCCCCCTGATCGTCATCGGTATGAACTCGATCGCCATGTACGTGCTGGTGCACACCACGGAAGGGTTTTGGTCGCGCGCGCTCCATACCCACTTCGGCGACCGGCCGTTCCACGCGTTCGGCGAGGCGTATGCGCCCCTGCTGCACGGCGGGGCCGTGCTCCTCATTCTTTGGCTGATCCTCTGCTGGATGTGGCGGCGCAAGATTTTCCTGCGCCTCTGACTACGCGACGTGGCGCAGCTTGCTCACGCGTCCGCCGGAAACCCACTCGGTGACGAAAATATTTCCGTCCTTGTCGAAGGTGGCGTCATGAGGGTGGACGAATTTACCCGGGAGCCATTTGCTCTTGTGGGCGGTGCCGCGGAATCCCTGAGTCTCCTTGATCGTTTTGATCCAGGCCGGATCGTCATTCAGGCGGGCGAGCACCCTGCCGTCGGGATCGAGGAAGGCGAGGCGGCCGATGAAGACCTCCGTGCAGACCATGGTAGCTCCGCGCGTGTCCAGCGAGGCCGGGCCATCGATGTTTGGGATGATGGAGAGCGGCTGGCCGTCGAGTGAAAAATACTGGATACGGTGGTTGCCACGATCGCAGACCGCGACTTTCGGGATGCCGTCGCGGCCGTCAAACCAGTGGCCATGCGGCGTGGAGAGCTGGCCTTTCTCTTTGCCCGCGCCGCCGAACGTGCACAGGTAGTTGCCCTGGGCGTCGTATCGATGGAGGAAATTGCTCCCGTAGCCGTCGCCGACGTGCCACCCACCGTCCGGGCAAAAGCTGATATTGGTCGGGTTGTACGATTGCCCTGCGTCGTACCGGTGGGATTCGGGCGGCGGGCCGGCTTCCCAGACGACGTCGCCGCGGACCGTGAGTTTCTGCGCCTTGTTCCACTTCTCGCGAGGCAGTCCGAAATTGTTGGGCGAGAGGTAGATAAAGTCATCATTGCCCTCGCGACGGATGTCGACGCCGTGACCGAACCCCTGGTGCTGTGGGGCCATCGAGCGCACGAACTTCCCTTCCGGATCAAACACAAAAACGCTGCCGGGTCCGCCCTGATGCGTGATGTAAACGAACCCTTGGCTGTCGAAGGCCACGCCGTGCGTGGCATCGCCATAATGATGGCCGTCGGGCAGCTGCCCCCAATAATGATGGCACTCGAATTTTAACGGACCCTCGCCGATGACCGGAGTGGCGGAGTCTTGGGCGCGCAAGAGGAGATGGGGGGTGGCGAGCGAGCCGGCGGTGGCGGCAAGGGTTGAGCGGCGAAGGAACGATCGGCGGTTCATGGTGGCGGAGCGGGGTTGCGGGTGGACGGACATATGAGCAGGCCTCTGACTGGCGAATGCGGTCAGGACGCTCACTCGCCACAACCCAGATGATGAGCGGGAAGCTGGGCAGCGGCAAGAGCTGGGATGGTCCCCATTCATTTTTTTACCCCCAATCTTTTTTTCTCCTCGCGTGCTTTGCCCCCCGAGAAAAAATGGATGTCCGCGGGCGCGCCCGACCCATGGTGGGAGGTCGCGGTTGCTGCCGATGGCAGGAGCAACGCGGTTCCTCGCTGATCTCCCATGCCGATTTCTTCTTCGATTCCTGCACCGGACGGTCCGGAGCCTCCTTGGCGGCGTCCGGAGTTTCTGGGCCTGGCGCCGGCGGAGGGTTATGGCTATTTATCGGAGGGAGTATTGCGGCCGTGTTCGCTGGATGAACTTCGTCAGGTCGTCGCCCGCGGGCCGGAAGAACGCGTGCACCTCGTTTGGGGCCCGGGCCTCGGCCACTGCGTTCCCACGGCTGAGCTGCCGGAGCTTTTCGAGGCCCACCGCGGAGCGCAGCTGGCGCGGATCGACGAGTTGCTGCGTTCGAAGCTGACGTGGGCGGCGGTGGTGGGGGCGGGCGTGTTTCTGTGGGGCGAGCGAATCCTTGGCATGCCCTTGAGCTGGCTGGCCATGATGTGGGCTGCCTTTTTCCTGCTGCCGATCGTGGACGGGGTCCTGCGGCGGCAGGAATGGCGGCAGGCCGGCCTTGGGGACGCACCCGCCTTCGGCGAGGCCTCGCGCTATTTCCATTGGCTCGCCTGGCAGTGGACCTCGCGGACCACTCATGTGATCATCGGGGTGATGGCGGCGACCTGGCTGCTCAGTGAGACCGCCGGATCGCGATGGGCGATCAAAGAATTTGCCATGGATACCGCTGGGGTGCGGGCCGGCGGCTGGTGGAAGCCACTGACGTGTTTTTTCCTGCACGGCGGGCCGATTCATCTGGTGTTCAATGCGCTGGCGCTCTCGCGGTTGGGACAATGGGTGGAAGCGATGACCGAGGCTGCGTGGGTGCCGCTCATCCTGTTGCTCGCCACGCTCGGTGGGTCGCTCGCGGGTTATGTGCTGCCACCCGACGTTCCATCGGTCGGCGCGTCGGGGGGTGTGCTCGGCCTTCTCGGGTTTTTGATCGTGTTTTGTCGTCATCCGGGACGGTCCACGCCCGCGGCATTCCAGCGCCTCCTGTGGCAATGGGTCGGGTACGTGGTGGTGCTCGGACTGATCGGGTGGCAGGTCATCGACAACGCCGGGCACCTCGGCGGCCTGTTCACCGGGGCCATGCTCGGCGCCGTCGCCAACTTCGGGCTGCCCGCCGGCCATCCACCGGCGCGGGCACGCTGGGTGGCCGCTTTGGGCTGGCCGGCGGCTGCGGTGCTTGGCATCACCGCCCTCTGGATGCTCTGGGAGTTTTGGCAGCGGAAACCGTGAGACACCGCTTCCACTTGTCCAACCCCCTGGGTGGCGCTAAAACCGACACTATGACACTTACCGGCATCGGCGATGAGGCGGGCGCCCCGCTGGACGCCCAGATCAAGGCGGTTCAAGCCCTGGGCTGGAAACACCTCGAAATGCGCAACGTGCAGATGGAAGGCCTCGCACCCATGAACATCCACGACCTGCCGGACGAGTCGTTCGAGCGGCTGGTCGGACAGCTCGCGGACGCCGGGATCTCGGTTGCCGCTTTCGGGTCGGTCATCGGCAATTGGGCGCATGCCATTGAGGACGATTTTGCCATCACCGAAGCCGAGATTGCCCGCGCCATTCCGAAGATGCAGAGGCTCGGCACGCGCTTCGTTCGGATCATGAGCTACAAGCCGCGCCTCGAAGCGTCGGGACGCGACTTGCCCGATCAAATGGAGTCCGAGCGCTTTCGCCGACTCCGTGAAATCAAGCGACGCTTCGACGACGCCGGGATCACCTGCGTGCACGAGAACTGCATGAACTATGGAGGCATGTCGGTCAGCCATGCCCGGCGGACGCTCGATGCCGTGCCCGGTCTGCGCTGGGTTTTCGACACGGCCAACCCGTGCTTCAACGAAGATCGCGACGCTCCTGGCCACCGACAGGATCCGTGGGCGTTTTATCAGGCGGTTCGACCGGCCATCAGCCATGTCCACATCAAGGATGGGGTCTGGAATCCGGCGAAAAAGGACCTTGATTACACGATGCCCGGGGCCGGGCAGGGGCGCGTGGCCGACATCCTCGCTGATTTGGATCGCACGGGCTACGACGGTTTTGTCAGCATCGAACCCCATATCAGCGTCGTGTTTCACAGCGCCGGCGCGCCCGATGATCGGGATCCTCAGGAAAAAGCGCGCGAACAATTCGACACCTTCGTCGCTTATGGCCGCCATCTTGCCGCTCTCATGAAGGCAGCGGGGGTGGCGTGTCCCCGTTGACCGAGCGAGGGCATGACGTAGCGTCCGCCATGCGACCATTGATTCTTCTGGCCGCGGCCGCGGCTTTGGCCGCCGCCGCTCCGGTATCCGCCCAAACATCGCGCGAGCTGGCCGAGAAGCATCCGGCGGCCCAAGTGGTCGTAAAATTCCTGCGTCATTCGGTAAACCGAGAGTACGACAAGGCGTCCGATCTCGTTCTGCCGGCCTCGCTGACTACGCTCCAAAAAGACTATCTCGCCAAAGTCAAAAGCCCGCGGGTGGCGATGAACGAGTCCACGGCCATGTGCCGCGCCGTGGGCGTGGAGGACGAGCGCGGGATCGAGGCCATGACGCCCCGGCAATTCTACACCGCCTATAATCTCGGCATGCAGCGCCGATACAACGTGACCGACGAAGTGAACCGCCGCATCGCCGACACCCTGGAATTGAAAATGCTCAGCGCTGCCGAGGAAGGACCGGCCCTCGTGCATTTCCTCGTGCGCACCCAACACCAGACCATGGCCAATGAAGTGCGCCACCTCGAGATCGTCTCGCTCGCCCGCGTCAATAACCAATGGCTCGTTTCGCTCGGCGAACACGAGCCGAAATACAAGCCGCTCGGCAGTCAGACCGCCCCAGCCGGCCCCCCTTCGGGCGCCAGTGCCGGCCCGGCCACCCCTACCAAACCAGCCGCCCCTGCCAAACCAGCCGCCCCGCCAGGGCCATGAGCCCGCTCGCGTGAGTGGGACCAGGGAGGGATTTTCACGGGCTTGTGATGCGGTGCTTCACTGGGAGTGGCGGGTTGCGGCCCCATGGCAACGAACACGTTTTGACTTCGTCTGCGACCGCTTTGAAGCCAATGCCTGACACGGCATGGCCGCCCCAGCCCGCCACTCCCAGCCATCGTCACGCCCTCTTTGCCCGTGTAAAGATTCGCGGTGGGGAGGATGCGGTCGACTCGTCGGGTCTTGCCAAGCGCCCGATTTCCGGCAATGGTAAGCAGATGATGGCGCGAATCCTGGTTTTTCTGGCGGTATTGACGGCAGCCATTCCGGCGTGGGCGGGCGGGGGCAAGGGCCCGGCGTACTTGATCAGTTTCCACGAGGAGGGCGACTCGATGGAAGGCCCTCGGAAGATTCAATCGTTTCCGATCAATGGCGAGACCCGACACTTTCGCAAGATGCCGGTGATCACGCAGCGGAATTTCAAGGCCTACTGGGCGTTTCCTTCCGACGACGGCCGGACCTGGGGGGCAGTCTTTTGGCTCGACACGACCGGCCAACACGTCCTGCAACGCTTGGGCGGCGCCCATAGAAGTGAGTACCTCGCAGCGGTCGTCAACATGCGCCCCGCGGATGTGGTCACGATCGACAAGATTCCTGAGGACGGTCGGATCGTGATCTGGCGGAATCTCACGCCAGAGTTGTTCGCCCTGATGGACAAAGATAAGAAAATCCGCCGCATTGGCGGGGCGGCCACCGCGGAAGCGCTCGCCCGTCGGACGCCGACAGCTCCCGCGGCCCCCGCGGCCGGCGCCTCCGTCACGCCATTGCCCCCTGGTGCGCCATTGCCCGACGGGGCGGTGGTCGGGCGGATCGATCCCGCCACATTGCGCGACGCTTCACTGGTCGATCCCGTCCCAGCCGGCGGTCGGCGTGCCAATCCCAAGAAGCCCAGCGGTGGCCGGTCCGCCCCCGCCCCCTTCAGTCCCGACGATCCGCTTGAGCACCCGGAACTCCGCCCGGTGCCGGAACCCCCGCCCGGTCGGAACTGACCGGTGCGAGAACCAAGGTGGGAGTGGCACTCCCAGGAAAATCCGGACCGTCGAGGGAGACGGCCCGGATTCCCTCCGGGGGATTATTTCGCGGGCTTGCGGCCCATGATGAAGGTGACGAGAGCGATCACGAGGAACACGATGAACAGGATTTTGGCGATGCCGGCAGCAGTGCCGGCGATGCCTCCGAATCCAAGGATGCCCGCGATGATCGCGATGATTAGGAATATGATGGAATAGTGGAGCATGGTATTAATGAGTGATGGTCAGGCAGTTTAGAGGCTGGCGACATAATCGCGGATGGCCTCCTTGCTCTCGCCGGTGCGCTGTTGAATGCGCCCGAAGAGTTCCTCCTCTTTGCCTTCTTCGAAGAGGAGATCGTCATCGGTCAGCTTGGCCCATTTTTGCTTCAGCTTGCCTTTGACTTCGTTCCATTGGCCTTTGATTTCGAGTTTCGTCATGGTCGTGTGGGGTTGGTTGTTGGTGTTGTGGTTTGCGGAAATTGATGGGGACTCACGCGGCCGTCACCGCCGCCTCTTCGTTGACGCCCGGCTCGAACCAACCGCCGACGGCGATGGCTGTGAGTTCCCGATCGCGGGCGCCGGCCGCGTCCGCCAACGAGGCAAGGAGGGACGCGGCGCGAGCGGCGCCGAGGCATCGGGCAAAGGCACTGGCCGTCCCAAATCCGGCGATCTCATAATGAGCGACGCGCTGGGCATTCGCGATCAGCGCGGCGTCGCGCGTGGCGCTGTCGATGGTCGCTTCCGACGACCGTCTCGCCTCGCGAATCAGTCCCTCCATGGCTGCACACTCCACTCCCTCGGGAGAAACACCCAGCAAGGTGCACGCCTCCTCCAGAGACGACAGGGCCTCACCGGCATCCTGCTCCGTCGATACCAGGAAGTCGCGGAGTCGAATGTGGGTGGCGCACTCTATCATGCCGGGGAGCAGCCGGCGATATTGAACCTGAGCGTCATAAAGATCGCGCAGCTGATCGTGCAGGAGGTCGGCAAGACAGGCATTCATGCCGAAACCTTATTGCAGAGGATGTGCCAAGTCGGATTTGGTTGAGATGTAATGTTTTGATAATAGGCATATAACGATGTTTATGCGCTCGCCGACCGCCGCGGTCCCATGCGCTTTGCCCCATGCACCATGCCCGGCCTCGGGCGCTCGTTGTGCAATTTGCATGAGTTTAAATTGCTATTGGGTGGCAGTCTTTGCACACTAACCCTCCCGATGCCTTGGACCGGCCACACACGCACGGCGCTTGTTTTGTTTTCCGTAGGGCTGGTGCTCACCACCTGTCTGGTGGGGGCGTGGTTGTGGTTTGACTTGCGCCGGACGATTGATGTGCGTGCGCGCACGCGATCCTCCCTCGTTGTCTGGCAACAGGTGTATTTAAGCCTGCGGGACCTGGAAGCCGGGGCGCGCGGCTTCGTCATCAGCGGGGATGACTCTTACCTGAAACCGTTTAACGAGGCGTCGCTGCGGCTCCCCCGCTTGCTCGTCGAGGCGACGGCCTTGGAGGCGAAACTCGAGCGCGGGCTGTCCAACAGGCGAATTGAGGCCATCCAGGAGCAAGTGCACGGGTTCCTCGCAGCCAAACAGGAAATCATTACCGTGGCCCAGCGGGAAGGGGGAGAGCGCGCGGCGGACTTGATCAAGGAGGGCAAGGCCAAGGCGCGGATGGACGAATTGCGCAAGGTGCTCGACGCCCATTTCCGCGAGCTGGACTCGCGTCTGCGCGATCAGGACGCGGACATGCAAGCGGCCCTGTATCTCGGGGGACGCGCCTTGCTGGCCATGGTCCTCGCGGCGCGGGTGGCCAGCGCCGCGGCGGGCGCCTTGCTCCGGCAGGCGCTGCTGCAGGCGCGTCGCAATGAACGCCTGGCCCTGGAAAAGCAGCAGTCGGACCGCGCCAACCGTGAAAAGAGCGTTTTTGTTGCGACGATTAGCCATGAGATCCGGACGCCGATGAACGCCATCCTCGGGTTCGGCGAACTCCTGCTCACGGACGCCCGCGATGCCAAGCAGCGAGGCTACGCCGGATCGATCGTTCGCAGCGGCCAGGCGCTGCTTCAGTTGATCAACGACATTCTGGACTTCTCGAAAATCGAGGCCGGCATGGTCGAGATCGCCTCGGATCCGGTGGATGTGCGCGAACTCGCGGAGTTCGCCCGCCAGCTTTTCGGCCATCAATGCGCGAAGAAGGGGTGGTCCTGGAAATCGAAGTCGAGGACTGGATCCCGGCATCCCTTCTCCTGGATGCCGCACGGCTCCGCCAGGTCGTCATCAACCTGGTCGGCAATGCGGTGAAATTCACCCCGGCCGGCACGGTGTGGTTGCGATTCCGCGGCCGCCCGCCGGTCGAAGGCAGTCACAAATGCCAGCTCCGTGTCGAAGTCAGTGATACGGGTGTGGGAATTCCTGCCGGTCGCCTCGAGCATGTCTTTGACCCTTTTGTCCAAGCCAAAGCCAGCCGCGACGCCGAGATGAAGGGAACGGGATTGGGGCTGGCCATTGTCAAACGGCTGACATCGCTCATGGGCGGCTCACTCGAGGTGCGCAGCGAAGAGGGCAAGGGCTCGACTTTTACCGTGGTCCTGCCTGACGTGGGAATTTCCTCCAAACTGGCCTCCAGTGTCACCATGGGGACGGAAAGCGCGGTCGATTTCAACGAGCTGCGTCCGGCTTCCCTGCTGGTGGTCGACGACAACCCGGACAACCTTTCCGTGGTCCAGGGGTATTTTGACGGAACCCATCACCACGTCGCGACCGCGACCAACGGCCGCGAAGCCCTGGATTGGCTGGAAAACAACCCGAGACCCGACGTCATTCTTATGGACATCCGCATGCCGGTCTTGGACGGCCGCGCGGCACTCGCCGCGATGCGCCGCAACGGCGAGTACAATCTTCTGCCGGTGATCGCCGTTACGGCATCGAGCCTCTCCCACGAGGAAAAGGCGCTGCGTGAAGCCTTCGATGGCTACGTGCGCAAACCATTCACGCGCGCTCAGTTGTTTTCCGAACTCGCCCAATTCATTCCGCGCGCCCCGATTGCGACGCCCGATCCGGCCGCGGATGCCGATGGCCCGGCGCCGGCGGAATGGAGACCATTGGTCACGCGCCTGCGCGCCCTTGAGCAAACGACCTGGCCTTCGGTGCGCGACGGCATGGTGATGAGCGAAGTCATTCGGTTTGGATCCGACTTGCGCCAGCTCGCCGCTGACACTCCCTGCCCGCCGCTCGAAGCGCTGGCCAGCCGAATCCTCGAGGCGGCCGAGTCGTTCTCGCTCGAGTCGCTCGAAAAGGACCTCAACGCCTTTCCCGCCCTCGTCTCGCAACTTGACCAATGCCTCAGCGCGACACCGAAATGATCACGCGCCCAAAAGAAGTGATCCTCATCGTCGATGACCAGGAGGAAAACATCCGTGTCGTCGGCACGGTGCTGTCGCTCTTCGACTACGATATCGTGGCCGCCACCAGCGGGGAGCAGGCGCTCAAGCGGCTCGATGCCCGGCGGCCCGACATCATTCTGCTCGACGTGATGATGCCGGAGATGGACGGCCTGGCGGTGTGTCGGCGCGTTCAAGCGAACCCGGCCTGGGTCGACATTCCGATCATCTTTTTGTCAGCCGCCGACGACAAGAATCTCGTTGTCCAGGCACTGGAAGCCGGCGGCGTCGACTACGTGACGAAGCCGTTCAATCGCGCCGAGCTGCTCAGCCGCGTGAGGACGCAACTGTCGCTCAAGCAAGCCCGTGACCGGCTGCGGCAGCTGGACGAGGACAAGGATGAAATCCTGGGCATCCTCGCGCACGATTTGAAGAACGGCCTGGCGGGCATCAAATTGAGCGCAAGCCTGCTGACCGACCGCGAGGGCGAGATGCCCTCAGCGTGCGGGACCATGCTCCACAACATCGAGGGAACCTCCGAACGCCTGCTCAACCATATCGAAGAATTTCTCGCCAACCTCAGGGCCGAGCAAGTTCGCCTCCACTGTGCCCCGGTGGATTTCGGGGCCCTCGTGGCCGAAGCCGTGGCGCTCAACAACCCGGCCGCCACTTCCAAAGGCATCACGCTTGAACTCGCCGATGCCGAGCAAAAGACCACCGTGGTGGCCGACCCCGACGGCCTCATCCAGGCGCTCGACAACCTGATATCCAATGCGATCAAATTCACCCCCTCGGGCGGCCGCGTCGAAGTGAGCCTGCCCGCGCCGCATCTCGGCATGGCGCAGTGCCGCATCGACGACAGCGGGCCCGGTTTCACCGAGGACGACCGCGAAAAGCTCTTCCGGCGCTATCAGCGGCTGAGCGCCCGGCCCACCGCCAACGAACCGAGCACCGGACTCGGCCTGTCGATCGCTTGCCGCCTGGTGCAACGAATGCGCGGCGACGTGCGCCTGGCCGAGGGCCCGGGGCGGTTGGGCGGCGCTTCGTTCACTCTGCTTGTTCCCATTGCCGTGGCCTCGTCCGCGGCGGCTTAATCACGCCCCCTGCCTCATGGATATCCTCGTTGTCGACGACGAAAAAATCATCCGCGATTCGGTGACCCAACTCATCGAGGATGCCGGCCATTATGCGGAATCCGCCAGTACCGGGGCCACGGCCCTCCAGGCGCTCGCCGAAGCCGATTACCAGCTGGTCTTGCTCGATGTGAATATCGGCGGGGAAAACGGGTTGGAGGTGCTGGCCGAAATCCATCGCAAGCATCCGACGGTGCCGGTGGTCATCTTCACCGCCGCCGCCAACATCCAAACCGCGGTCGAGGCGATGCGGCTCGGCGCGCTGGATTTTCTGGAAAAGCCGTTTACCCGCAAACAATTCGGCATTGCGCTCTCCCGGATCCAGACGCACCGGAAACTGGTCGAGCAAGTGGCCGATTTGCAGCGCGAGGTGAAGGCGCAGACGCCGGATGCGACATTTGAGTCGGAGAATGCCGAGGTGCGGGCCACATTGGACATCCTATTTCGCGCGGCCTCGAGCACCGCGTCGATTTTGATCCTTGGGGAAAGCGGCACCGGCAAAACGGTGGCCGCCAAGGCGGTGCACCGGGCCAGCCCGCGGGCCGGCAAGCCGTTTGTCACCGTGCACAGCCCGGGATTGTCCAAGGAGCTGATGGAAAGCGAGATGTTTGGGCACGTCAAAGGGTCGTTCACCGGGGCGGCGCGAGACCACTGGGGAAAGGTGAAGGCGGCCGATGGAGGCACATTGTTTCTCGACGAGATCGGCGAGCTCCCGCCCGACCTGCAAGCCAAGCTGCTCCGGTTGCTGCAGGACCGGGAGTACGAACGCGTGGGCGAGACGGTGACCCGGCAGGCCGACGTCCGGGTGATTGCGGCCACCAATCGGGATTTGGAAGCCGCGGTGCGTGCCGGGACGTATCGGGAAGACTTGTATTACAGACTCAATGTCATTACAGTACACATGCCACCCTTGCGTCGGCGGCCGGACGACCTGATGAAGTTCGCCGAGAATTACCTCAAGTTTTTCGGCGCTCAGATCGGGCGGCGGCTGCGCGGGTTCACGCCGGAGGCGCGGCGCCAACTTCTGGCCCATTCCTGGCCGGGCAACCTGCGGGAACTGCGCAACGTGATCGAGCGGGCCGTCATTTTGTGTTCCGGCACGGAAATCGGGGTGGGAGACCTGGCGCTGGGCACCGGCGCCTCGCGGCTCGATTCCATCACCCCAGCCGGCCCGCAAGTCGGTGACAACATCAGCCTCGAAGAACTCGAAACCGCCCACATCAAGGCCATCGTCGAAAGCACCGGAAGCCTGGCCGACGCCGCGCGCGTCCTGGGAATCGACCAGGCCACGCTGTACCGGAAGCGAAAGAAATTCGGTCTGGACGAACGGTCGGTTGAACCGGAGGCCGGCCGGACCGCGCCGGATGCCAGCTGAATCAGCTATTCGAGGATCCGTGGTGCCGGTCCGGCGAGTATCGCCAGCGCGACTGGACTTGGGTGAACTCGGCGCCGCTGAGCACAATGATGCTGGTGTAATAAACCCAGAGAAGCACGATCATCACTGAGCCGGCCGGTCCATCGCCCGGCGTGGCCAGGTCGCGGGAAAGGAACCAGCCGAGCGCCAGTTTTCCGAGCTCGAAGAGCACCGCCGTAAGTCCGGCGCCCAGCCAGACGTCGCGCCGCGGGAATTTGACGTCGGGGAGAATGTGGAACATCAAGGCGAACAGGACCGTCTCCATGACCAAACCGAGGCCGAGACCGGTCAGGCTCCACAGCACCGGAGGTATCGAAATCCATCGCTGGACCGCGCCGGCTCCCGCCGTCACCGCCATGGAAAACGCCATCGAAAGGAGGAACAGGACCATCAGCACCGCCACCATGGCCATCGAGACCAAGCGCTTGCGGCCCCAGGCCCTCAGCGCCTTTCCCCTGGGTTTTTCGACTCCCCAGATGAGGTTGAGCGCTTCTTTGAGTTCGCCAAAAAGTCGCGTCGCTCCAAACAGGAGAAAGGCCAGACTGCCGAGCGCCGCCGGCAGGGATGTCGGTGGCCGCTCGGGAACCTCGACGAGATTTCCGACGGCTTCGGCGGTCGTGGTGCCCAGCGCGCCCTGCATCTGAATGTCCAGCTGGCCGCGCGTGTGCGCCTCTCCCAACCACGCCCCCCCCAGCGTCAGAATCAGCAGCACCAGCGGTGAGAGAGCGAAAATCGCATAGTACGACAACGCGGCACTCAAGCGCGGGATGTTGTCCTGCCGCCACTCCTGCGCAGTCTGGCGCATCAGCGCCGCCAGGCGCCGTCCGGTGAGTTGTCCGTGATTCATGGTAATTCCGCGGGCGGCGGGGAGTGGGGGGCTGGGGCCGCCATAAAAACTCCAGGATTTGCGGTAGAGCGGTCGCAAGCGAAGTCAAAGGGTGTTCGTCCCCATGGCGGCCGCGGCCCGCCACTCCAAACCGCCCCCGTGCAAATTGCCCCGCCCCACGGGCAATGTGCATTCCCATTCAGGCCGATCCGGCTCCTGGCCAGCCTCGATCATGAATTCTAATTCATTGCTAGTAACATACATGCAAACCTAGCCCTCCGGGCGGCACGCGGCCTGCATGGAGGGTGGTCCATCGGCTTCTTCCACTTCGGAGATCTGCCGACCGCGAATCGAAACCACCAATTCCATTATGAACACGAAAGACACACCCGAACTCAACCGCCTCCTCGTCGATCAACTCAAGGACGTCTATTGGGCCGAAAAGAAGCTTGCCACCACCCTGCCGAAGTTGGCGAAAAAAGCCCAAAGCCGCGAGCTGCAGGCCGCCTTTGAATCGCACTGCGACGAAACCCTGTCGCATGTCAGCCGCCTTGAGGAAATGTTCGACCATCTTGGGCTCAAGCCGCATGCCAAAAAATGTGACGCCATGGAAGGTCTGATCGAGGAAGGCAACAGCTTGGCCGAAGAGTACGCCGCTTCACCGGCCCTCGACGCCGCGCTCATCGCCGCCGCCCAAAAAGTCGAACACTACGAGATCGCCACGTACGGCACCATGCGCGCCTTTGCCAAAAACCTCGGACTCAATGAGCTGGTTCGCCTCATCACTCTGACTATCGACGAGGAGGGAGCGGCCGACAAAAAGCTCACCAAAATAGCCGAAACCAAATCCAACCGCACCGCCGAAAAATCCCTCAGCGCTGCTTGACCCCCCCAGCGCGTTCCGGCATGGCTTCGCGGCCACCTCCCGCCCTCCGCCCTCCGCCCTCCGCCCTCCGACCGCCGCCCTCCGACCGCCGACCCAGCACGCCCCGCCCCTTGAGCCTTCGCCGATCCTCGATATGCTGAATGGATGAGTGACGTCCCGACTGAGGATTGGCGCGACCCGATTGCGGTCGAGGAAAACCGTGGCTTCGAGGGAGAGCGGCACGAATCCTGATCACGAGCGACCGTCGATGCTTTCATTTTCCACTTGCTGGAACAGCCAGCGTCATACGGAAGGGGATCATGTCGTTCATGAGATCAAAGCGATGGGGTTTGACACCATCGAGATCAGTCATGGGCTAAAGGTCTCATTACTTCCCGGGATCCAGAAGGCATTCCGGGAAAAGCAGATCAAGGTGTCCGGGCTGCACAACTTTTGCCCGTCTCCCGTTGAACTCATGATCGACGCTCCGGATGCCTACGAGTTCACGTCGCACCGGCCGCATGACCGTGAACGCGCCATGGCGTTGACCTTGAAAACATTGGAATTCGCGGCGCAGTTTGAAGCCCAGTATGTGGTGCTCCATCTCGGAAGCGTGCCGATTCGTAAATTCACCGACCGGCTCGAGGCCTTGCTGGCGGCCGGCCGCGGAAATACCCGCGAGTATGTCCGCCTCAAGCTGGCTTTCGTGAAGGCCCGTGAGCGCGTTGGCCCGTTGTACCTCGAGCGGGCGCGGGAGGCGGTCGACCGGATTGCCGCCAAGGCGAAAGAAGTCGGGGTGCCGGTGGCGTTGGAGAGCCGCAGTCATTTCGAGCAAGTGCCGACGGAGGCGGAGATGCTCGGGTTGCTCGACCATTTTCGAGACAACCCGTGGGTCGGGTACTGGCATGACTTTGGCCACGTCCAGCGCAAGGCCAACCTCGGTCTGCTCGATCACGAGGCGTGGATCCGGGCCGTGGCGCCGCACTGGCTCGGTTGCCACCTGCATGACGTCGAATGGCCGCATCGCGACCACCGCGTCCCGCTCACCGCGGGGGGCGTGGACTTTGACACCCTGATGCCGCTGGTCCCGCCGGGGCGTCCCGTGGTCTGGGAGATCAGCAACCGCCGCCGTAAACAGACCATCATCGATGCCTTGCCCCGCTGGAGGGATCGCTTCGGTGACTGAGTTCCCACCGCGACTCCCGAAAGCCGTCACGCTACCCATGGCCCGTCAATCACCCGCACCCCACGACCCCTCCCCCGAGAGTTGGATCGCTCAAGCCAAACAGGTGCTGCATTTCGCGGCCCACCACCCGCCACTCGAAACTTTCCATTTCCTCAAGTCCAAGGACGCCCCGTTCATCGTCCAATTCGTCAAATACGGATTCTGCGGCGTGGTCGCGACCCTCTCCCACACCGCCGCCGCCTGGTGGTTCTCGAAACATTGGTTCCCCGCCTTCGACGGCGCCCCCAAGGACATCCTCAAATGGAACCAGATCTACGCCAACCTCTGGGCCCTCCCCATCGGCAACTTCGTCGCCTACTTCACCAACGTCGTTTGGGTCTTCACCAGCGGTCGCCACAACCGGTGGATCGAATTCTCCCTCTTCAGCCTCGTCAATCTCATCAGCGGCGTCGCCGGTATCCTAGCCGGCCCCTTCCTCCGCAATGCCCTCCAAACCGGCTGGTGGATCGCCCAACTCATCCTCATCATCACCTCCGCCCTCGTCAATTTCCTCTGCCGCAAATTCATCGTCTTTCAAAAATGAGGCGCAGAGGAAAGAAGTGAGAAAAAAAACGGAAAAACAATAATTTCCATAGCGTCGCCCTGCCCTCCGCGAATATCCTTACCTCGTCTGTCCGTATTCCATCCTGGCATGTCCGCGACCTCGACCCGAGTTTTCAGGAAAGCGAGCGTCCCTTGGTGGGCGGCGTTGGGGGTATGGTTGGGGTGGGTGATTCCGGCGGCGGGCGCGGAAGGTCAGACGCCCGCCTACGATTTTGGATCCCCGACGGCTGAGGAGCAGATGATGATCGAATACATCAATCGGTCGAGGGTATTTCCGGCGGCGGAAGCCCAAGGGTATCGGGATGCGGCGGATCCGGCGAAGCGACCGCCGGACCAGCTCGATTGGAACTTGAAGGACGCGTATTCGAGTTTCGGTGTCAATATGGCCGTGGCGGTCCAGCGGATGTCGGCGTTGCCGGTGGTACCGGCGGTGGCGCCGAACGCGAAACTGATGGCCGTCGCGCGGCAGCACACGCAGTGGATGTTTTCGACAAAAACCCAAAGCCACACGCAGCCGCCGGCGACGTCGCCTTCGGACAGCATTGTGCGCCGCGTTTCGGCGGTGGGATACAATTACGCGGGCTTGGGCGAGAACGTCTACGCCTACGGTCGCGACCTGTATTATTCGCATGCCGGATTTGAAGTCGACTGGGGCGGACCGGACAACGGCATGCAGAGTCCTCCCGCTCACCGCCTGAACAATCATTCGAAAGATCATCGGGAAATCGGCGTGGGCGTGCACATTGGCTATTCGGGATTTACCGCGAGCGATGTCGGGCCGGTGGTCGGGACGGTCGATTTCGGCCTCCAGCGGAGCTCACCGGCCTTCGTGACGGGGGTGGCGTACTACGACATGAATGGGAATCAGCGCTACGACTTGAATGAAGGCATCGGCGGGCTCCGCGTCGACGTCGAAGGCGCCAGCCATCACGCCATCACGGCGCCGGGCGGTGGCTACGTCGTCCCCGTGCCTCAGACGGCGTCCACACGGGCCGTTACGCTGTCAGGACTGCGGGCGGCAGGGCAGGCGAGTGCGGTCATCGACGCTGGCAAGAATGTGAAAATCGACTTTCGGCCGGCGTATGTCACCCCGGTTCTCAGCGGCCCGGGTGGGGGAGCTGCTGGGGCGGTGTGGACGTCCACATTTCCGACCACTCCCGGAGCCACGGCGTACGAGGTGGTCGCATCGCCCGTGTCCCCCGCCGCGCTCGAACCGGCCGATGGGGCCACCCAGCTGGACTCTTATGTGACGCCTGGGCGGTATTTGCTGTTGCAATCGAGTGTGCGGGTGGGATCCAGCGGCGCAGCGATCCATCTGGCCCACCCGGTCCTCGAAGACCAATGGGTCAGGCTCAAGCCGATTTATGTGCCGGGAGCCGCCGGCAGCGTGAAGTTCGACAGTTGGCTGCGCGCGTCGTCGGTGCGCCAGGTCGCGCGGCTGCAGGTTTCCATCGATGATGGCCAGAGCTGGACCGATGCCTGGACGAAAGTCGGTACGGCCACGGGGGGGTCGAATTGGGCGCCGGTCACCGTGTCGCTCGCGAATTACGCGGGGCGCTTGGTGCGTTTGCGGTTCAATTATACACTGACGGGAAACACATGGCTGGCCGGACTCGGGGTGAACAGCGGGTGGTTCTTGGACAACATTTCCTTCACGGGGGTCGAGCAATTGACTGCCCCCGTCACGACGACGGTGCCGGCCTCCGGTCCTCAGGCGACTTGGCAGCACACACCGTCGTCTCCGGGCAGCCTGGTTGTCGCCGCACGCCCAGTGATCTCCGGACTCTCCTGGGAGTACGGACCAAGCCGCCGTATCGAGGTGGCCGCGATGCCGCCGTATCTCGCATGGGCCGCCGCGGAGGAGACCCGGCTCGGTCTGCCATCAGGATCCCTGGCATCGAACTTGGAAGTACCCAGCGGGGCCGACGGCGTGGCGCCGCTGGTTCGTTATGCGCTCGGCCTTGCGGCCGATCAGAGTGCTGCCGCCCGTCTGCCGCAGGCCCAAATCTCACCGCAAGGGTTGTGCTTCATTTACAGTCGCGACCTGTCTCGCGCCGATGTTCTCGTGCATCTTGAAGTCTCCGCCGACTACCAGCTCTGGCACTCGGCCGGCACGCCCGGAGCTCCCCAAGTCCTGAGCGACACCGTGCTCGGCGTCGAGGGCACCCTCGAGCGCCGCTGCGCGCTCATCGCTCCCACTCAAGGCCGCGTCGCCGCGCGCCTGCGCATCACGCCGCGGTAAATGACCGGGGCGGGATGTCGATTCTTCACGAGGCGGCTCGCTCTGCGCGCGGTTCGACTCGTACGCATCGATGGATCGGAGCAAGGCGCGAGACGCGCGGGGCAGCCGGCAAGGACGCCAGCGGCGGCGGGCGGGACGCGCGGGTCAACCGGCGAGGACGCCAGCTGCGGCGGGCGGGACGCGCCGCCCTACCCGAGAACCATCGCTTCGCGCAACCAACGCTGTGCGTGACGGATAGGTTTGGGCCACCCAGTGAAGAACGTACAAACCCCAGGGAGGCAGGACGCGACCCACCCCGACGTCACGCCCGCTGGGCCGCGAGTTCCTCCTCGCCGAGCCCGAAGAAGTCGCGAAACACTTCGCGGTACACCGGATGTTTGAACGGCGGCAGCCAGGAAAAATCATATTCCTCCGGTTCGATCCACCGCCACCGGACGAATTCAGGTTTGTGCTTGTCGAGCCGGATATCCGCGTCTGACGCGAGCATTTTGCAAAGGAAATATGTCTGCTCCTGGCCCGCGTAGTTTCGCAAGGCCTTGGATCCAGGGGGGAACCAATACCGATACCCGCTCTGCTGTCGCAGCACCTTGTAGTGGTGCGGCTCGAGGCCGAGTTCTTCATCCAGCTCGCGCTGGAGCGCCTGGGCAGGCGTCTCCCCGCGGTCGATGCCACCCTGCGGCACCTGCCAGGAGTTCGCGAAGTCCCTGCGTTCGCAAATCAACAAACGCCCTTTCGCATCCACCAGCAGCGCCGCCACATTCTGCCGAAACCGTTCTTTCATCGATTGACTATGGGCTTGCGCACGGACGCCGTACAACCGAAAAACGCCCATGCTCTCCGTCCTCGTCCGGTTTGTGCAGCGTTCATGGCCGTGGTTGCTTGCGTTTCAGCTTGTCGCATTTGTAATCTGGCTGCTGTCGCAAGGCCTCACCGCCGAAAGCCAGGTCCGACACCGCGCCGAGGGATTTCGTCGCGCTCTCGCCGAAGGCCGATCGGCCAAGGCCTGGCACATGGTCTCGAAATCGTATCGCGACCAATGGGGGATGGACCGCGATCAAATTGGATCCGCCTTTCGCGACGTCAGCCGACAGTTCCTCACGCTCCGCGTGGAATGGATCGACCCGCAGTTCGCCGCCGGTCCCGATGACACGATCACTCTGACCACCAAACCCAAACTCGACGGCAAGTCGATCTCGCCCATTGGGGAGGTCATGCTCTCGACGGCCCGGCGGCTCGACCAGCCGTTCACTTTCCACTGGAAAAAGGAGGGCTGGTGGCCATGGACATGGCGCCTGGTCAACATCACCAACCCGGATCTGGAACTGCCCGCCGGCTATTCCCCCGGCATGTTCAGCGACAAACCCATCAGCCTCGAGGAAGCGATGCGGCAGGCGGCGGGGCAGTGAACTGCGGCTTCTCGCCCTGGAGCGTGGCGTTGACCGTGCCGCGATCGGACATACACTAGCTACCGTGACTCCGCCGCCATCGACCAAGTTCGAAACCGACCGGGCCGGCCGGATCATTTATCCGATCGACAACGGGGAGCCCTTGAGCAACGACACCGAGCATCTGAAGTGGATTACGTTCGTCAAGAATGGCTTGGAGGACTGGTACGGCGATCGTGCCGATGTGTTCGTGGCCGCGGATTTGTTGTGGTACCCGGTGGAAGGGCGGCCGGACATCTCCAAGGCGCCTGACGTCATGGTCGTCCTCGATCACCGGGCCGGCGAACGGCTCAGCTATAAACAATGGGAAGAAAACGGTCGTCCCCCCAACGTCGTTTTTGAGTTCATTTCCAAGAGCAATTCGGCCGACGAGATGATCGACAAACTCGAGTTCTACTCGGAAATGGGCTGCGACGAGTTTTTCATCTACGATTACCGGCGCGGGAGTTTCCACGCATTCCGTCGAAATGGCTGCCCGTCCCTCGTCCAAAAACCCGCCGATCCCGATGGCACCTGGCTCAGCCGGTCACTCGGCATGACGTTCGGCCTCGACGCGCACGGCCGACTTTGGGTTCGTCGACCCGACGGGAAATTAATGGAGTCCCAACGCGAACTCGCGCGACGCGCCGACGCGGAAGCCCGGCGGGCGGAAGCGGAAGCCCGGCGCGCGGATGAGGAAGCCGAGCGCGCCGACCGGCTGGCGGCCAAGTTGCGGGCACTGGGTGTCGATCCGGAATCCGAGTAAGCGATCTCAGTGAGACTCCATGCATGAGAGACCTCCTCACAGCCGAATCAAGCGGCTGATCAGAAGGCTTAAGTGGCTTTGCTTGGCCTGCGCCTGCTTGCCCATCCACCCCTCACGCCCCGCGTGAGGTATAAACGACGAGCGGCCGCGAGGGCGGCACCAGGAGCGGCAGTTCCGGGTGGGTCGGTTGGGCGGGAGGGAGTGGGGCGGCGGGCAATCCGGCTTCCAGCTTGGTGTTGGTGGCGCGGACGTGGGCGAGTTCGGCTTCGAGCGTCGCCCGTTGTTTTTCATAAGCGGCGAGCTGATGGCGGAGGGCGTCCAATTCCGATTCGAGCTTGGATAGATGTCGTTTGTCGATTTCGATATCGGCCGCCGCCGGGGCAGTGGAGGAGGACGACTCCAGGGCGCGCTCGGCCGCGGCGAGTTCCTCTTGGAGTGCGGCGAGCCGCTGGTCGCGATTGTCCAACTCGGTCCGGTGGTCGGCGCGCTCGGTGTCTCGGGTCGAGGTGAGCGCGGCCAGCGCCTCTTGGGCGGCGAGCCACTCTTCCTGCAGTTTCAGGCGAGCGGTCTCGCTGGCGGCCAGGTCGCGGTCAAGCCGGGCCAGCCGCTTGCGTTCCGCGGCGGCAGCAGCCTCCACGGCTTGGGCGGCCGATTCATTTTCCGCGCGCAGGTGCCTGGCGTGGGCGAGTTCCGACTCCAGCGTGGCTCTGGCCAATTCGGCCGCCGCCTGTTCTTGCTCAAGAAGCGCCAGCCGCTGGGCGAGAGCGGCCCGCTCGCGATCGGTGGCCTCGGCGGCCGCTCGCGCCGCCGCTGCGGCTTCGCTGGCCACCACCTCAGCCGCTGCCGGTGCCCCCGGCGAATCGACAGCGGCTTCCTTTTCCACCAAAAACGCATGCTGGCACAACTCGGCGTACAGGCCGGTCGGTTGGGCGAGCAATGCGTCGTGCGTGCCCGATTCGACCACGCGACCGCCGTCGAGCACGTAAATCCGATGGGCGTGGCGCACCGTGCTCAGCCGATGCGCGATGACGAAGCTGGTCCGGCCTTCCATGAGGCGGTCGAGCGCCTGCTGGATCTGGCGCTCGGTTTCGGTGTCCACGCTGGCGGTGGCCTCATCGAGCAGCAGGATCGGGGGATTTTTCAGCAGGGCGCGGGCGATGCTGACGCGCTGTTTTTCGCCCACGCTCAATTTCACCCCGCGCTCGCCGACCTCGGTGTCGAGTTGCTGCGGCAGGCGCTGGACGAATTCTTTTGCGTTGGCGGCTTCCAATGCCTTCCACAGTTCGTAGGTGGTCGCATTGGGACGCGCCAGCAGCAGGTTGTCGCGGATGGTGCCGTTGAAGAGGAAACTTTCCTGGGTGACGTATCCGAGGGCGCCGCGCAGACTGTTTTTGGTGATGTCGCGGATCGAATGGCCGTCAAGCAGGATTTCGCCGCCTCCCTCCTTGGGAAGCTCGTAGAACCGGCACAGGAGGTTGATGATGGTCGATTTCCCGGCTCCAGTCGGCCCGACCAAGGCGATCGTCTCGCCGGGTTTCGCCTCCAGGGTGACCTGGCTCAGGGTGGCGATGCGCTCGTTGTAGGCGAAGGAAACGTCGCGGTACTGGACGTGCCCGCGCACCGGTTGCGGCACCTGATGGCCGCTCTCGTCGTCCAGCGATTCCTCCTCCTCCGCATCGAGGATGTCGAAAACGCGTTCGGACGCCGCGCGGCCGGCTTGGAAGATTTGGTTGAGGCCGTGGAGCCGGCTGATCGGCTCGTACACCAGCGCCAAAGTGACCAGGAATGACGTCAGTTGCCCGGGCAGCATGGTGCCCGCCAGCACTTGTTTCCCCCCAAACCACAAGACGAGCACGGTGCCCGTCGCCCCAATGAACATCATGCTCGGGTTGTAGAATGACCACGCCCGCATCACCTTCAGCGTCGCCTGGCGCAACCGCTCGCTGGCCGCGTTGAAGCGCGCATGCTCGGCCAGTTCGCGGGTGTACGCCTTGATTTGGCGGATGCCGCCGACGTTGTCCATGAGCAGCGAGTTCATGGCGCTGGTCGCCCGCCGCACGCCCCGGTACCGGTCTTTCGCGGTCAGCGTGTAAAACAGCGCCCCCGCCGCCAAGAGCGGGATCGGCAGCATCGCGACGGCTCCCAGGTTCGCATTCAAGTGGAACAACCACACGCTGAAAACGATAACCTGCAGCACCGCCACCAGGCCCTGCTCGATCCCGTCGATCAACACCCGCTCCACCGAAGTCACATCCTCCGCCACCGTCGTCATGATGTCGCCGGTCGGCCGCCCGTCGAACCACGGAATCGGGAGCCGCTGCAGGCGCGCATACAAGTCGCTCCGAAGATCGAAAATGACCTTCTGCTCAAACGTGTTGTTGAGCAGAATGCGCAGACCATTGAGCAGGTCGCGGGCGAAATACGCCGCCAACGTGAGCGCCACCCAGAACCCGAGTAAATCGCCCCGGCGCTGCGGAATCACCACATCCAACACCTGCTGCACCGCCTTCGGAAACACCAGACCGCACAGCACGGAAACGACCGCGCAACCGAGCGTCGACAGCGCCAGTGCCGGGTACCGCCGGACCCAGGCGAAAACTCGAATGGTGTTATTCATGCGGGGATGCCCGGAATCCCGGGAACGCGCAGGCTAGCCACCCTCTTCGCAATTTCATGGATGATTTCACGGAGAGCCCAGATGACTCCGGAACCTGGAGTTTGTCCATTTTCAGGCTTCTTCGGCAGCGGAACAACTCTCCATGCGAGCGAGAGAAGCAGGCATCGAGGTGGGACGAGAGAACACCTCCATCGCCGACACCCCATCGGCACTGGGCTTCAGCTAGTGTCGCAAACACGGGGAAACTCAAGGTCCCGCATTCTAACTACTTGGAAGAAACCTTCCCCTCCCCCGAGGGCAGGCCAAAAAAATCGTCGATGAACGGGAGCGCGTCGCCCTCGCCCCGCGGACGAAATACAAGAAACCAGCCGGGTGGCGTGAGCACATGACTCGTCCCCAACGCCGTTCCACTGAACGACGCCCGCGAGGGCACCGTGACCGTGGACTTCGTGCCGCTGCTCGCGTCATAGGCCGTTCTGATCTGAGCCAGCAGGCCGTCGCGCTCCAGATCGTTCACCGCGTACGCCCACACCTCGATCTCGCCTCCGGCCTGCGTGTACGTCGCCTGCCTCGCCGCCCGCGCCACCCCAAGCGCCCCCAGCGTCGCCTCTTCCCGCACCGCCGTCCGCACAGCCGCACCCACCCGCGCCGGAAACAGCGCGTCCGCCACCACCGCGGGACCCGGCCCCGCCCAATTCTGCACCGCATCCAGCCGCTGCTGCTCGCGCCCAATCCCCTCCTTCATCTGGTGCACCACCTCGCCACCCCAATCCACCAGCCGCGGCCCCCACACCACCGCCGCAATCACCGCCGCCACCAGCGCCACCGCCACCACGACCCCGCATCCGAGCAAGAATTTCTTCATGACGCATCCATGCCATAAAGGGACGGGCAATCAATAAACACGATCCATGCGATGAATTCTCGGCTATGGCCCCCGCAGGTGGGGTGAACACAGAGGGACAGGCAGTTTGAAAAGGCAGAATAGTCGACTTATTCTATAGACAATAGGGTATTTCGCTTTACACAGGCGGTCCGTCGGTTAGGAGTGGGGGGCTTGGCGATGGGGGGAGGCCGAGGCGAACTGATCAGGAACTATGCATTCTTACACATTGAGTCATTTGGAGCAGCTGGAGGCTGAGGCGATTTATGTGCTGCGGGAGACGGCGGCGCAGTTTCAGAATGCGGGGCTGTTGTTTTCTGGGGGGAAGGATTCGATTGTGATGGCGTGGTTGGCGCGAAAGGCGTTTTGGCCGGCGAAGGTGCCCTTTGCGTTGGTGCATGTGGACACGGGGCACAATTTTCCGGAGACGCTGGCGTATCGGGACGAATTTGTCGGGATGCTGGGGGCGCGACTGGTGGTGGGGGAGGTGGAGGACAGCATTCGGCGGGGGACGGTGCGGGACGAGACGGGGCCGAAAGCGTCGCGGAACCGGTTGCAATCGATCACGCTGCTGGAGACGATTGAGACGGGGAGATTTGATGCGCTGTTGGGGGGAGGTCGGCGGGACGAGGAGAAGGCGCGGGCGAAGGAGCGGTTTTTTTCGCACCGGAATGAATTTGGCCAATGGGACCCGAAGAACCAGAGGCCCGAGTTATGGAATCTCTTCAACGGCCGGCACCACGCGGGCGAGCATTTCCGGGTGTTTCCGTTGAGCAACTGGACGGAAATGGATGTGTGGATGTATATTAAGGAACAGGCGATCCCTTTGCCGAGCCTCTACTTCGCGCACCGCCGAAAGGTGTTCAAGCGGGACGGGGCGTGGCTGGACGCGGAGACGGGATTCGCGAAACCGCTGGACGACGAGACGGTCGAGGAGCGGATCATCCGGTTCCGCACGATTGGCGACGTGACGTGCACGGGAGCCTGGGAATCAAAAGCGACAACCATCGACGAGATCATCGCCGAGGTGGCGGCGGCTCGCGTGACCGAACGCGGGACGCGCGCGGATGACAAGGTGTCCGAGACGTCGATGGAGGACCGGAAGAAGGAAGGGTATTTTTAGAACGACCCGCGAGAGGGAGCGTTGCTCGACGACACGCCGAGGGCAAAGACCGCGTCGTCGTCGGAGTCCCGGTCCGGCGCCATGAAGACAAAATGGATGAACCGCCGGCCGTCGCCGTCGACCTGCTTCCCGAGCAGCGAGATCCAAAAATTCGCGTCTTCATATGTGGAAAAGTCCAGGACCGCGCGAGGCCGGTCCTCAAAAATTCAGACCCGTCTCGACCGCCGCCAGGGTCATCTGAACGCCGCAAACGCAAGTCCAGAAAGTCGACATATATCGTTCAGCATAGGGCTGCTTGTATCGGACTGTCCGCGATGGAGCGCAAAATCCCATTTTCCGGTGACGCGCCCTGACATAGGGTGGTGCGCCATGAACGACGCCGTGCCGCCTGAACCGCCACCGCTGCCACCGGCGCGTGGCGCCGGCACGCCCCCCCCGCCCCCGGCACCCGGACCAACCGACCTCAACGTACCGCAGCCGCCGCCCTACCTGCCGATGCCCGCGGGGGAATCGCAATTCGCTTCGGACCGAGGGACTTCGAACATTCTCCTTTACCTCGGCATCGGATGTGGGCTGTTGGTCCTGCTGGCGATCATTGCCGTGGTGGCCTCGGTTATGTGGGGCGTGCGCACCGCGACTCGAGTGGCCTCGGAAATCCAGGGTAATCCGGATAAATTTGCCGCCGAGATGATCGTGAAATCCGATCCCGATATCGAGTGGCTTTCGTCCGACGATACCAAGGGGGAAATCACCTTCCGCGACAAGCGCACTGGCCAGATCCTGACCGTTTCCTTCTCCGCGGCCGTGGATGACATCCTCAAGGCTAAAACCGGGGTGCCAACCACCACGGTCACCAGCGGCGAGCCCGGCCAGTGGACAGGAGCCCCCGATTGGTTCCCCGTCATGCCCGGACTGACGGTCGGCGCGGCGGTCAAAGGCGATTCGTCCGATGCCGCCGAGACCATCCACCTGACGGCGGTCAGCCGTGCGCCGATCCCGGAAATCGTGACCTTCTACAGCGATGAACTCGACAAACTCGGCTTCACGATCAGCCGGCAGTCGCAGTCGGTTGGCAGCGGGCAGACCGAGCTGCTGGAAGCCTCCGAGGTTTCGGGTACTCGACACGTGACGCTCAACGTCTCCCGTCCGCAGCCGGACAGTCAGACGGTCATCGTCGGAACGGTAGTTACCCCGAAGTAGAAGCGATCACGGGCGAAATCTTCTCGGATGAAACGTGGAAGAATTCCGGCCCGGGCTTTGCCCCCGCCCGAGGATTAGAGCAAACCCCGACTTGTGCCGCCATCGGTCAGTGAGCATGATGACCGGATGCGCGTCGACCCGCCATTTCGTACTTGTTGCCACCGATGGGTGGTCGCTCGTGTCGTAATGACCGTGGCCGTCTGCCTGCTGGGTCACGCGGATGGGGGCGCACTGACGACCGAGGAGGCGTGGAAGGCGCTGCGCACCGGCGACGCTGCGGCGGCATTGAAGGCGGTGGAGGCCGAACTGGCTGAACCGACGTTCGATGTCGAGGAATGGCACCTCATTAAAATTGAGGCGTTGCTCACGACCGGTGCCTACCCGGAGGCGCTGACGGCAGCGGCAGCGGCCTATGAGCACGACTCGACTGACTTGCGCATCCAGTGGGCGAACCGGACTGCGGCTTTGGCCAACGGGCAGGTCGAGGCAGCCGCGGTGATTCCCGAGACGGTCGAGGACCTGATGTCGCGGCGGAGTTGGTCGTACCGCGATGGGGCGAGCATCGTGATCTTTGGCCAAGCGATGCTCCTGCGCGGGGCCGATCCGAAATTGATTCTGGACAAGGTGTTCGCGGCCGCGCAAAAGGCCGATCCCCAAGCGCGCGAGCCGTATCTCGCGCGCGGCCAGCTCGCGCTGGAAAAGAACGACGCCGCCTTGGCGGCGCGCTCGTTTCAAGAAGGGCTCAAGCTTTTTCCCGACGACGCGGATCTCCATCACGGATTGGCCGAGGCGTATTCATCCGGAGATCGGGCCGCCATGGGCGCCGCCATCGAGGCCGCCCTCGCCATCAATCCAAAGCACCTTCCCAGTCTTCTCCGGTCCGCCGATCACAAGATCGACGCCGAGGAGTATGCCGAGGCGGAGGCGCTTATCGCCCTCGTGCTCGAGGTCAATCCACACCACCCCGACGCCTGGGCCTACCGCGCCGTGCTCGCCCACCTCCGCTATGACGAGGCGGCCGAGGCGGACGCCCGCGCCAAGGCATTGGCCTTTTGGAAAACCAATCCGCGCGTCGACCACTTGATCGGACGCAAGTTGTCGCAAAAATACCGGTTTGCCGAAGGCGCGGCCCGGCAACGGCAGGCGCTGGAATTTGATCCCGCCTATCTGCCAGCCAAGGCCCAGTTGGCCAGCGACTTGCTGCGGCTCGGGGAGGAGGACGAAGGATGGCAGCTTGCCAGTCAAGTCCACACCGAAGATGGCTACGACGTGGCCGCCTTCAACTTGATGACGCTGCGCGACACCATGGAGGCGAGATTTGCCACGCTGAAAAGCGACAATTTCATCGTGCGCCTGGCGACCCACGAAGCGCCGATCTACGGCCAGCGCGCACTCGAGCTCCTGGAAGCCGCGCGGGGCGCCCTCGGCGCGAAGTACGGTGTCGACGTGACGCGCCCGACGATTGTCGAGATTTTTCCCGAGCAAAAGGATTTTGGAGTGCGGACGTTCGGGATGCCGGACAATCCGGGGTACCTGGGCGTGTGCTTCGGCCGCGTGGTCACCGCCAACAGCCCTGCCGCCACCAAGGGGCAACCAGTCAATTGGGAGGCGGTCCTGTGGCACGAGTTCTGCCACACGGTCACGCTGCAGGCGACCCGCAACCGCATGCCACGCTGGCTCAGCGAGGGGATTTCGGTCTACGAGGAACGCCAGGCCGATCCCTCGTGGGGCGAACAACTGACGCCGCGCTACCGCGACATGATTGTCCGGGGCGAGCTCGCCCCGGTCGCCGATCTCAGCGGCGCCTTCCTGTCGCCCGAAAGCCCGATCCACCTCCAGTTCGCGTATTACCAGTCCTCGCTCGTCGTCGAATTTATCATTGAGCGCCACGGGTTCGAAGCGCTCAAAACCATCCTCGCCGACCTGCGCGACGGCACCCCGATCAACGATTCGCTCGCCCGCCGCGTCGCCCCGCTCGAAAAACTGGAAGCTGACTTCGCCGCCCACGCCCGCCAACTCGCCGACGCCATGTCCTCAGGCCTCGATTGGACCAAACCCGATCCCGAAATGTTTCTCCCGGGCGCCGAGGATGAGCTGGACTCCTGGGCCGCCGCACGCCCGGACAATTATTTCGCCCTCCAACGGCGCGCCTCCCGTGCCCTCGACGACAACAACTGGGCCGCCGCCAAAGAGCCGCTGCGCCGGTTGATCACGCTGTTTCCCAAGCAGACGGGCGACGAAAGCGCCCACGCCCAACTCGCCCGCGTCCACCGCGAACTCGGCGAGTCGGCCGAGGAATTGGCGGCCCTGAAGGCGCTGGCCGCCCTCGACAGCGCCGCCCCGGGCGTCTACCAACGAATCATCGAACTCGCCACCGCCGCGGGCGACTGGGAGGAAGTCGCCCGCCAGGCCCGCCGCTTCCTCGCCGTCAATCCACTTGTCCCCGCTCCGCACCGAGCCCTGGCCGCTGCGGCAGAAAAAACCGGCGCCGCCAGCGTCGGCGTGGCCGCGTGGCGGACGCTCATCGCCCTCGACCCGCCCAACCCCGCCGAGGCCCATTACCAACTCGCCCGGTGGCTCCATCGCACCGGTGACCCCGAAGCCCGTCGCCACGTCGTCATGGCCCTGGAGGAAGCGCCCCGCCACCGCGCCGCCCTGCGCCTTCTCCTCGACGTCCGTGGCACGGACGCTCCTCCCACTCAGCGATCGCCCCCGCCATCCGTTTCGCCTCCCGCCACGACGCCCACGCCAGAAACTTCGCCGCCCAAACCGTCACCCGTCATCCGATCGGCTCCATGAATCCATTCCGACGCGGCCTCATCCTCGCCCTCCTGTTTGCCGTAACCGCGGTCGCCGTCGCCCAGTGGGGGGGACGACGCCGAGACCGCGGATACTACGATAACATCCGGACCGCCCGCGAAGTGCCGTCCAATAGCACCGGCACCCCGATTTGGGAAAACCCACCGGCCTTCAAGGCCGATACGTTCACCTTCGCCCGCATCCGATACGATCGCGGCGGCTGGGGATACGGGCGCGGCGGCTGGGCTACCGACTTGCCCGACAGCGACCTCAATCTCTCGTACCGCCTCCAGCAGATGACATCAATGCGCGTTGACCCCGACGGCCGAGTCATCCGCCTCACCGACCCCGAACTTGCCGACTTCCCGTTCATCTACATCGTCGAACCCGGTGGTTTGTCGTTCAGCGAGGAGGAGGCCATCGCCTTGCGGGCCTACTTGCTCAATGGCGGGTTCATCATGTTCGACGACTTCTGGGGCGAGGATGAATGGGAAAATCTTGAAACCGAAATGAAAGCGGTTTTTCGGGACCGCGAATTTTTCGAACTCCCGCTTACCCACGAACTCTATCAACGCCCGTTCCTCATCAAGGAGAAGGGGCAGGTTCCCGCCGTCGACCAGGGCATCGCCAGCGAATTCGGCGCCCCGACCTGGGAGAGGTACGACGCTCAGGAAGTCCACCACCGCGGCATCGTCGATGACCAGGGGCGCCTCATTGTCCTGGCCACTCACAACACCGACAATGGCGATGGATGGGAACGCGAGGGCGAGAGCGACTATTACTTTCACAACTTCTCCGAGAAGATTGCCTATCCATTGGGCATCAACACTTTATTTTACGTAATGACCCACTGAATGAGCGATCAACCCATCTCCGAGACGCCGCCGCCCCCCGGCCCCGATACGTTGGCCCGCCTGCTCGAAGGCCGCGAAAAACTCTCCGCCGAACTCGCCAAGGTCATTGTCGGTCAGGACGAGGTCATCGAACACCTGCTCCTCGCCCTGCTCGCCGGCGGCCATTGCCTCATCACCGGTGCCCCGGGCCTCGCCAAAACCCTGCTCGTCAAATCGATTGCCCAAATCTTCGCGCTCGATTTTCAGCGCATCCAGTTCACCCCCGACCTCATGCCGGCGGACATCACCGGCACGGAAATCCTTCAGGAATCCGATGCCGGTCGTCGCCTCGCCTTCGTCCCCGGCCCCATCTTCGCCAACATCATCCTCGCCGACGAAATCAACCGAACCCCGCCGAAAACGCAGGCCGCCCTTCTCGAGGCCATGCAGGAACATCAGGTCACCGCCGGCGGTACCCGCCACGTCCTGCCCGAACCATTTTTCGTCCTCGCCACCCAGAATCCCATCGAGATGGAAGGCACCTACCCATTGCCCGAAGCGCAGCTCGACCGCTTCCTGTTCAACGTCGTCATCGATTACCTGCCGGAGGCGGATGAGGTGAAAGTCGTTCAACGCACCACGGCCGGCCACCCGCCGTCTCTCGATCCCGTTTTTTCCGGCGCTGACATCCTCGCCTTCCACGCCCTGGTGCGCCAAGTCCCCGCCAGCGAGGAAATCGTGACGACGGCCGTCCGCCTCGCCGCCGCCTCTCGTCCACGCCAACCCGGTTCCCCTGAATTCGTCAATGACTGGGTTAACTGGGGCGCCGGCACCCGCGCCGGCCAAGCCCTCATCATCGGCAGCAAAGCGCGCGCCCTGCTCAAAGGACGCGCCCACGTCACGCGCGACGACATCGACGCTCTCGCCGTCCCCGTCCTCCGCCACCGCATCCTCCTCAACTACCGCGCCGAAGCCGAAGGTGTCCGCATCGAAGACGTCATCAAACGGCTGATCGGGCATATCCGCTGAGTGAGCGCCATGAGAATAATGCGTGTTCCTCCTAGCTTGGCTGATAGGCCTTATATGGCCTGTGGGGCCTATGTTCCCTCCCCCACCACCCTCCCTGCATGAGCCCACCCGCCACACCGTCTTCACGCACCGGGGCGTTCGCCACCGGTTTGATCGACCCGCTGGCGCTTATGGCGGTGCGCAGCTTGGAGTTGCGGGCGCGGATGGTAGTGGAAGGGTTTTGGCACGGCTTGCACCGCAGCCCGTACCACGGATTTTCCGTGGAGTTCAGTGAATACCGGCCCTACACCGTCGGGGACGACACGCGGCATCTCGACTGGCGCGTGCTCGCGCGCAGCGACCGGTATTTCATTCGAAAATTCGAGGACGAGACGAATCTTCGCGCGCATCTGCTGGTCGACCAAAGCCGCTCAATGGACTTTGGTTCGCGCGGGTGGACGAAGGCGCAGTACGCCGCCACGCTGGCGGCCACGCTGGCGTGGTTCTTGCATCAGCAGGGGGATGCGGTCGGGTTGCTGAGCTTTGACGACCGTGTGCGCGACTATTTGCCGGCGCGGCACCGGGCGGGCCATTTGCGCCACCTGATGTTGGCGTTAGAGAAGCCGGCGGGAGGTGCTTCGACCGACCTCACGGCGCCGCTCCGGCGGATGGCCGAGTTGGTGCGCAAGCGCGGCCTGATGGTCTTGATCTCGGATTTCCTGGCTCCGCTCGACCGCTTGGAGCCGGCGTTTTCACTGCTGCGGGCGTGGGGGCACGAAGTCGAAGTGTTTCAGGTGCTTGATCCGGCGGAAGTGACTTTCGATTTTTCTGTGCCCTCGGTTTTCGAGGACGCGGAGACGGGACGGACGTTGTTTCTCGATCCGGCGGCGGCGCGCGACGGGTACGGCCGCCGGCTCGAAGCGCATCGCGAGTCACTGCGGGGCGTGTGCCGGAAACTGGGCTTCGGGTGTCACCTGCTCACGATCGACCGGCCGTTGGAGCTGGCGCTCTATTCATTCTTGCAGGAACGGGAAGGCCGGAGACGCGGGTCGCGCCAGGTTCGATCAAGCACGGGAGGGGCGGCGGCATGAGTTTTCTGGCGCCGTTGTTCATGCTGGGCGCGCTGGCGGTGGCAGCACCGGTGATATTTCATCTGATCCGGCGGACGACGCGCGACCGCGTGCGATTCAGTTCGCTCATGTTCCTGCAGCCGACGCCGCCGCGGCTGACCAAACGCAGCCGCATCGAACATTGGCTCCTCCTCATCCTGCGCGCCCTGGCCCTGGCCCTGCTGGCCGCCGCCTTCGCCCGTCCATTCTGGAAATCACCCGCACCACCGCCCACCGCCACCGCGGCCGGCGGTCGCACGGCCGTGCTCATCGATGTGAGCGCCAGCGTGCGGCGCGACGGGATGTGGGACGCCGCGCAGGACAAGGCGCGGGCGGCCATCGCGGAAGCCGCGGCGAGGCACGATGTCGCCCTATTCACCTTCGACCGCGGGACACGATCGGTCATGAGCTTCGATGATTGGCGCTCCTTGGATCCCGCGGGGCGCGAAAGTGAGGCGCTGGCCCGTCTGGGCGCGCTCGAGCCGGGCTGGCTCGGCACCGATCTGGCCACGGCCCTTTCGACCGCGGCGGAGGCCTTGGTCGAGGGCGACACCGAGGTCGCTGGCAGTCCGCGCCGCCTCGTTGTGGTCAGTGATTTCCAGGAAGGATCGCGCCTCGAGGCCATTCAATCGTACGACTGGCCCAAGGGCGTGGAAATCGCTCTGGCGGCCGTCGCGCCCGAGACGCTGGGCAACGCCGGTCTGCAACTCGCCGCTGGGGCGAACGAATCGGCCGATGCCGACTCCGAATCCGGCGCGCGCGCGCGCGTCTCGAACACCGCCGACAGCACCCGCGAGACGTTTCAGGTCGGCTGGGCCACCGAGAGCGGCGACGCCTCAGCCGGATCGGCCGTCGATGCCTATGTCCCGCCCGGGCAAAGTCGGCTCGTCACCGTGCCCTGGCCTGCCGGCGCCCCGTCTCCCGGCCGCCTCCGGCTGGACGGTGACGCGGCCGAGTTCGACAACGCCATTTTCGCCGCCCCGCCTCCCCGGACGCGCGTGAACCTGGTGCATCTCGGCCAGGCCGACGCGGCCGATCCTCGGCTGCCGATCTTTTTTCTAGGGAAGGCGCTTCCCCAATCGGAGCGACTCGCCATCGAGGTCGTCTGCCCCGCTCCCGAGGAGCCGCCGGCGCCCGATGTCCTGACCCAAGCTGGTTTTATCGTGGTCACGGAGACGGTCGCGCCCGCCATGGCTGCGGCGGTGCGCTCGCAGCTTGAGTCGGGCACCACGGCCTTGGTCGTCCTCACCGCGTCCACCATGGCCGACACCCTGTCCGCTCTGGCGGGCGTCGGCAGCAGTACACTGGAGGAAGTCACCCCGAGAACCTACGCGATGTTTGGCGAAATCGATTTCCGTCACCCGATCTTCGCACCTTTCGCCGATCCTCGATTCAGCGACTTCACGAAGATCCGGTTCCAGCGTTATCGAAAACTCGACCCGACGGCGTTTCCCGGCGCGCGAGTGGTGGCGCGCTTTGATTCCGGCGATCCAGCGCTGATGGAAATGGATGTGGGCCAGGGGAAACTGGTGATCCTGGCTGCCGGATGGGTGGCGGCCGACAGCCAGCTTGCCGTCTCGTCCAAATTTCCCCCGCTGCTCGCCTCGGTGCTCGAGTGGAGCGGGGCCACCCGTCTCGCCCCCGCGGCCTACGAGATCGGGGACATCCTGCCACGGTTGGCCCTTGGGGCGCCCGCGGGGACGGAAGTCAGCGTGCGCACTCCTTCGGGGACTGTGATCCCGCTCGCCGGAGACGCCACGGGATTCACCGAGACGACCGAACCCGGAATCTACACTGTTACCGCCGGCTCCCAGTCCCGCTCAGTGCCCGTGAACCTCGACCCCGTCGAATCGCGCACCAAACCGCTGGCCGACGACGATTTTGAGCGGCTGGGCGTCCCCATGGCCCGGGCCGCCGAACGCGCTCGTGCCGAAGCGGCGCAGGCGGCGCTCACCCCGGCCGCCGAGGCCGAAAACCGCCAAAAACTCTGGCGCTGGTTCCTGGCGGCGGCCTTGGCCGTATTATTGCTGGAGACCGTGCTCGCCGGCCGTGCCGCCCGGCGCGCCCTCACCCTCGCGGAGACTGCCCCATGATCGATTCGCTCCTGCACGCCCGGCTCCAGCCGGTCATCGAACGCCGCGAACGCGCTGCCCTTTGGCGCCGCCTCGCGCTCGTTTGGATCATCGCCGCCCTCGCCGCCTGGACCGTCGTGTGGCTGCAATCGAATGGTGTCGCCCCGCCGCGATTCCTGTCCGCCTGGCTCGCCCTCGCCGCGCTCGCCGCCAGCGCCGCTTGCTGGCTCCACGCCCGCCTCGCCCGGCCCGACCTTCGCCGGCTGGCGAACCAACTGGAATCGCGCCACCGCGACCTCGACGGTCGACTGATCACGGCGGTGCAGCAGGAGCCGGACAAGAAAGGGAATTACACGTTTCTCCAGGAACGCCTGTTCGAGGATTCCGTCCGCCACAGCGTGGACCACGATTGGGAATCGGTCGCTCCGGCATGGCATCTCCAAGCCAGTCGAGTCGTGGCCGGCGCGGCGCTTGCCGCGTGCCTGGCGGGCTTGGTCGGAGTGCGGACGCCGCCAGCGTCGCCCGCCCTCGCCTCTTTGACCGGTGGCGAAACGACGCCCGATGGCGTGACCGTGACTCCGGGTGACGTCAGTCTGGAACGCGGCAGCAGTCTGACCGTCATGGCGCGCTTCGAGCACGCCATGCCTGCCTCTGCCGACCTGGTGATCGGCGCGTCCGCGGTATCGGAACGTCGGATTCTGTTGGTCCGCAGCCTGGCCGATCCGGTCTTTGGAGGCACGGTGCCCGACGTCGCCGAAGGGTTTGCCTATCGCATCGATTATGGCGGTCGCCGCACGCGCGATTTCCAGGTCACCGTCTACGAACACCCGCGGCTGGAACGCTCGGACGCCGAACTCAGCCCGCCCGCCTACACCGGCCTGCCGACCCAGCGGATTGAAGATACCCGCCGCGTGAGTGCCGTCGAGGGCACGCGCCTTGCCCTCAACCTGCAGCTCAACAAACCGGTCGCCAGCGCAGTGCTGGTCCCCAAGGAAAAATCGGCAGCCCCCGTGCCGCTCGCTGTCGCGATCGATCGCGCCGTGGCCACGCTCGCGGATTTCTCGCTGACCGCCAGCCAGTCGTACGAGCTGAAACTCGTGGATGCCGACGGCCGCGCCAACAAGGTGCCCGACTTGTTCGTCCTCGAGGCGCTGCCGAATCGTCCGCCCGAACTCAAATTGACCTCGCCTCGGGGCGATGTGCGTCCCTCGGCGCTGGAGGAAGTGGCATTCGAAGGCACCGCGTGGGACGACTTTGGCGTGCTCGCGTACGGCATCGGGTTGTCACGCGGCGGCGAGGCACCGGAGCTTCTCGAGTTGGGGAAAGACGTGCCGGCTCGCGAGAAGGCGGCGTTTCAGCATATGCTGCAGCTCGAGGCGCGGTCGGCCAAGGAGGACGATTTGTTCTCCTGGTTTGTCTGGGCGGATGACATCGGTCCGGACGGCCAGCGGCGCCGCACGCAGGGCGACATGTTTTTTGCCGAAGTCCGGCCGTTCGAGGAAATCTTTCGCGAAGGCGCGGGCATGGGAGGCGAACAGCAGGGCGGTCAGCAAGGCGGCCCCGCCACGCGGCTCGCGGAGCTCCAGAAACAGGTCATCAACGCCACGTGGAAACTGCGGCGCAGCGAGCCACCGGGGGAGTCGTACCCGGCCGATACCGCGGTCGTGCGGGACGCCCAGAAGGAAGCGCTTGATCTGGCGCAGGAGGCCGCCGCCGCCGTCGAGGAGCCAATGCGCGTCGCGCTTTGGGAGTCGGTGATTGCGAAGATGGAGCAGTCGCTGGAGAAACTGAAGGAAGCGCCGACCGTGCCGGCCGTGCTTCCGGACGCATTGCTGGCCGGTCAGGCGGCGTACCAGGGATTGCTTCAACTCCGCGAACGCGAAACCGGAGTAAACCGCAGCCAGAGCCAGCAAGGGCAGGCGTCCGCGGGCGAGCAACAACGCCAGGACCAGCTTGACGAGCTGGATTTGGAGCAGTCGGAGAACCGCTACGAAACCGAGCGCCAGGCGCAGGCGCAACAAAGCGCCGATCGGCGCGCCCAAATGCAAGTTCAGAACCGCATGCAGGAATTGGCGCGCCGTCAGGAAGACATAAACGAACAACTCAAGGAGTTGCAGGCCGCTTTGCAGACGGCCGAAGATGAACAAAAGCGGGAGGAATTGCGCCGCCAGCTCAAGCGCCTCGAGGAAGAACAACGCCAGATGCTCGCCGACATGGATGAAACGCGCCAGCGCATGGAACGCCCGGAGGTCCAATCGCAAATGAGCCAGCAACGGGAAAAACTCGAACAGACGCGTCAGGATGCCCAACGCGCCGCCGAAGCCGCCTCGCAAGGCGACGTGCCTCAAGCCCTCGCCGCCGGCACCCGCGCCGAACGCCAGCTCGAGGAAATGCGCGACCAATTGCGCCGCGAAACCGCCGGACAGCTCGCCGAAGAATTGCGCCAAATGCGCGCCGAGGCCCGCGACTTGGCTCGACAACAGGAGGCCGTCTCCAACGCGCTGGCCAGCGACGACCAGCCACGCCAACAGTCGCTGAGCGAAACACCCGAGGAGGAAAAACCCCTCGAAAAACTCGAGTCCCAACGCGAACGCACCGCCGCCCTGGTCGAGCGCGCCTCCCAACTCTCGGACGAGTCCGAGGAGTCCGAACCGCTCGTCTCGCGACAGCTCTACGACTCATTGCGCCAGTTCAGCCAGACCGACGCGACCAGCGTGAAGCAGGCCCGGGAAGAGATCATACGCGATGGCATGATGACTCAAGACCTCTACCGCCAACTCCAGCAACTGCAGGATAATCCGCAACCCGGTCAGGCACTCTCGCTCACGTCGGAACTCGTCCGTGCCGAACTCGAGGAACAGGCCCAGCAAGCCGCCGGTCAAGCCCAGGCCGGCTTGGACCAACTCCGCACCGGCGTGGAACGCGCCGCCGAACGAGTGCTCGGAGACGATACCGCCGCGCTCCAAGCCGCGGATCGCGAGCTCCAAGCGCTCGCGGATGAGCTCGCGCAAGAAGCCGCTGCCGCCCAAGGCGGCCAGCCGGCGGCCGCCCCGTCAGACCGGTCCGACATGTCTGCCCCGTCCGACCCGTCCGACCCGTCCGACGCACGCACCGCCCAAGCCGGCGGCCAGCCGGGCGAAGCGCCACAAGACGGAGAGGGGCAAGACGGGCAGGGACGAGAAGGCCAGTCGGCCAGCCGCCAGCAAGCCCAAGCGGCGGGGGAAGGCGGGGGTGAGGGACAGCGAGGGCGCACGGCGGAGTCGACCTCGGGTGGACCCGGCGGCGGTGGCGGGCCTGAGGATCAGGCCGAGCGGATTGCGAATCTGCTGGATGGGGGAGGGGCGTTTAATGGCGGACGCGGCGGGGGGGCGCCGATCGAGGGTGATGGATTCACGAACTGGTCGGACCGGTTGCGCGAAGTCGAGGAGATGCTCGATTTTCCCGACCTGCGCAATTCAGTGGCCTCCGCCCGCGAACGAGCCCGTGTCCTGCGTCTGGAGGCCAAGCGAGACCTCAAGAAACCAGACTGGGCGGTGGTCGACCTCGAGATTCTGCGGCCACTGGTCGAGGTGCGTCAGCAGGTGCGCGACGAACTACGGCGCCGGTCGGCCGACGACCTATTGGCGCCCATCGACCGCGATCCGGTGCCAGAGCGCTTTGCGGATCTGGTGAGGCGGTATTACGAGGAACTGGGGCGCGACAAATGACGGACCCGCGTCGATCAAACTTGGGGCGGCGTTCGTCGACTGCCACGCGGCCTGCCGCCCCGCGAGGCGATGGGGCGGTGCGGGAGGTTCATTTTGCCTCAGGTGATGAGCGGCGCGCCGAATTGGCGATGGATTTCCGCGCAGAGATCGGGGGGCAATCGCAACCCGTGCGCCAGATTTTTCAAGTAGGTGGATTCATCGCGCTGGTCGAGCGTGATGACCGAGAGAGAAATGACGTAGACTTTTTGCTCGAGGCCGAGCGGCACCGACCACGCGAATTCCTTCACATCCAATGGCTTTTTGAATTCCGCCTTCTCTTCCGCGGAAATGGGACCGCTGTCCGAAGGTGGTCGCGAGGTGCTGAGGATCGGCGATTCGGGCACGGGCCGTCTCTCTGGCCCGGGCTCGGCGGGTGCCGGCGCCCCCCCTTGCAATATGTCCCGAAGAATTTGCGGAATCCCTGCGGATGCCGTCTCGCTTGGCTCGGCAGTTCGTGGGTCGGTGCGACGCGCGGGCGGTTGGGCGCCGCCGCCGGGCCCGCGGAGCAGAGTTTCCAACAATTCGATGGCGTTCATGGGTGGGTCAGGGATGGGGGCGAGAATGGGAGCGTCGGGACGCCGGGCGTCCACGGTAAAGACACATTAGCCAGCTCGATCGGCCAGCGTCAATGCGCCAGTCTCCACGCCCGCCGATGGCCTGGGCGGACTTTAGCCCACCTGCTTCGAGGCGAGGGTTCACTGGGAGCGGCGGCTTGTGGCCACCAAAGAGTGCCTGTACATTCTTCTTCCTTCTTCCCCGGCGGAACAACGCACCACTCGCGGGTGAGGAGTCGGCATGGAGGTGGGACGCGACCTCCCGGGCGCGTAGGCGGTGGAGGCGGGCCATGGATAATTCGTCCCCACTTCTCGAGGGAGAGTCACGTGCATCACCCCGAAGGTCTTGGTCCATTGGCGCTTCTTCCCCCCATCGCTTTTCCCCACTTTTGGGCAGGCCTTGAGAAGGCGATGACGGGCTGCCTGCACTGCGTTCCCCCCGCCTACGAGCCCGGGAGGTCTCGTCCCACCTCCAGCTTCAAACGCTTGTCGAATGCCGGTTTCGATGGGTTAGGGCTATTCCAATCTCCAACATGATCTGGGCGGCGCTGACATTTTCGTCGGATGGATGGCGGCTGCCGGCGCTGGTGGCGTTGGGGCTGGGCGTGATCGCGGTGGCCTGGAGCTATGGGAGGGCGGCCGACGGGCGCTCTCATTGGGGCTGCGCGGCGCTCAAGCTCGCCGGACTGGCGCTCCTGGCGCTGTGCGTCCTCGAACCGCAGTGGACGAGTCCGCGGGTGCGTCCTGGCGCCAACCTCTTTGCGGTCGTCGTCGACAACAGCGAGGGATTGCGGCTCACCGACGCCGGGGCGAGCGAGACGCGAGCCGCGCAACTCTCCGGATGGCTCGACCCGGCGCGCCGGTCGTGGCCGCAGTCGCTGGCCGACACCTTCGACGTGCGCCGGCATGCGTTCGATGTCCGCCTGCAATCCGTGGATGGGTTTGGCGAGCTCGCTTTCGATGGCCGGGCGTCGTCGTTGGGTGCGGCGATGGAGGCGATCAGCGCGCGGTATCGCGGCCGGCCGCTGGCGGGAGTGCTGCTTTTCACCGACGGCAATGCCACTGACTGGAAGTCGCTACCCGCGGAATTGCCGGCTCTGCCCCCCGTGTATCCGGTGGTGGTCGGCGGCGCGGGACCGGCCTGCGATGTCTCGGTGCAGTCGATGTCGGTGGCGCAAAGCGCTTTTGAAGATGCTCCAGTCACGGTGGCCGTGGAAGTGGCCAGTTCGGGCGTGGTTGGCCAGCGGCTCCGCGTTTGGCTGACCGACACGCAGGGGAAATCGGTGGAGAGCCAGGAAGTCGAAGTGCCGCGGGAAGGCCCGGCGGTTGTGCGGTTTCAGCTGAAACCCGAGCAGCCCGGGCTGGCATTTTACCGGCTGGAGGCGCGATTGGCTGCAGAATTGATCGCGTCCGATCGTCCAACGGCCGAGGCCACCCTGGCCAACAACCAGCGGGTGGTCGTGATCGAGCGGGGACAAGGGCCGTATCGCGTGCTCTATGTGTCCGGCCGTCCAAATTGGGAGTACAAATTCCTTCGCCGGGCGGTGCAACCGGACACGGAGGTCGACTTGGTTGGCCTCGTGCGCATCGCGAAGCGCGAGCCGAAGTTCGAGTTTCGCGGACGCGCCGGGGAGTCCGGCAACCCGTTGTTCCGCGGGTTCGGCGAACAGGCGCGAGAAGCCGCCGGCAGTTACGATCAGCCGGTGCTCGTCCGGCTCAATACCCGCGACGAAGTGGAGCTGAAAGCGGGCTTCCCCACCGAACCCGAGGAATTGTTCGGCTTCGAGGCCGTTATCCTCGACGACTTGGAAGCCGGTTTTTTTAAGCCCGATCAGATGGCATTGCTCCAGCGGTTTGTTTCCGAGCGCGGGGGCGGATTGCTGATGCTGGGCGGAATGGAATCGTTTCACGAGGGCGGATACCACCGCACGCCGATCGGGGATCTGCTGCCGGTTTACCTTGACCGCGTCGAGGCGCCGCCCACCCCGCCCGGCCCTGTGAAATACGATCTGGATCGCGAAGGCTGGTTGCAAGGGTGGGCGCGGCTCCGGCAGACGGAAACCGACGAGCGCACCCGGCTCGACGCCATGCCGCCATTTCTTGTCTTCAACCGGGTCCGCGGCGTCAAACCCGGGGCCGGCGTCATGGCCGTCGCCGCCGATGGATCCGGCACACCCGCTCCCGCCCTCGTCGTGCAACGCTTTGGCCGCGGCCGGTCGGCGGCCTTGACGGTCGGCGATTTTTGGCGCTGGGGGATGCGCAGCGCCGAGGTGCGTCCGGATTTCGAGAAAGCATGGCGCCAGTTGGTCCGCTGGCTCGTTTCGGACACACCGGATCGCGTGGAGTTGACCGCGACCGCCGATCCCGCCGATCCCGCGGGGGCGGTGCGGGTCCAGGCGCGGGTTCGCACCAATCGGTTTGATCCGCTGGAATCCGCCACGGTGAAACTCGAGATCGCGCCCGTGACCTTTGGCGGCGCTGCCCCGGCCGACACCCCGTTGACCCTGACCGCCGAACCATCACTCGAGGAACCAGGCCTCTACGAGTCGTCGTACGTGCCGCGCCGCACCGGCGGCTACCGCGTCCGCGCCATCGCCACCAATCCCGCCGGAGCCGAGGAAGGGCGGGCAGAAACCGGGTGGTCCAGCGAGCTGGCGGCCGACGAGTTTCGCGCCCTCACGCCGAATACCGCCCTCCTCGCCGATCTCGCCCAGCGCACCGGGGGCTCCGTGGTCCCGCAAGAGGAGCTCGAGTCGTTTGTCGCTCGTCTGCCTGCCACCCGCGCCCCGATCACCGAAATGACCTCGAAGCCACTCTGGCACACGCCCTGGGTTTTCGCCCTCGCGCTGGTCTGCCTGATCGCGGAATGGGGATGGCGTCGCACCCAGGGATTGCCATGACACCGTGCCTGCTGATGCCCCGCCTCGTCGCCCTCGCTTTGGTCGCCGCCTTCGCCGGGCGGCTCGATGCCTCGCCGCCCGCCGCCGACCAGTCGGTCTTCATCGTCGTCAATGGCGCCGCCGGCGAGGAGACGTACGCCGATGTCTTCGCCAAACAGGTGTCCACCTGGGCGCAAACCGCCGCGGCCCACGGCGGTCGCGCCCTGCTCATCGGTCAGGATGAAGCCGGGACCAATGTCGCCGATACAACCTCCGATCGCTCCCGCTTGGAGCAAGCCCTCGGCACCGAACCCAAAGAGGGAAACGCCCCGCTCTGGCTCATTCTCATTGGCCACGGCACCTTCGACAAAAAGTCCGCCCGCTTCAACCTGCGCGGCGACGACGTTACCGCGACCGAACTCGCCACCTGGCTCCAGCCGTTTCAGCGCCCGCTCGCCATCATCAATACTGCCTCCGCCAGCGCGCCATTCCTCAATGCCCTCTCCGGCCCCGGCCGCATCGTCATCACCGCCACCCGCAGCGGCAACGAGCAGAATTACGCCCGCTTCGGGTCCTCCCTCGCCACCGCCCTCGCCGACCCCACCACCGACCTCGACCAGGATTCCCAAGTCTCTCTCCTCGAAGCCTTCCTCATCGCCTCCAACAATGTCGAGGAATTCTACCGCACTGAAGGACGCCTCACCACCGAACACGCCCTCATCGACGACAACGGCGATGGCCTCGGCACTCCCGCTTCCTGGTTCCGCGGGCTGCGCGCCGTCAAAAAACCCAGGGACGCCGCCGCCCTCGACGGCGCCCGCTCCCACCAGTGGCTCGTCACCCCGGACCCCGCCGCCACCGCCCAACCACCCGAATGGCGCCTCCGCCGCGACACCCTCGAAGCCGCCGTCACCGCCCTCCGAGAAAAAAAAGATTCGATCCCACCCGACGACTACTACCAGCAACTCGAATCCGCCCTGCTCGAACTCGCCCGCCACTACGAACAACTGCCCGCCCCAACCGCCCAGTGAGCCGCGGCGTTCATCCCGCCCAGACCTTACTTGTTCGCCCAACTGCAGAATCCCTCGCGCTTCTTAGGATCTGCATTGCAGCGGCACTCGGAGCGCTCGTTCTGACAGTCTCATGAAAAATCGTCCCGTTCGCACGATTGGTTTAGCCGTAAAATGAATTTGAGGAGGATGCATTATCGGCACGGCTGGATGCGTTCCGATGATCCAAAAAGCCCGAATGGGAACCACGAAAAACACGAAATGCCAGGGCCAACCTTCGCGAGGCCGTTTAACTTTTCATCGAATACGCCTCACCGACTGAGATCGATCAATGGGCAGCGGCGGAATCGTCCTTGTCGCTGATTAAACTCACAAGAAAATGCCCAAATGATCGCTGACGTGAAATGGAGCTTGTGGCGACAAGACGACAATGGCAGCTCCGTGATCATTGAGCAACACTTGGACAAGGTCGATGCTGATTCCCGACTCTCCGAGCTGGAGGCGAGAGGGCACAAGCAGCATTACTGGATCGAACCAGAGCCTTTCCACCCGTCGCCGAGCTTGAACCTGGTGGTGATCCGCGCTCGGGACATCGATGCGTCGAAGACCTTTTACGAACATTTTGGACTGACGTTCCGACGCCACAAGCACGGCAAGGGCCCTGAGCACTATGCCTGCGAATCGCCTTCCTGCGTTTTTGAGATCTACCCCGAAAGCGGCCTGTCCAGTTCCGGGGCACGGATCGGCTTTTCGGTATCGGAAGTGGATTCGACCGTTGAAGCTCTGCGCGGGGCCGGGGAGGTGATCATTACCGAACCGACGGATTCACCTTGGGGTCGGAGGGCGGTGATTCGAGATCCCGATGGTCATAGCGTTGAACTCACGGAACCACTCAGGGCGGTGCCCAGATGAAACGAAACACCCATTTCATCACGGGCCAGATGAGCTTTGGCCAGTGAAAGACGCAACCGCAGTGCCATCGTCGGAACAGTGGGTGCCTCATGTCGCTCATCCTGACCAAGGCCCGCTCCCCCATCGAACAAGCATCCCTCCCCCCATACCATCCACCCCATCGTCCGCGTCCTCGACACCCGCGTTCACCCCATCCACGGCACCCACCTCGGCTTCCACGGCGTCCCCCTCTCTCTCACAACCAACCATGGAGTTGCGGCCGCCATGAAAACGAACACGATTTGACTTCGCTTGCGACCGCATTGAGGCAACCCATCGTGAAGTCGGGCAGATCGGGCCTCTCGCGAAGGGCGCGAAATTAAACTGTCATTGGACGTGGACCCCTGAGGACGCTAGGATCCTCGCCGAATGAACTGGTTGCGACCCCTCCTGGTCGCCGGATTAGCCGGCGTGCTTGTCGAGAGACCGGCGGCCCAAGTGCCCGTTGCCCAGTCGTTCAGCATGCCGACTGTCTATATTGTCTGTGGCGCTCCGGGGGACGAGGAACATCATGTGGTTTTCGAGAAGCGTCTGGCTGAATTAAGGCGGTGGTTTATCCAGCGTGTCGGCGTGCCGGCCACGGACGTCAGCGTGTATTACGGCCCGGCATCCGCGGGGTATGCCGGCACCGGAACCCGGGCCAATGTCGAGCGTGTCTGCGCGGACGCGGTGGCGCGGACGAAGGCCGGCCGGCCGGTATGGCTGATTATTACCGGCCACGCCAACGAGGCACCCGGCGATGTTCGCTTTAATCTTCCCGGTGGCGACCTCTCTGGCAAAGATCTGGCTGGCTGGCTGGCGGGGGCCGGGGCCGGCGAAGGCGCCGGTCCACTGACCCTCATTCTGGCCACCGCCTGCAGTGGACGCGCGGTCAAGCACCTCGCTGGCCCCAACCGGGCTGTGGTCGCCGCCACCACCGCCGCCGAGGGCGCGGACGAAACGGTCTTTGGCGACTGCTTGGTCGAGGCACTCGCCAGTCCGCAGGCCGATGCGAACAAGGATGGCACGCTGACCTTGACCGAAATACTTCTCGCCACCCGGTCCGCCGTGCTCAGCCAATACAAGTCCGGTGGGTTCATTCTCACCGAGCATGCCGGGCTCGATGCCGACGGCGATGGCCGCGCGACCCAGCGTCCGGCCGAGAACGATGCCACCGCCGCCTCCGCCCCCGGGCACTCGCTCAAACTCAAAGCCAGTGGTCCGTCCTGACCCGCCGTCGTTACCCCGTTATCTCCACACCTCCACCCGCCTTACGCATGTCTGTCTCCACCGCCCAGGACCTCGCCCATCGCCTTGCCTCCGCCCGCGACACGCTCATGAAAGAATTGGGGCGTGTCGTGTACGGACAGGAAGAAACCCTCCGCCTGCTCACCATCGGGCTCCTGTGCCGAGGGCATGTCCTGCTGCTCGGCATGCCCGGCGTAGGCAAGACACTCATGGCGGCCACCCTCGCCCGCGCGCTCGACCTCGAATTCCGCCGCATCCAGTTCACTCCCGACCTGATGCCCGCCGACATCACCGGGACCGACATCATCGAAGAGGATCCCGCCACCGGTCAGCGTCGCCACCATTTCATCCAGGGGCCCCTCTTTGGAAATTTCATCCTGGCCGATGAAGTCAATCGCACCACGCCGAAAACCCAGGCCGCCCTGCTCCAGGCCATGCAAGAGCGAGAAGTGAGCGTCGGCCGCGCCACCTACACGCTCAAGCCGCCATTTTTCGTCGTGGCCACCCAGAACCCCATCGAAAGCGAGGGCACGTACACACTGCCGGAAGCGCAGCTCGACCGCTTCATGTTCTGTCTCAAGGTCGGCTACCCGTCCCACGACGAGGAATGCGCCATTGTCAAAGGCACTACCGGCACCGAGCTGGGCGACATCACCAAAGTCCTGACCCGCGACGAAATCCTCCAACTCCAGGACGCCGTGCGCGCCGTCCCGGTTGCCGATGACGTGGTCGGCTACGCTGTCCGACTCGTGGCCGCCACCCGCTCGGACGCCGCCTCCCATGAACTCGTCCAGCGCTACGTCAGCTACGGTGGCAGCCCGCGGGCATCGCAAAACATCATTCTAGGCGCCAAAGCACGCGCCCTGCTCGGCGGGCGCTTCCATGTCGATTTCGCCGACATCCAGGCCATGGCCGCGCCCGTCCTCCGGCATCGACTGATTCTCAATTACAAGGCGCGGGCCGAACAAGTCACTGCGGATCACATCACCGACACCCTGATCCAATCCATCAAAACATAATTCCGAGTCCCGTCACGGATCGCCATCTCACCATCCGCTTCCCGCTTCACCCATCGCCATGGACCCCGATCTCCAGGATCCTGACCTTTTTCTGGCCATCGAGGACCTTGACCTGGTGGCGCGGACCTTGGTGGACGGTGTGCTGACCGGCATGCACCGCAGCCGGAACCTCGGAGGCGGAACCGAGTTTCACGGCTATCGCGACTACATTCCCGGAGATGACCTGAGGCGGGTGGACTGGAACCTCTGGGCTCGCAGCGATCGGTTGTGCACCAAAGTGATGCGCGCCGAGACCAACATGCCGGTCTACCTGCTGCTGGATGCTTCCGGATCGATGCGCACGGCGCACGGGCCGTGTCGGAAGTGGTCGTGGGCGGCGCGGGCGGCAGCGGCGCTCATGCTCTGCGCCTTGCGCGGGCGGGACCCGTCCGGCATTGCCCTCCTCACCGATCGTGTTTCCGATTTTCTGCCGGCCCGGCTCAAAGCCACGCAGTTTCCCGATGCCCTGGCCCTGCTCGAGCGCAGCCGGCCCGACGGCCGCAGCAATCTCATGGCCGCGCTCCAGGAGGCGCGGACCCTGTGTCACCGCCGCGGCATGGTCATCCTCATCTCCGACCTCTTCACCGAGGATGCCGCGGCGGACCAAGCGCTGGCTCAGGCGCTCGCCGACTGGCAGTCGGGCGGCCATGACGTCATGATCATCCATCTTCTGGATCCGGTCGAGACCAAGCTCCCGGCCCACGGGAAATTCATTACGAAGGACCTTGAATCCGCGGCGACGCTTCGGACGGATGCGGCCAGCCTGCACGACTTGTATCAGGAGATTGTGGCCCGCTGGCGCCGCGACCGCCGATCAGCCGGCGAAGGGTCGGGACTTGACTGGCTCAGCGTCACTACCGCGGATCCGATTGCCGACACGCTGGCAGCCGCCCTCGACCGGCGCGCGTGGATCACCCAATGAACTTCATTCATCCGATGTTCCTCGCTGCGTTGGGTGTCTTGAGCATCCCGCTGGCCATTCATTTTTTGCGCAGCCGGAAACTGCGGAACCTCGATCTGGGAACGCTCCGGTTCGTGCGCGAAGCGGTGGCGGAAACGACCCGCTGGCAGCGGTTGCGCGAATGGCTGCTCCTCGCCGCCCGCCTGATCATGGTCGCGCTCGCCGCCCTGCTCTTTGCCCGTCCGTTTCTCCACCAAGACACCCCGCCACCCGGCTCGGAATCCGGCTTGGAATGGCTCTTCGTCCTGGATGCCTCGGCTTCCATGCGATTTACCGCGCCGGGCACGGCCACCCCGGGATCGATCCCGCCTAACGCTTCCTTCGAAGAGTTTCAGGATCGCTTGGCTGAGACCCCTGAGGGCGTCAAATCCCTCCCGTTCGCCTTCGCTGATTCCTTGGAAACCGTGCCCGAGCCCTCGGCGGCCGCCTCGCTGGTTGGCGGGCCGTGCGACTTTGCCGCCCTCGTCCGCTGGCTGCGCGACCACGCGGCCTCCGCGCCGCATGTCCCGCGCCGCGTCATCCTCTTCACCGACCTCCAACAGCCACTCAGTCCACTCCCCGATGACCTGACCTGGCCTGAAGATATCCCCGTGGAAATCGTCAGTGCGCTCCCACCAGCCACACGCAATCTCGCCCCTGGCACCCTGGCCCATCGCCTGCAGCCCATGGGTGAAGCGCTGCCAAAGGACCACACGTCCCCTACAGGCACGCAGTCGGACACGCGGAAGCTCGTCACGCTCGAAATCCCCGTGCTGCGAGTGGGCGACCCGCAACCGCTGAAACTCATCGCCGATTCAGGGGCCGGCAGCGCCACCGCCGGTCTCGCCAGGAAAGAGTATCCCCCCGGCTCAACCAGCGTCGAATTGACACTCGCCCCCGAAAAGCCCGGTTTGATGGACGCCGTGGTGCGCCTGCATCCGGCCGATGCCTGGCCGATGGATGACGTGCGCGCCTATGCCGTTCAGTTCATCGACCGCGAACCAGTTTTGCTGGTCGATGGCGATCCGGGTGACGACGACGACCGGCCGCGCGACAGCTGGGAAGCGCCAGGTGGGTCGCCCTTTGCTTCCGAAGTGTATTATTTGCGCCATGCCTTGGCCGCTCCCGACCGCGGGCAAGGGCATTCCGTTTTTGATCCGGCGGTCACCCGCGACCTGAGCCGGGATCTTGACGCGCGGCGGTGGAAAGCCATCGCCCTGTGCAACGTGCGCAGTCTGGACGACGACACCCTGCAAAAGCTCGTGCGGCGTGTCGAAGCCGGCTGTGGACTGCTGATTTTTCCGGGCGACCGGATCGATTTGGCCGGATGGCGCCGGATTTTCGATGCCGGGTTGAGCCCAGCGGAGCTTGAGTTATTACCGGAGCCGGCGGTGCCGCGCCCCTTGGCCGAGTGGGACGCCCGCCACCCGGTGCTTGCCGGGTTTGCCGCGCGCGAACAGGGTGACCTTTCGCGGTTTATCCTCAGAGACAGGATTCGCGTGATTCCCGCACCGAACGCCGAGGTTCTGGCCTCCTTGGACGGGGATCGGCCGGCTCTCGTCACCACGACTCGAGGCCTGGGACGGATCGTCCTGTTTGCCAACCCGGCCGACCGCGACTGGACCGACTTTCCCAGCGAGCGGATGTATCTTCCCTTCATCCACGCGTTGGTCGGCTACGCCGCCCAGGTGGGCGTATCCGCTGCCGCCGGTTTGCCGCCCGACCGGCCGCTGAGTTTGAGTGATCGGCGCTCACCCGGACGCCACGAGGACGCCGTGCTCCATGTTTCCGAGGATGAAAGCACGGCGCCGTTCCTGGACGAAGAATCATTCCGCCAAGCGCTCCGGCTCGGAGCCCCGCCCGCTTCGGTTCGGCCTGCGGAGGAGGAGGCCTGGCGCGAGGTCGAAGGCGCTCCCCGACCTCGCGAATGGTGGCCGTGGCTCGCACTCGCCCTCCTCATCTTCATCATCGCCGAAACGTTTCTCGCCGACCACAAACGCCCGGCGCGCCGCCCGGCCTGACGCCCGATCGTCGCCCACCGCCATGAATGCCACGCCTCCGCCCCTGCCTTCGAAGGCCACGCCTCCGCCGCTTCCTTTCGCTAATCCACAGTGCGCATCCCTTGGGCAGTGGATCGGGCACTACATTCTCAAGCGACGCCAGTTTCTCCTGGGGATGAGTCTTTCCCTTGCGATCACGGCCGCGGTCGTGTTCGGCCTGGCCGCCTCGCTGGCGGATGTCCTCTACACCGTGCCTCCGTGGCTCCGTGGCCTCGGGTTGACGGGAGCGATCGGGCTGGTCCTTTGGATTGGATTTACCGGGCTGCGTCGGGCGCTCACGCTGGGGCGTCGGCGGGCACTCGACGAGATTGAAGCGATCATCCCAGCCCAGGGCCAGATGATCCGCACCGCGTTGGAAACTGCCGACGCGCCCCCAGCCCAGGATCCCGTGCGCGCCCTGCTCCGGGATGGCCTGGCGGCGCAGGCGCACCACCTCACCCGGAGGTTCGAACCAGTGCGTCATCTCCCGTGGCGGCAGTTGTGGGTGCGATCGATGGCTGCGGCCGGACTCGCCGTCATCGCCCTGATCCTTGTGGCCGCCTGGCCCGACTTGCGTACGGCGGTCCGGCGATTTCTCCAGCCCGCCGCCGGCATCACGTTCACTCGGGTCGAGCTGCTCCACCCACCCCGCGAAATCGTGGCGGGCAACGAGTGCACGCTCACCGTTCAAGTTCGCGGCCGCCAAGCTCCCCCGCCCACTCTCACGGTCAGGCACGGCGACCGGCTCGAGGCTCCAGTTCCAATGAATCCCGACCCCGCTGTTCCTGGCCGATTTCACCTGTCGCTCGGCAAGCCCGGAGCCTCTGTGGCGGTGCGCGGTTTCGCTGGGGATGGGATGACGGACGAATTCCCCATCACCGTCGTCTACCCGCCCAAGGTGAAGGAGATCACCGCCACTCTCACCTATCCGGAATACACCAGACTCCAGCCAGCCACACAGCATTCCCCGGACATCGAAGCCGTGGAAGGCACTCGCGTCACGGTCACCATCGCCACCGACCGCCCGCTTCGGTCGGGCCAGGTTGAATTCTCCGATGGCTCGACTGCTCCCTTCACTCTGCAGGGTGAAACCACGACCTTCGCCGCCACGTTGAACCGCGGTGCCCTCACCTGGCGGCTGGCCGCCCGCGACGACAGTGGCCTTTCACCGCCAGCGGCCGGTGGCAAGTGGATCGGCCGTGAAGACAAACCCCCGAAAATCCAGTGGGTGACACCCAAGGGAGACATGGAAGCCACACCGCTGGCCGAAGTCACCTTGCGCGCCAAGGCCACGGATGATTTTGGATTGGTCGAAACGGGCTTAGTCATCCAGGCCGGGGGTAAAGAACGAGTGTTGATTACCCAGGACTATCCGGGCGCCGACGGCTTCCCGGCCAGTGCCGTGGTGGAGGCGCTGGCCGAACTGGAGCGCGAAAACCTCACCATTCGCGACAATGTGAAAGCCTACGCCTTCGCGCGCGACAGCTTTCCCGCGCCGGCGGGCCGGGAACGCCGTGGCGTGAGTGACCTCCTCAATATTGATATACGGCAGTTCAAAGTCTGGCGCGCCATCGGCGGCGGCGGCGGCGGTCCCCCCATGCCCGCGGCCCAGCAGGCGCTGCTGAAACTGGAACAGGCCATCAAACGGCAGCGCGCCATCGTGAATACCGCCTTCAGATTCAAAGAAGAAGCGATTCGCGAGTCGGCCGCCGCCCGGGAAACCGCGACCGCTCAGCGACGCCTCGCCACCGGTGCCGAAGAACTGAGGTCCGCCCTCGAAGCTAGCGAAGCCCCGCCGGCCGCCGATGACTTGCTTCTGCTCGACACCGCCGTCGGTCAGATGCTCGGCGCCGCCGACGCCCTGGATGCGCTGGAAATCCCCATCGCCTGGGCCAACGCCGACGGCGCGCTCACCTCGTTGCTCGAACTCCGCCGTGAATTCATGAAACTCATGTCGCGCGACGGACAGCCGGGAAATCCGGACCCGCAACCCGATAACTTCCAGCTCCCCACCATGACCGAACTGGCCCAGGAAGCCGAGCGCCTGGCGAAGGAGGAAGCCGACATCGCCCAGGCGGTACCCCCGGCCAAAGATAGCAGCGTGGAGATCGACCAACTGGCCGCACGGCAAGCGGCAGCCCGATCCGATGCCGGCGAATTGTTCGACAGGATCGTCACCCATCCGGAAATTACCGACCTGGCTCAGTCGCGCATGGGCCAAGCCGAGAAGTCCATGGCCGAAGCCGGCCACGAGCTGCGCGCCCGCCAGCCAGATGCCTCAATTTCCCCGCTGCAGGCCGCGCAGTCGTCGCTCAGCCACCTCGCCCGGCATCTGCGGGGATTGGACGCCTCCCAAGCCGCCGCCACGCTCAGGCAGGCAAGCGATTTGGCCAATCAGAGTGCCGAAGCACTGAAGCAACACGACGACTCCGGCACGGGTGACGACGGCGCAGCCAACGAGGGATCCAAAGAAGCAAGCGCCGGCCCTCCCCCAGCTGGCGGGTCCGGCTCCCAGCCCGCGGAAAACGCCGCGACCATCAACGACTGGCTCAAGCATCTCGCGCGCAATGAATCCCTCGGCCGCACCGCCGAGCGAATCGGTTCTCTGCAGCGCGAATCCGGCATCGAGGAGATCGCGAAAAATCTCGCCAGTCGGCCGGAGGACGAAAGCGCCGATCAACCAACTCAGACCGCCGCCGATCAAGCCATGGCCGCTCAACTCGAGTCGCTCGCCCGATCCCTGGACGCCGAGCACCAACGCCTCGTCCAAGGGACACTGGAAAAACTCACCGCCGCCCAGGCCGCCGCCCAGGCCCAACGCGCCGCCCAGTCGCCCGGCCGCGAGTCGGCCGATACCCCCAGCCCCACGCCAGGACAATCCGACCAGACCACTGGCGACGGCGAGGCGCCTTCCGCGGCGAATCGAGGCCCGGCCAACTCCACCACCGGTCCAGGGCGTGGCCCCCGTCAACCCCATGCTTTCTCCACCGCGCCGCCCGGTTCGCCCCGCTTCACCCAGGACTTGGCCGATTTGCTGAAGGAGCTTGGCGACCCGCAGCTCAACGAGCTGGCGGATGCCCTCATCCGCGACCTGCTGCCCAGCTCATACAACAGCAATGTCGACGCCGACACGCTCGGCACGATCGAGACGCGTCTCGATGCGTTGATTCAGGACGTCATCCAGCGCCAGCTGCTGGCTGGCAAAAGCGATCGCGTCCCGCCCGAATTTGAGTCACGCGTGGAAAACTATTTCCGCCGACTCTCTGAAGACACCGGCGAGGATGAGGAGGGCGAGAGCGATGACGAGGCGGATTCGCCGCCCCCCGAGACCCCGCCGCGCCGCGCGTTAAACGACGACCTTTCCGCGCCTTCGTTGAACCAGCCCCCGGCGGAAGGCGCTGGCGAAGGCGCCTCCCTCTTCGATGCACCGCCACGTCCCCGGATTCTGGACCAATGAACTTCGCCGTCCCTTTGCCTGCCGTTCTGGCCGCGGCCGCCCTCGCCGCCGTGGCCCAAATCTGGTTTTGGCGACGCACCAGCCTGCGCGGCCGCCGGCGGTGGGCCGCCCTGGTCTTTCGTCTGGCCGCCATCGCCCTGCTCGCCTGGATCCTCACCGGCCCGGAACACCCGATCCTCACTCAAAAGGAGATCCGCCAACCGCTTGTCCTGGTCGACATTTCCCGCAGCATGGACTTTCCGGGAGACGGCGGCACACGCGCCCAGCAAGCCCGCGCCGCGGTGGAGAACCTCCAGCAGGCGGCGCCTCACGGCGGGAATACGATGGTATATACCTTTGGCTCCCGATTGATCACGACGCCTGACTTCGCCACCGATCCCACCGTCCGTGACGCGTCCCTGCCGGCCGCGGCCCTGCGCACCGCGCTCACATCCGCCCCGGCCGGCCGACCGCCCCATAGCATCCTGCTCATCAGCGACGGAGCGGCCCAGGACGCCTCGGATCTGACCGGTCTCGCCCGGACCTTTCGCGATCGCGGCGTGCCGGTGAGCATCCTCTGCACCGGGGCCAGCGTCGCAGTGAAGAACGCCGCCGTGATCGGCCTGGATGCCCCGCGGCGCGCCGAAGCAGGCTCCGTGGTCCCGGTCACCGTGACCGCCCGGCGCCAAGGCATCGAGGAATCGTTGGTGCTCGAACTCCTCAATGCTGATCACAAGGTGATCGACCGCGCCACCCTGAGCCGAAAGCTCCCTGAGGACTCCGACACCTTCAATGTTACCATTGGGCTCGATGGCTTCGAAGGCAGCATCCGCCTCTCCGCCATCGAAGGGGAAACCACACTCGCCGACAACGAGGCTCCGCTGCGCATCGCCACCGACACGGTCAACCTCAGGGTGCTGTACATGGAGGGCAGCACCGGCAACAACGGCGTCATGCCCGAACCGGTCATGCTGTCCCGGGCACTGGAGGAACACGGGGACATCGAGGTTGACCTGCTCTGCCTGAATGTCGAGAACAACAGCGGTGGGTCCGTGCTCGTCAGCTGGCCGTGGAAACAGGGGCCCCGCTTTCGCCCCGATCCGACCAAGTCCTATCCGCCTACCCGCGAGGAACTGAATCGGTATGACGTCATCATTTGTTCGGATATTCCGAGCGTGGCTTTCACGAGCGAACAGATCGCGTGGACGGTCGATCTGGTCGCCGAACGCGGCGCCGGATTCGTCATGATCGGCGGCCACACGTCGTTCGGAGCCGGAAACTGGGACCGGACACCCTGGGAAAAACTCGTCCCGCTCGACATGGACAACTTCAGCCGCGGCTTCATGAGCCGGTCTTTCCCGGTGTTTTGGTCGGACGCTGGAAAACGCCATCCGCTGCTCGCTCAGTTGCCATTGCAGCCGGGTGAAACCATCGACCAAATCCTTGAAGCCCACCCGCTGTTCTACGGGACCAATTACATCCGGCGGGCGAAACCCGCGGCGACCGTGCTAATGCGCATGGAGGATGAATCGGGCGTGCCGCTCATCGCCGTGCAGCCATTCGGGAAAGGTCGCACCATGGCCTTTACCAGCGACGTCACCTACGCCTGGGGTGCGGCCCACAATACCATGTGGGGGCCGCCCGACGGTGAGGCGGATGGGGGCCAGCGGGCGACGGACAACCAGCAGTTCGAATCATCCCCCAGCTTTAACAACAGCTATTATCGCCGCTTCTGGCAACGCGCCGTTCGTTGGCTCGGCGAAAACAGCGTGCGTGTCAAAGCCTCCGCCTTCGAAGTCACCACGCCTTACCTCCAATGGCCGGCCGGCCAGCCCCTGCCCATCCACGCCGCCGGGCCCGACAATGGCCTGATGTCACGCCTCTCCGGCCAGCCTTGTGTCGCCCAAGTCCGCGGCCAGCCATCCACCCGCGTGAAACTCGCCTATGACAAGGCCGCCCAGCGATTCTCCGGGATGATGCCGCGAACCGAGGGCCTGCCCGAGGAGGTGATTATCGACGTCGAGGCGCGCGATCCGCTGACCCGCTCGGCCGTCACCGCCAGCCTGGAAATCCGCGCCCCCGGCACCGACCCCGAATCCTCCGCACCCTCCGCCCGCCCCGACATACTGGCCGCTCTGGCGGAAACCACGGGAGGTGACGTACTGCAGTCGGCCAACGACGCCGCGGCGTGGCTCCGGAAGGCCTCTCGGGAAGCCACCAGTCCCTCCGCGGCGGGGCGTCGTCCTTCCTGGGATCGACTTTGGGCGCTGGTGACGGTGCTCGCCCTGCTCTCGGCCGATTGGCTCCTGCGCCGGCTTTCTTCGTGATCCCCCGACCTTGTCTCCGCTCGTCATGAGAATCATCTGCTCGTTTCTCCTCGCGCCCGCCGCCTTCGGCTTGCCCATCGATTCCAGTGAAGTTGCCCAGCGGGAAGTTCCTCGGCCATCGTCGTACGCGGATGTGGTCGAGAAAGCTCAAAAATCCGTGGTCAGCGTCTATCCCGCCACTCTGCTGACCGAATCCGCGGACGAAGACCAGGCGTTCTTGGACCGCTATTTCGGACGCACCGGCGAGGACGATGACAAGCGCATCAGCGGCCACGGTTCAGGCGTCATCGTCGGCGCCGACGGATTGATCCTGACCAACAACCACGTCGTCCGCACGGCCTCGGGCTCGCTGGCCGATGAAATTCTGGTCGAACTGCATACCGGCCGGCGCCACCCGGCCACCCTCGTCGGCACCGACCCGCTCACCGACATCGCCGTGCTGAAAATGGAACCATCCCCGGATGGCCCACCCCTGCCCATCGCCGACAGTTCCAATGTCCGGGTTGGCGACCTCGTCTTCGCCATCGGCAACCCTTTTGAAGTCGGCATGACCGTCACCATGGGCTGCGTCAGCGCGACGCGTCGCCGCGGACTGAATCTGGGTGGCCCCGGATCCTTTGAAGACTTTCTCCAGACCGACGCCTCGATCAACCCAGGAAACAGCGGCGGCGCGCTCGTCGACGCCTCCGGTCGACTGGTCGGCATCAACACAGCCATCCGCAGCGCAGGCGGGGGCAGCGTGGGCATCGGCTTCGCCGTGCCGTCCCGCCTGGCCGTCCATGTCGCCGATCACTTGGTGGCCCACGGTCGGGTCGTCCGCAGCCGGCTTGGAATCAGCGTCACCACCGTGAAGCCAGACAAGAACGGCCCAGGCGGCGCCCGCATCGCCTCCGTCGAACCCGCAAGCCCGGCGGCCAGAGCCGGGCTTCGTCCTGGAGACATCCTCGTCGAGATCGACAGCCTCCCGGTGCCGGATGAGGCCGCACTGCGATTGTACAGCTCGCTCATGCCGCCCGGTGTGGCAAAACCCCTGACTCTCTGGCGCGACGGCAAGCGCGAGACGCTCCACGCCACCTTCGAGGAAATCCCCGCTGACGATAACACCGAGGGCGCGGATGGCGCGGCCGAGGTCCTCCGCGGCGTCGCCCTCCGCCCGAACGACCAGCCTGAGGGACTGCGCGTCGACGCCATTGAGCCCGACTCACCGCACGACGGCCGCCTCCAAGTCGGCCAAATCATCTTGGAAATCAACGGCACCAAAACCGCCAGCCTCGCCGTCGCCCGCAGCGCTCTCAAACGCGGCGTCAACCAACTCCGCGTTCACCACGACGGCACATCTCTGCTCGTGGCTCTGAGAATCCACGATTAATCCGAACTCGCGAGAAATCCCTGCGCTACTTTCGTTTCGCCGACCACGTGCCAGAGCCTTCCGTTTCGCGGCCCTCAACCGTCACTTTCCCGGTCAGGGCCCCGTTTTCGAGCCGGCCCGAGTAGAGGAACGTGACTTCATTTCCTTCATACGTCCGTTTGATGCGCAGGTTGACGTTTCCCTGGTCGAGCACGGTCGATTCGATCGGGTGATCGCCGCTGCGCGGGCTGACCAATGTCCCCGTGAAGCGGTCGCCGTTCTTCGCGATCTGCAGCCCGTAATCGAGCGACTGGTCGCCCAGATGGACCCGCAATTCCCATTCGCCGACCAAGCTCGTGTCGTTCGGCTTGGCGAGGTGCGTGTCGAACCACGCGATCATGGCCTGCACGACGCGGTCGCGGTCCGCGCCGTCAAATCCGTGACCGGCACCCGGAATGATGATCAGGTCGCTGGCCACGCCCTTGTCCTTAAGCGCCTTGTGTATCGACCGGCTCTGGATATCTGGCACCAGGTCATCCTGATCGCCGTGCAGGAGGAGGGTGGGTGCGTCATCCGGCGTGACATGTTCGATGGGCGACACCGGCCGCCAATCGGCCGCGTCGAATTGCAGGGCCGGGAATTGCTCGCGGAATTTTTCGGATTCCAAATAACTCTTGAGCTCGCTCGGCGGGAAAATGGCCACCACCGCGGCGACGCGGGCGCCGGCCCGTTCCAGCGGATCGGCGGCCTCCGGTTTCCCGTCCTCACCCGTGGTGCCGAGCATGAGCGAGAGGTGCCCGCCGGCACTGGCGCCATACACACCGAGTCGCGAAGGGTCGAGCCCCCATTCGGCCGCATGCTGACGGACATGGCGCAGGGCGCGACGCACATCGTCGATGCACTCAGGCACTTTGAAGCGCGGGCTGCTTCCGTGGCGGACAAGGAAAAGCGTGTAGCCCTTGTCCAACAAGGAAGTGAATCCCAAGGATTTGTTAATGTCCGTGGTCAACAGCGATTCCGGCGGCACCCACGTCGAAACCCATCCACCGCTGACCATGAACAAGACGCCGGCTCCATTGGCGTTGGCCTTGGGCTTGATCGCATCCATGGTCAGCGCCATGCCCAGCTTGTGACCGTACACGACATCGGGTCGGATGTCGTAGGCCGCAATTTCCGCGACGCCGGGCACAGTGGTCAGCGAAATGAGGGCGGCGCCAATCAGGGATCGGTGGGTTTTCATGGGTCTTCGGCAGGCTGTTCACGCCCATCCTCCATGGATTCGATCTTTGGCCAAGGATTAGTTGAGCCTGGGACAGGCGTCGCGACGGATCACCGGGGCACGGTGACCCAGCCCGTTTCATCGGCCGCTCGCGGGCTCCCGCTTCGATGCGACCCGGCGATAATAATCTTCGAGCTCGCTCATCCAGGCGCGCAGGTCGCCGTCCGGCGGCGGTGGGTCGAAGCAGCGCCCCAGCTCGGCGCGGAAGACGAGCGGGTAATCGGGAATTTTCAAAAGTGGCCACCCTTTGCCGAGCAGGCGCGTGTTGTAGTGAAGGATGATCGACTGAACCGGCGCCTGGGCGGCTCGAGCGATGAGAGCGAAGGCGCCCTTGAACGCATTGACGCCATCGGCGTCGGGACGGGTGCGAGTGCCTTCGGGAAAGACGAGAACTTGGCCGCCCTCGGCCAGTTCGGCTGCGGCCTGGCGCACGATGCCGGCTCCCAAGTCGTTGCTGATATGGCCGGACCAGCGCGCGCCCCCGCCGATGAAAACATTGCGCATCAGCCCGGCTTTGAGCACGCAGGCAACCTCGGGGACGCGCGCCATGATGAACACGGCATCCAGACTCGATGGGTGGTTGGGCGCGAGGATAAGGCGGGATTGGCCGCGCAGCGCGTCAAGCGCCGATGTGTCGATGGCGACCGACCCGCTGAGCTGCCACAGCCGCAGAAACGACCGGAAGCCGGCGCTGACCGCCCGCCGTCCGCGCAGGCGCCCAGCCCGACCGCGACTCGCCGCATCCCCGATCGCGCCGACCAGTGTGTACAGCAGCCCGCCGACCGCGAAGTAGAGCGCCACGGCCAAGCTCACCGCGATTCCATACAGCCGCCGGATCCACGCCAAAACGCGGCGTTGCCTCGCTTCGCGTGCCTTCATGACCGTCGGCAGGACTGAGGACTCTCCACTCCAGGATCGAAATACTGGTGGTCGCACAATTCGCGATACACCCCGCCCAGTGCATGCAACTCGGCGTGGGTGCCGGTCTCGACGATGCGTCCACCGGCGAGCACGACGATGCGATCGACGCGCCGCACCGTGCTCAGGCGATGAGCAATGACCAGGCACGTCCTCGTCGCCATCACGCCGTCCAGGGCTTCCTGGATCTGGCTTTCGTTCTGCGAATCGAGTGCGCTGGTGGCCTCGTCCAGGATCAGGATGGCGGGGTCTCGGAGTATGGCGCGAGCCACCGCGAGCCGCTGCCGCTGCCCGCCGGAGAGTTGCGATCCGCGCTCGCCCACGAGTGTGTCAAAGCCCTGGGGCAGCGCCTCGATGAAGTCCAGCGCCCGTGCCTGCGCGGCGGCATCCCGGATTGCTTGGGGCGAGGCATCGGGTTTTCCGTAGGCGATATTCTCGGCGATCGTGCCGCCAAACAGCAGGATCTCCTGGGGCACAAAGGCCAATTGATTGCGCAGCCAGGGCAATGGGTAGCTGGCCACCCGCCGACCATCGATCGCGATCGCCCCCTGCTGCGGGTCAAAGAGCCGGCAGACCAGCGAGGCCAGCGTCGATTTGCCGGCACCGCTCGCCCCGACCAAGGCCACTTTTTCTCCGGCCCGAACACGAAGGGTGATGCCGCGCAGAGCCGGTTCTTCGGGCCGCGTCGAGTAGGCGAACCACACGTCGGAAAACTCCACCTCACCACGCAGACGGCCGGTCGGTGGCGCCTCGGCTGGCCCAGCCGGTTCGGCGGCCTCGTCCAACACCTCACACACTCGCCCCGCCGCCGCCATGGCCCGCGGCACGCGCGACACAACTTCCGCCAGACTACCACCCGACGACATCGCGAAGGCCACGCAAAACATGAAGGTGGTGAAGGCGCCGGGCGAGAGCTCGGCTGGCCGACCTGGCCCGCCCTGGATCATCCGCGACCCGTGCCACATCAGGAAAACCCAGGCGCCGAGGAGGACGAGGGCCACCAAGGCCACGAACAAGGCCCGCTGGCGACCGCCCCGCAGCGCCGGGGCCAGGGCGCGCGCGAGGCTGGCGGCAAAACGATTCACCTCCCAGGTTTCCGCCGCGTTCACCTTCACATGTTGGATCCCCTGCAGCGATTCCTCAAGGATGACGGCTGACTCTCCCAGACGCGTTTGCGTGAGCCGGGCTTCGGCGCGAATCCGCTTTCCGATAGCCACGGCTCCCACCATGGTGATCGGAATCACCAAAGCAAGCACCAGCGAGAGGCGCGGCGAAGTGACGAGCATCAGGGCGAGACTGCCCAGCACCACGGTTCCGTGCGACAGGAGATGTCTCAAGTCGTTGACCCAGTGTTCCTGAACCTGTGTCAGATCGGTCAGCAAACGACCCGCCAAATCCCCCACGCGGCGCCGGGCGAAAAAGCCCATGGGCAGGTGCATCAGCCGCGTGAACAACGCCTCCCGCAGCCGCACGATCGCGCGTTCCCCCGCCTCGAAAAAAAGTGTGTACTCGAAAAACCGCGCCCCCACCACACACGTCATGATCACCGCCAACGCGAATCCGACATGGTTGATCTCGTCAAATCGAAACCACGGCCTCAGCCAGTGTGACCAGACGTTTCCGGCATCGTCCGGCCGCCTCAGCGTGCCATCAACCAATCCGCCTGCCGCCACGGAAAAAACCAATTGAAGCCATGTGGCGACTTGGATGGCCAGCGCCCCGAGCAAAAGCCGTGTCCCTTGCCCACCGAGGAATGACACCAGGCGCCTGAGGTCTTTCGAGCCTGATCGGACAGAGCCCTCGTTGCGTATCGTCGCTGCCATCCTGATGAATGAGTGCCTTAGCCGCGTCCTGCCGCCCGCCGCAACCGGTCCATGATGGCCGTCCCCAGCCCGTGCCCGGCCACCGGCTCCGCAATGATTTCGTCGACGCCGGCCTCGTCCAACTGGCGAAGCATGGCGAAGAGCCGGATGGCGGCCTCACTCAGCTTTCCGCTTCCCGGACTCAGCACCGCCACCGCCGAAAAATCGTCAAGGTTCAGGTTGCGCGGCTGGCCGTCGAGCGAAAGCAGGCCGTATCGCCGGCCCGATTGTGGCTCGAACGTCTCGCCCGGTTCGAGCAGTCGCACCGGTGTGGCCGGTGCGTAATGACTGGCCAGCTGGCCCGGGGCATCGGGACTGGCGTCGCTCGAGGCTTTCTTCACCACGCCAAATGCCTTGAGCATCTCGCGCGTGATCGGCCCGCTTCGCACCACTTCGAGCACCGGCTTCGGCGTGCCCGCGGGTCGCGTGATCCGCAGAATGGTCGACTCCAATCCCTCGGCGCAGGCACCGCCGTCGAGGATCAGTGGAATGCGCCCGCCGAGCTCCTTTTCCACAGCAGCGGCAGTGGTCGGGCTGATCCGGCCAAACCGGTTCGCGCTCGGAGCCGCCAATGGCACACGACATTCCTTGAGCACGCGCCGGAAAACCGGATGCGCCGGGACCCGCATCGCCACTGTAGGCAACCCGCTGGTCACCAGATCCGGGACCACGGGTTTTTTGGGCAGGAGCAGGGTAAGCGGTCCCGGCCAAAACGCGTTGGCCAGCTTGATCACCGTGTCTTCGATTTCCGATGGAACGTCGGCAATCTCGCGAACCGCATCCAGATTGCGGACGTGCACGATCAACGGGTCGAAGGCCGGCCGCTCCTTCACCGCAAACACCTTGGCAACGGCCTCGGCGTCCAGCGCATTGGCCGCCAAGCCATACACCGTCTCGGTCGGCAGCGCGACGACGTCCCCGGCCAGGAGCCGCTCCGACGCCCGCCGAGCGGCATCACCCAGCGTGCGCGGTTCGTCGGTTGCCAATACCTCGGTGCTTGTGCGGTCGTTCAAGCCGCCACCATCCCGCGCCTCTCCAAGGCTTCAATGACCATTTCGCCTCCTCCCCCATGCGGAAGGCTTGCGATTGGAAGTGGGACGAGACCTCTTGGGCTCCTAGTCGGTGGGGGTGTGGTGAGCGGAGTTCCTCCTCGCTTGGAGTGTCGTTCCCCCGCCGATGAAGGATGAGATATGGAAAAACTCCAGAACGACCTGCAGGACCTTCGGAAACACCTGCATTGGCACGGGAATGCCGAGACGACTGGGGGTTGACGGTTAATGCCTGGCATTTTAACACGCCATCCACCCGGGGAGACTCCCTCATGCCGCGCCGCATATTCTTGTTTCATGGGGTGGATCTCGGGACAGGGTGCCGAGCCATGTCCCGTATCGATGATTCAAGCCAGGCGGCCACCCGCAGCCTGCGCCGCGTTTTCCGATCCTGCTGGCGTCCGGTCGGATGGATGCTCTGCTGCTGGGCTATGGTGGCACTTGGATCTTCCCCGGGCTCGGCGCAAGAGCCGTCCCCAACCCCCGTCGACGCCACGGCCTCCACGCCTGAGGACCCCTGGCAGTGGCTCGAGGACGTGACGGGGGAAAAAGCACTCAACTGGGTGCGCGAGCGCAACCAAAGGAGCCAGGCGGCCCTGGAATCCGATCCAAACTTCGAAAAACTCCGGTCCGACCTGCTCGCCATCCTCGATTCCGACGCGCGCATTCCCGGCGTCGTCAAACACGGGGAGTTCTATTACAATTTCTGGCGCGACAAGAAAAACCCCCGAGGCCTCTGGCGCCGCACCACCCTCGAAGAATACCGCAAAGCCACTCCCGCCTGGGATGTGCTGCTTGACCTCGACGCGCTGGGCCAGGCCGAGAAGGAAAACTGGGTCTGGGGGGGCGCCACGCTCCTTCGTCCGGACTATGACCGCGCTCTGGTCAGCCTGTCGCGGGGCGGCGCGGACGCGGAAGTCGTCCGCGAGTTCGATCTGACCACCCGGAGTTTCGTGGCCGACGGGTTCACGCTTCCGGAAGCCAAGGGCAGCCTGGACTGGGTCGATCGCGACCACGTCTTTGTGCAGACTGACTTTGGGCCGGGCAGCCTGACCGATTCCGGCTATCCGCGTCTCTGCAAACTCTGGAAACGCGGGACCCCGCTGGACTCGGCCCGCGTCCTCTTCGAAGGACGCCCGACCGACATGTCAGTGTCGGCGACCCATTCCGATTCCCCGGGATTCGAGAGAAACTTCGTCCGCCGCGCCATCGCCTTCTACAACTCAGAACTCTACCTGCTCGACGCCGGTTTCCAGCCGACCAAAATCGACGTGCCCCATTCCGCCGACACCCGTGTCTTTCGCGAGTGGATGACCGTGGAACTCCGCGACAACTGGACCACCGCCGATCGCACTTACGCCGCGGGGTCTCTGCTCGTCATTCGCTTCGATGACTTCATGGCCGGGGGACGCGACTTCCACGTCGTGTTCGAGCCGACGCCCAACACGTCGCTCGCCGCGAATGGGTTTACCCGCGATTATTTGTATCTGAACGTCCTCGAGGACGTCAAGAACCGACTCTCGGTCATTGACTTGCGCAGCGGCGACTGGACCGCCAAGCCGCTGCCCGGCGCGCCGCCCATTGGCACCGTCGGCTTGTCGGCGGTCGATCCGGATGAATCGAACGCCTATTTCCTCACCGCCACCGACTATCTCACTCCAACCACCCTGTCGCTGGGCGAGATCGGCCAGCCCCCCGAACCGCTCAAGTCGCTGCCGGCGTTTTTCGATGCGACGGGATTGCGCATTTCCCAGCACTTCGCCACCAGCGCCGACGGAACTCGAGTGCCGTATTTCATGGTCGCCCGCGAAGCCATCGTCGCCAATGGGCGGAACCCGACGCTGCTCTACGGGTACGGCGGTTTCGAAATCTCCCTGCAGCCGAGCTACAACGCGGGTGTCGGCCAGGCGTGGACCACGCGCGGCGGCGTGTACGTTGTTGCCAACATCCGCGGGGGCGGCGAATACGGCCCGCGCTGGCATCAGGCCGCGCTCAAAGCCAGCCGCCTCCGCGCCTACGAAGACTTCGCGGCGGTGGCCCGCGATCTCATCGCCCGCAATATCACGTCGCCCCGCCACCTCGGCGTCCAAGGGGGCTCGAATGGCGGCCTGCTCGTCGGTAACATGGTCACACTTTTCCCCGACCTGTTCCACGCCGCCGTCTGTCAGGTCCCGCTTCTCGACATGCGCCGCTACAACCGCCTCCTCGCCGGCGCCTCCTGGATGGCCGAATACGGCAACCCCGACAAACCCGAGGAATGGGAGTTCATTCGGAAATTTTCCCCGTACCACAACGTTCGGCCTGATCAGAAGTACCCCGCCGTCCTCTTCACCACCTCAACCCGCGACGACCGAGTCCACCCGGGCCACGCCCGCAAAATGATGGCCCTCATGGAATCCCAGGGACACCCGGTCCTCTACTACGAGAATATCGAAGGCGGACACGGCGGCGCCGCGGACAACGCCCAGGCCGCCCACATGCAGGCGCTCGCCTTCACCTTCCTGCACCAAAAACTCGCGGAACCGGCCGAGGGTTGATCAAGGGTGCGGAGAGGAATTCCAGCGGCAGTCCCAATGCCCGCGGCTCTCGTTAGAACAGCAAACTCAACAAGTTCATTGTTCTTGGCCAGTTGCCATCATGGGTGAAAACACCCATCGCTCCCGCCCCCCGATTCCGGGACTTGTGCGGAGGGTTTGAACCGAGGATGATAGGGCATGTCGGCTTCAGCCGGGGCCGACGACCCCCGATCCATGTCTCGATATATCCTTTTCCTCATGGCCGTTGCCGGCCACTGCCTTTTGTCCGATTCCGCGGGGGCCTTCACGGTGCGCGGCGCTGGTACGGGGGCTCTGATTGGCGGGGACCTGACGGATCCCGATAACAACGGCGTCGACGGGGCCATGACGAATTGGAACTGGACGAGCATTTCCGCCACCAGCGAGAACACGTGGTCCGCCGAGGGCGCCTACAACATCTTCGACAACAAAGTGGGCGCGGGAGACGACAAGTGGTGCTGCGACGGCCCACCTCAGAGCATCGCGGTGCAATTTAACCGGCCCTACGTTCTGACGCATTTCACGCTGGCTGCTGGCAACGACGTGGCCGAGCGCGATCCGACGCGGTGGTACATCGAGGGATCCAACGACGGCACCAACTGGACCGTGATCTACGGGTGGACCACCGGCGCCTCGCCGTTCTCTCAGCGGCTCGAAGTGCTGCAATTTAACGGCAATGGCGCCGATTTCCCGACGCCGCAACCGTGGTCCTGGTTTCGTTATCGCGTTCAGACCAACGGCAACGCCCTCCTCCAGATCAACGAACTCGAGCTCTTCGGGGTTCCGGTTCAAGTCATCAAGGACTTTCGGGCGGACAAGCCGCTCGTTTTCCCCGGGGAACCGGTCACGCTGTCATGGGAGCTGGCCTCGGGGACAACCGCGGCCTCCATCAATGGCATCGGAAATGTGATGCCTTTCACCGCCAATGGCGTGGGAAGTTTTGCCCTCACTCCCGGTCCGGCGAACACGACCGCCTACACCTTGTCCGCCACTCATCCCCTGACGGACGCCAACCAGACCACCACCGTTGTCGTCACCCATCAGCCGATCATTCGAAACTTCAACGCCACGCCCCCCATCATCGGACCCGGCGAGTCGAGCGTGCTCAATTGGTCGGTCGCCAATGCCTCGAGTATCGAGCTCGACGGGGTGGTCGTGACCGGCGACACCCAGACGGTCAGCCCGTCCGCGACCCGCACCTACGGCTTGAGGGCGACGAATCCGAATGGCTCGGTGACGGAGGAGACTACGGTCAGTGTGGTGATTCCCGGGGTCCCGGTGATCAGCGAGTTCATGGCAGACAATGACGGCGATGCGCTCGTCGATGCCGACGACGATCCGTCCGACTGGATCGAAATTTACAACCCCAGCGGCAGCCCGGCCAATCTCGCCGGTTATTTTCTCACTGATGATCCGGATGACCTGCAAAAATGGTCCTTCCCGGCGGGGACCCTGGCCTCCGGCGCCTACCGGATCGTGTTTGCCTCGGGAAAGGCGCGGACCGGCACGGAACTACACACGAACTTCAGTCTGGCCTCCGCGGGGGAATATCTGGCGTTGGTCAAACCCGATGGCATAACCATCGTCTCGGAGTTCGGGCTCGGCGGCAACGCTTACCCGTCCCAGCGTGAGGGCGTTTCATTCGGCATGCTCACCACCCCGCCCCAGCCGGGGTTTTTTGCCACGCCGACCCCCGGGACGGCCAACGGCTCTGGGTTCGAGGGATTTGTCGAAGACACGAAATTCAGCGTGAACCGCGGGTATTACTCGTCCCCGCAGACGCTCGAAATGACCACCGCCACTCCGGGCGCCACCATCCGCTACACCACCAATGGCACCTGGCCCAGCGAAACCGCTGGCACCCTGTACACCGGGCCCATCACCATCAACCGAACCATGCCGGTCCGCGCCATCGCCTACAAGGCCGGTCACCGGCCGACCAACGTCGACACCCACACGTACTTCTTCGTCGATGACGTCGTCACTCAGACCGCGGCCACGACGCGCTCGACCTGGGGCCTGCCTGCCTCCTGGGGCACGCAGTCACCCGACTACGGCATGGACCCGCGGGTCACTTCGCTTCACAACGGGACCATCCGCGACGATCTGAAGACCATCCCGACGTGGTCGATTGTCTGCGACCAGGCCGACATGTTCGGTGGAAACGGCATCTACGCCAACCCCAATGGCAGCGGCGAGGCCTGGGAACGTGGAGTCTCGCTCGAAATGATCGATCCCAAGGCTCCCGATGGCCGCTTGGATTTTCAGCAAAACTGCGGTCTGCGCATCCAGGGTGGCGCGTTTCGAAGCTTCGGTCTCACGCTGAAAAAGTCATTCCGCGTCCTCTTCAAAGGAAAGTACGGCCCGACCAAGCTGCGTTATCCGCTCTTCGGTCCCTCGGCCGCCCGTGAGTTCGACACCCTGATCATGCGCATGGAGTCGAACGACGGTTACCAATGGGATAATCGCACCGACGTCCAGTACGCCCGCGATCAATTCTCGCGCCAGACCGCCTTGGATATCGGCATTCCGGCTCCCCACGGGCGTTACGTGCACGCTTTTATCAACGGCGTCTATTGGGGCGTCTACAATGTTGTCGAGCGCCCCGACTCGGGCTTTGGCGCCAGTTACTTTGGTGCCGACAAGGACTTGTGGGACGGGATCAATTTTGGCACCGCCACCAACGAGGGCAGCACCGTACCGTGGAACACGCTCATCAGCCTGGCCGACGACATTACACCCGCCCTCAGCGAATCCGCCCGCACCGCGGCCTACATGCGCGCTCAGGGACGCCATCCAGACGGGACGCCCAACCCGGCTTGGGCGTCGTATATCAACGTCGATAACTTCATCGACTATCTCTTAGTCAATTGGTATACCGGCAACGCCGATTGGCCGCAACGGAACTGGTACAATGGCCGCGAGCGCGACGTGCTTGATCCGCCGCCCCTGACTGGGGTTCGTCGCAGCGCGGGCATGCACTGGTTCGTGTGGGACAGCGAGTGGACGTTGCTCCTCAATTCGACCAATGACAAGACCGGCGACTTCGGTGGCGCCTGCGCACCCCAGCAATACCTGCGCCACAGTCTGGAATACCGCGTGCGGTTCGCCGACCGCGCCCACCGCGCGTTGTTCAACGGCGGCACCCTCGCGCCCCAACCGTGCCTCGACCGCTACGCCACCATCACGCGCGATCACCGCAGCTTCCTCATCCCGGAACTCGCGCGCTGGGGCGATCAGCACGGAACATTGCGCACCATCACCCAGTGGGAAAGCGCCTACAACAATGTCCGTAACAATTTCCTCGCCACCCGCACGACTTCGCTCCTGGCCGTGCTGAAAGGGGCCGGCCTCTATCCCGAAACGGATGCCCCGGCCTTCAGCCGCCACGGAGGCTCGGTCAGCCCGGACACGCCCGTCACCCTGTCGACCAATGCCGATCGCATTTACTACACGCTGAACGGCACCGACCCTCGCCAGCTCGGAGGGACACCCAATCCCGCCTCCGTCGTCGCCTCATTTGATGGCGGCGGCCCGGTGCCCGCCACGTACATGAATACCGGCCACACGTGGAAATACCTCGCCGACGGCAGCAACCAGGGAACGGCGTGGCGGACGACCGCGTTCGACGACGCCTCGTGGCCCTCCGGCCCGTCATCACTCGGCTATGGTGCTGACGGTGAAGGCGCGGGCACCACCGTGCCCGGTGGCCCGACCACCGCCCGGTTCGCCACCACCTACTTCCGCACCTCCGTGACCATCCCGAGTCCCACCGACTTCGTCCGCTTCCTGCTGCGGCTCAAATACGACGACGAAGCCGCCGTCTACATCAACGGGGTCGAGGCGGTCCGGACCGCCGGGCTGCCCTCTGGCGCGGCCTACGACTTTTTCTCCGGAACCAATGTTTCTAACGAGACAGCCTGGAAAGATTTTTTCCTGCCTGTCGGGACGTTTCAGGCGGGCGTGAACACCATCGCCGTCGAGGTGCACCAGGGCTTCTCCAACAGCACCGACGTGCGCATGGACATGTTTCTGCGCGGCGAAGTCAGCGCCGGTGGGTCCAATGTCAGCCAGCCCATCCAGTTCACCACGCCGACCCTGCTCAGCGCCCGCTCGTTCAATACCAGCACCGGCGAATGGAGCGCGCTCAATCAAGCGTTCTTCAGCATCGATTCCGTGCCCGCCAGCGCCGACAACCTGGTCATCTCCGAATTCCACTACCGCCCAGCCGAACCCGTGGACGCAGAGGAAATCGCCCTCAGCGCCAATCGCGATGACTACGAATTCATCGAGCTTCAGAACATCGGGACAAAAACGATCGACTTGACTGGCGTCCGCTTCGAAGTCGGCCTCACCTACGCGTTTCCGGACAACACCCTGTTGGCTCCGGGGGCTCGCCTCGTCCTCGCCAAACGAGTGGACGCCTTTTCCCTGCGGTACTCCGGCCGAATCCCCGCCGGTGTTTACACCGGCAACCTCAGCAATGCGGGTGAACGCCTGGTCCTCACCAGTTCCCGCACCGGGGTCATCCGCGACTTCACGTTTAACGACTCCACCCCCTGGCCGGGATCGGCCAACGGCACCGGGTTCTCGTTGGTGTTGATCGCCCCCGCGGCCAATCCGGATCACAATTTGCCCGCCAGTTGGCGCGCCAGTTCCGCCATTCATGGCTCCCCCGGCGAGGCGGAAACGACCCCCTCATCCTACGCCGCCTGGAAATCCTCCTTTAGCATCGTGGATGACTTGGCCGATCCCGATGGGGATGGGTTAAACAATTTCGGTGAATTCGCCACCGGCACCCGCCCCGATCGACCCGACCCCGCCCCCACGGTCCTGCGCCTCATCGACATCGGCGGCGTGATTTATGCCGCCCTGGATGTGCCACGCCATGTCACCGCCGACTCCAGCGTGGCCCTCGTCGTCGAATCATCCGCCGACCTGGTCACCTGGACCGCCGACGCCGTGCCCGTCTCTGAAGTCGACCAGGGGAACGGCACGGCCATCGCCACCTGGCGTACCGCCCAGCCCGTGTCTCCAGTCATCCCTCAAAGCTTCCTCAGAGCCCGATTTACGTTGCGATGAATCTGCTGGTCACGGCGGGTTTGGGCACGGCTTTGGAGGGGCTGCTTCAGTGCGGGTGGCGGGCTGATGCCGCCATAGCCACGAGCACGTTCTCGCCCCGCTTGTGACCGCACAAGTAACCTGCCTACAAAATCCATGGCTTTACCGGATTGATCTTCGAGGAAGTCTGGAGCGTTGAATGATCCTCTCATCTGGGAACCACGGGCCAGCCTGACCGCGGAGGGACAAAGGCGCTGGCGGTCAGTCTCCCCACCGCGACAAGAGCCCTTCGCACGCTGGAACAGTACGGCGTCGCGCCCAAATAAAGGCGGCGGTCGAAAGCGGGTTGCCCTTTGTTCTTAGGCTGGCCATCGGTCGCGAGTACCGCGTCCCTCACCCCGATGACATTTCCCTCCCACCCAAGGGGTCGTACGCCACCGCGTATGACGACGAAGGGCGGTTTTACGTGCTTCCGCTGCTGACCATGACCGGATTGGTCTCGGCGGAGCCGCCCGGCCCGGAACCGAAACCCCGGACGGAATCGTAATCCGCCCAGCGCAGGGGAGTAAAAAAATCATTGGTTTTCCTGCATGAATCGGGGCCGTCGGCACGTAGTAACTGCCCTATGCCATGGCCTGAACCTGCTGCCTCCAAGCCTGCTGCCTCCAAGCCTGCTGCCTCCGTGCCATCACCCGCTCCGGCTCGGGCGGCTCGTGCGCTCTGCACCTCGCGACCTCGGCGGTTCCGCGGAAGGCGCTGGCTCGCGATTGCCCTCGCGATCCCAGCGGCGCTGATCTTCGGGTCGAATGCGTGGGTGCTCACCGAATCGCGCGGTCGTCTCCATGCCCCCACGAGCGCGGGCTTGCCCGCGGTTCCAGTGGCGTTGGTCCTCGGCACATCGGCGCGTCGCCCGGACGGCAGCCCCAACCAGCATTTTCAACAGCGCATGAAGGCAGCCGCCGCACTGCATGCCGCCGGAAAAACGCGGATCCTGCTCGTTTCTGGCGCCTCGGATGGACGTTACTACAACGAACCCAGGGATATGCGGGCGGCGCTGATGGCTCTCGGCGTCCCGGACTCCGCGATCGTGCTCGACGCCGACGGTGTGCGCACGTTGGATTCCGTTCAGCGCCTCAGGGATGCCTATCGCGTGAAACGCTGCGCCATCGTTTCCGACGCCTGGCACGTCCCCCGCGCCCTCTTCATCGCTGATCGACTCGGACTTTCCTCCATCGGCGTGCCCGCCGACCCCATTCCCCTGCGCCACTCGTTCAAGGCGCGCTCGCGGGAATGGCTCGCCCGCGTCCTCGTCGTCCTCGACCTCTATGTCCTCCACACCCGCCCCGAACGCCCGATCTCCGGCAACGAACCCGACCTCTCCAGCGTGTCGCCGCCGGGGTAAGGGGCAAGGGGTAAGGGGCAAGGGGTAAGGGGTGAGGGGCAAGGGGTAAGGGGCAAGGGGTAAGGGGTGAGGGG